>NZ_JBYISM010000017.1:0-179587 GCF_057708605.1 Nocardia sp. bgisy118 | reverse complement strand
TTTTTTCTCCTTCCCCCCCCCCCCCCCCCACGCCCCGCCTGGGGGCTCTGCCCCCTAGCCCCCCGCTTGGTAGGTACCGAGTGGGCGCTATTTGGTAGGTGCCAGTGGGCACTTTTGGTGGGTGCCGATGCGTGCTGTTCGATAGGTGCCTGGTGGGGGCGTTGGCGGCGCGGCGCGCTATCTGGCGGGTGCCGAAGGGGGCTTGGTAGCGAGCGGCTGTTCGGTCGGCGTCGAGTGGATGCTTTGTGTCGTCTGCGGTGGTTGGTGGGGTCCGACTAGGCGCTTTCGATGGGGGGTTGCGGCTGTTCTGCGGGTTGGGGGAAGTGGGTTGTCGGTGCGGTTCGGTGGGAGGCGTTCGTGGGGCGGCTGGGTGTGGGGGCCTTATCTATATGTGTGCGCTGCGCGGGGGTGTGGGGTGGGGCGGTTCTGGAACTGGTTTCAGGTGGGGAAATGGGAAATGTGGTGCCGGAACGGGTTGATTCCTTGGAGGAACCTGTTCTAATTTTGGGCATGCGTAGATACGAGGGTCGTCGGGTTGTCGTCACCGGAGCTGGGTCGGGGATCGGGCAGGGGATCGCCCTGCGGCTGCTCGACGAGGGGGCGCAGTTGGTGGGGGTCGACATCGATCGGGCGGGGTTGGATGTCACCGCGGAGAAGGCGGGGGACGCGGGTGAGCGGTTTCGCGCGGTCGAGGTGAACATCGCCGATGCGGAGTCGGTGCGGGCGGGGACCACCGCGGCGCTCGAGTTTCTCGGCGGGCTGGATGTGCTGGTGAACGCGGCGGGGATTCTGAAGCCCGCGCGGACGCACGAGATGCCGCTGGACGCGTGGAACCAGGTCATCGCGGTCAACCTGACCGGAACCTTCCTCATGACGCAGAGCGCGCTGCCCGCCTTGCTGGACTCGGGGCACGGCGTGGTGGTCAATCTGTCCTCGACCGCGGCCTACAGCGCCGCGCCGTATCTCGCCGCGTACGCCGCGTCGAAGGGCGGGGTCAGCTCGTTCACTCATTCGATCGCGCTGGAATACGCCAAGCAGGGTTTGCGCGCGGTGAACATCGTGCCCGCGGGCATCACCAGTGGGATCACCACCAAGTCGATCCTCGATCAGCCCGAGGGCGTGGACTACAGCCTGTTCGCGCGGCTGACGGGCTGGCTCAACGGTGGCGCGCTCGGCACGCCGGAGGACATCGCGGGCGTGGTCGCGATGGTCGCTTCCGACGACGGCCGCTACATGACCGGCACCGAGATCCGCATCGACGGCGGCGCGTTGATGTGAGGGCCGCCGAGGTTCTCCTCGCGACGCCCGGACGCGCAGTCTGATTACGTAACTCCCATGGGTAACACCTCTGGCGTGCCGCCGCGGCACGCACGGTCGCTCTCGCTGTTCGCCGCCTGCCTGCTGGCGCTGGGTGCGCCGGGTCAGGCGCAGGCCGCCGAACAGTGGGGGCCGCTGGCGCCGCCGAATCCGCACCTCGGTCCGAACGGCACGTCGACCATGCACGGCGACGCGGGGTCTTCGGACGCGACGCCGTTGGCGGGGCCGGGGCCCGGCCTGCGCGGGGTCGGCGCCTATCCGCTGGCCGCCGCGTGCCCGACGCTGCTTCAAGGCTCCGACGGGCTCGTCGTCGCGTTGTGCACCGCCATCGTGGGGCGGGCGCCGACGGTGCACCTGCTCGATCCGGGCGCCGGGCCGGTCGGCCGCTCGCTCGCCTCGCTGGAACTGTCCAAGGGCAGCCTGCTCGGCGGCGTGTACGCCTATCTGGACAACGCCGACCGTCTCGTGGTGGTGGACGGTGACCGCGCGCTGTTGCGCGTCGCGCACGCCAAGGGCTCCGGGGGTGGCTGGCAGCTGCGCGTCGACACGCGCACCGATCTCTCCGGCGCGATTCCCGCCGACGACAACGTGACCGGGTTGGTGCCCGATTGGTCGGGCAACGTCTGGTTCGCCACCGGCAAGGGACTCGTCGGCCTGGTCACTTCGGCGGGCGTGGCGACGACGGTGGCGCTGCCCGCCGGTGAACTGGTGGCCAACAGCATCTCGGCGGCGCCGAGCGGGCGGATCGCCGTGGCGACCACGCACGCCCTCTACGAACTCCACGCCGACGCGTCCGGACGGCCCGAGGTGATCTGGCGCGCGGCCTACGACCGCGGCTCCGCGCGTAAACCGGGACAGCTCAGCTGGGGCACCGGCTCCACCCCGACCTACTTCGGCCCGCGCACCGGCGCCGATTACCTCACCATCGTGGACAACGCCGACGGACAAGTGCGGGTGCTCGTCTACGCCTCGGGCACCGGGCAGCCGGTGTGCTCACAGCCGGTGCTGACCGAGGGCGGCGCGGGCAGCGAGAATTCGCCGATCGGCATCGGCGGGTCGGTGTTCGTGGCGAGCACCTACGGCTATCCGTATCCCGCGGTGCCGGAGGACGCGGGCCCGGCCGTGCCGCCGAGCGCGCCGTTCGCGGGCGGGATGACCCGGGTCGACATCGATGACGCGGGCGGCTGCCGCACGGTCTGGGAGAACACCGTCCGCAGCGCGGCCGTGCCGCACCTGTCCACCGCGGACGGATACCTCTACACGGTGACCAGGCGCGGTCTCGACGTCACCACACCACTGGACGGCTACGCGTTCACCGTCATCGATCCGGGCACCGGAGCAGTGGTCTCGAACACGCCGCTGCCCGGCACCATCGTGGACGATCCGCTTCAGATGTCCCCGCTCGTCACCGCGAGCGGGCGGGTGTTGCAGGGCACGGTTACCGGCGTTTTGCGGGTCGGCTGACCACCACGCACAAGCCTGTGGATATCCCGGGCATTTCTGTGGAAAACGTGTGCGGCGCAGGGAATGTGCGCCTGGTTGTGCACAACTCGCCCGATGGTCCGTGAAACTCCTTGCGCACCAGCGTGAGTGCCGGAGCCGCGTTGGTTCCAGGCATTGTTTCCGCTGGTAGAACGCCTATTCATGAAGTGCTGACACATCGTCCGGCCTGTGCATACGTGATCGGCGCCGCGCAGGGGACACGGAACCGCGCCCCGCTCACACCGACATCAGCCCGTTTATCCACAGGATGTGCGCACCGCGGTGATCAGTTCGCCTGGTCAGGCATAGCTGCGCGCCGCGCACTGCTGTGGAAATCCGCGGCGTTCGGCCCGGTCGCCAATCCGCGCTCGATCATCGCGAGGGTGCGCGCGATGGCCAGATCCCTCGCCTCCGGCCCCTGGTCGGGCAGCGCCCGCTCGATGAGCAGCGAGGCCATGCCGTGCACCGCGGACCACGCCGCGAACTCGGCGTCCGGCCGGTGCGCGGGATCGGTGAAGCCGATCTCGACGAGCTCGTCCAGCAGATCCGAGAGCAGGTCGAAGGCGGGGGAGTCCCAGTCCTCCGGGCCGTCCTGTTCGCGGTTGCAGAACGCGGTGCGGAAGAGACCGGGCTCGCGCAGGGCGAAGACGATGTATCCGCGCCCGACCGCGAACAGGCGGGTCACCGCGTCGGCGTCGGGCGGGAACGTCTTGATGGTCTCGGCCATGGCATCGAACAGGGTCTGCTGCGCTTGCTCCTGCGCGGCGCCGAGCAGCTGCTCGTGATTGGTGAAGTGCCGGTAGGCGGCGGTGGGTGTGACGCCGACGCGGCGGGCGGCGGCGCGGACGGTGACCGCCTCGGGTCCGCCGGTCTCGGCGAGTTCCGCGGCCGCGTGCACCAGGGCATTGCGCAGGTCCCCGTGGTGATAGGGGCCTTCGCGGTGTGGGCGCCGCGCTGCCTGTTCGGTCGCTGATTCCGATGTCGTCACCTCTTCGATGTTGACACTCGCACACATCGGTGGCAAGTTAACACCCACAAAGTTTACGCATGCACACATGCCCGACTGGAGGCTCGACATGTTCGAACGACTCGGCCGCTACGTGGCCGGACATGCTCGCTGGATACTCGTGGCGAGCGTGCTCGCCCTGATCGCGGGCGGCGCGCTCGGCGTCACCGCGTTCAGCAAGATGCAACCCGGCGGTCAGGAGGATCCGAACGCGGAATCCAGCACCGCCACCGCGCAACTGGCCGACGAGTTCGGCGCCGACACCGATTACGTCTTCCTGATCCGCGCCGAGCAGGGCAGCGTCGACGCCGAGGCGATCGCCGGATTCGGCAGGGAACTCGCGCGCAGGCTGGCGGCCGACGATCGGCTCGTCAACGTGGTGTCGTACTGGGACACCGGCTCTCCCGCGATGCGCTCCGGCGACAGCACGGCCGCGGTCATCCTGGCCGGCGGGGCCGATCAGGATCCCACCAGGGAGACCGAGATCGCCGAGCAGATCGTCGCCGAATACCGCTTCGACGGCCCGATCGCCGACGTCAGGATCGGCGGCACCAACGCGATCTTCCACGCCATCACCGAACAGATCGGCGCGGATCTCGGCCTGGCCGAGGGCATCGCGGTGCCGCTGATCCTCGCGCTGCTGGTGCTGGCCTTCGGCAATGTGGTCGCCGCGCTGCTCACCATGGTGGTCGGCGGCGTCGCGATCCTCGGCACCTTCACCGAGCTGTCGATCCTCGGATCGATGACCGACGTGTCGGTGTACGCGGTGAACCTGACGACCGCGCTGGGTCTCGGCCTCGCCGTGGACTACGGGCTGCTCATGGTCAGCCGCTTCCGTGAACGGCGAGCGGCGGGCGCGTCACCCGACGACGCGGTGGTCGGCGCGGTGTCGACGGCCGGGCGCACCATCGTGTTCAGCGCGGCCACCGTCGCGGCGGCGCTCTCCTCGCTGGTGATCTTCCCGCAGTACTTCCTGCGCTCGTTCGCCTACGCGGGCATCGGTGTGGTCGCTATCTCGGCCACGGCCGCCGTGATCACGCTGCCCGCGCTGCTCGTCGCGCTCGGCGCCAAGTCCGACGCGTGGAAGATCCCGGGCGTGCGCGGTATCCGCGGCGACGCGGCGCCGTTCTGGGCGGGGGTGGCGAGCTTCGCGATGCGGCGTCCGCTGGTCACCGGCATCCCGGTGGTGGCGGCGCTGCTGCTGGCCGCGGCGCCGCTGCTGAACGTCCAGTTCGGTACGCCGGACGATCGCGTGCTGCCGACCAGTACCGACGTGCGCCAGGTCGGCGACGCGCTGCGCGATGATTTCGGCGGCGGTGACGCCAACGCGCTGTCCGTCGTCACGGCCTCGGGGGTCGAGGCGGGTCCGCTCGCCGAATACGCGGCCGCGGTCTCGCGAGTGACGCACGTCACTCAGGTCGATTCCAGCGCGGGCACTTTCGTCCGCGGCGAGCGCACCGCGAGTTCTCCCGCGGACGCCCGGTTCGCCAGGCCGGACGCCCAACGCCTCACTGTGCTCACCGATCTCGACCGAAACTCGGCCGAGGCGCGCGATCTCGTCGACCGGGTACGCGATGTGCCCGCTCCGGCAACGGCTCTCGTCGGCGGGCAGGTCGCCGAGCTGCGCGACAGCCTGGCTTCGATCGGATCGAGATTGCCGGTGGCTGTGGCGTGGATCGTGCTCACCACCTTCGTGCTGCTGTTCCTGTTCACCGGCAGCGTCGTGCAGCCGTTGCGCGCGCTGCTGTCGAACGTGTTGAGCCTGGCGGCCACGCTCGGGTTGATGGTCTTCGTCTTCCAGGACGGGCACCTGTCCGGTCTGCTCGGATTCACGCCCGCGCCGCTGGACGTGTCGATGCTGCTGTTGTTGTTCTGCATCACATTCGGGTTGTCCATGGACTACGAGGTTTTCGTGATCAGCCGGATCAAGGAGATGCACGACAGGGGCGCGTCCACGCACGACGCCGTCGTCGAGGGGCTGGCTCGCACCGGCAGGTTGGTGACCACGGCGGCGGCGTTGATCTCGATCAGCTTCCTCGCCTTCGTCACGAGCGACGTGCGGTTCATTCAGTTCTTCGGACTCGGCGCGGGGCTGGCCATTCTGATCGACGCGACGCTGGTGCGCGGTGTGCTCGTTCCGGTGGCGATGCGGCTGCTCGGCCCGGCGGCCTGGTTCGCGCCGCGCCCACTGCGGTTGGTGCACGCGCGAATCGGTCTCGCGGAGGCGTGATCGTCAACACACCTGAATGCGTCCGGCCGGGTTTTCACGCTCGGCCGGACGCCGTCGTTTCAGTACCCGAAACCGGCTCGGCCCTGGCCTTTTGACCCACTGAGCGAGACGGTGAGGCGAAGGTCACACGGCCGCTTTCGATTGCGGTTTCGGTGCTGGGGTACCGCTCGGTACTCGGGTGCGGGCGCGCAATTCCGCGCCTGGCAACCATCCACTTCCGCCTGATGCGAGTACGTCGAATGCCGTTGCGACCGGGTGTCGATCTTGTTTGGTCGGCGGTAAACAAACTTCGGGTCTCTTTTCACTCCCGGAACATGTAGTTATCAAAAATAGAGTTGACAAAACCGCAGGTAGATGCGTTGTTGTAGATACATACCGGTGCCCGAAAAATGCCTTGGTTAACCATTCCATAGCCCATTGTTCGGTGCGTGGAAGGGCCGATCGAATGGTTTTCGAGTGCCCTTCGGGCGGGTTTCGGAGGGTCGAAATTCGGGCGATCGAGCGTCAGCTACGAGTTAGCTGCCAGTATGAAAAACTGTGTGGTCAGAGGGGTTTGCTGGCGCGCTGCTTTATACGCTCGCCACCGGCGTGGAGGGTTGCGCGGGCATAACGATTGTGTAGAGTCGACGGTAACGCTGGCCGCAGCTGAGCAGCGACTCGCTGCGGCCAGCGGAACTCAAATGGGGGATATCGCAACCGATCTGATACATGGCGTTGCTGCCGATTGTCCGAGGCCGCGCCGATCAGCGTGTGCCCGAGGTTGTCTGCCAACTCTCCGCTTCTTCGACCGGTAAAGCCGCCGCCGCGTCCTGCGCCAGCGCCGCCCTTCGTCCCGCGCCGAACACGTAGGCGAGGAAAAGTGCCTCGGCCGCGAAGCCGATACCGATTCGCACCGGGGCGGGAAGCGGACTCGGCGTCACGAAACCCTCCAGCAGGCCCGACACGAACAGCACCCCGACCAAACCGAGCGCGATCGTCGCCGTCGCCCTGCCCTGCCGGGCGACCGCCTCGATGCGGCTCAGCCGACCGGGGTCGACGAGGGTCCAGCCCAGCTTCAGTCCCGCGCCACCCGCCACGAACACCGCGGTCAGCTCCAGGGTTCCGTGCGGAAGGATGAAGCCGAAGAACGAATCGAGCCGGTCCGCCTCGGCCATCAGCCCGGCGGTGATGCCGACGTTCATCGCGTTCATGAACAGCAGATACACCGCGGGCAGGATCAGCACGCCGGTGAACAGCGCGATCGCCGCCACCCACGCGTTGTTGGTCCACACCTGCGCGGCGAACGCGTCGTTCGGGTGCTCGGTGTAGTAGGTCTCGAACGCGCCGCCCGGCGCGGTGACCGCGGAGTTGTCGGCGGGAATGCCGAACAGCTCGCGAGCCCGGCCCGATCCCTCGATCCAGATCGCCAGCCATGCCGAGACCGCGACGAACAGCGCGGCCACCGACGCCCACCACGGCCACGCCCGGTAGACCGCGGCAGGGAAGCGGTGGGTGAAGAAGTGACCGATCTCACCCCAGGTGTCGGCGCGGGTGCCGAGCACCCGTCCGCGCGCCCTGGCCAGCAGGGCGCTGAGCCCGGCGATGAGTTCCGGATCGGGACTATGCGATTGCAGCCTGGCCAGCTGCTGTGACGTCCGCCGGTACAGCGCGACGAGTTCGTCGGACTCCGCCCCGCTCAGCTTGCGCCTGCGCGACAGCTGATCCAGCCGGTCCCAGGACCGCCGGTGCGCGTAACTGTATGCGTCTACGTCCATATCGGTTGCCTCCCACTACCGCCGGTCGCAAGAATGCTATCGAGATGGCTGAGTTCACCACCGGCGAAGCGGTCGCCCTCGAGCTTCCGATCGCGCGGATACCGACACGCGCCACCGCGTTCCTCATCGACCTGGTGGTGCAACTGACGCTGGGCGTGCTGTGCGTGGCCGTCGCGGGCCTCCTGGTGGTGCGCAGCGGCGCCGACCCGGCGTGGGGTGACGCGATCATGCTGACGACCGTCGTCGCGGTCCTGGTCGGCTATCCGGTGGCGTGGGAGACGCTCAGCCGCGGCCGGTCGCTCGGCAAGCTGGCGCTCGGGCTGCGGGTCGTCCGCACCGACGGCGGGCCCATCGATTTCCGCCACGCCATGACGCGCGGTCTGGCCGGCGTCATCGTCGACTTCTGGATGCTCGGCGGTTTCGGCGCCATCGCCGTGATCACCTCGATGTGCTCCCCGAACGCCCGGCGCGTCGGCGACGTGCTCGCGGGCACGGTCGTCGTGCACGCCCAGCGCGGACTGCCCGCGCCCGCCCTCGCCTTCGCGCCGCCCTGGCTCGTGGGCTGGGCCGCACGCCTCGACCTCTCCGGCATACCGGAGGATCTCGCCCTGGCCATTCGCCAGTACCTGACCCGCCTGCGCACCCTCACCCCGGCGGCCCAGGCGACCCTCGGCCAGGCTCTGGTCACCGCCCTCTGCGCCCACCTGCGCGTGCCCGTTCCACAGGGCTACCCGCCGATCCAGATCCTCGGCGCCATCGTCGCCGAACGCCAACGCCGCGCCCTCGCCCCGCAGACCCCCGGCCTCGTCCGCGTGGCGTAGAGAGCGTTCCCACAGACCGTTCTCACGCCTCACAAGGCTGATGCCTACGTGAGGCGTACGAAGGGTGTGTGAATCCAGCCGGGGACGGCGGGTGGTTCAGAGGGAGCCGGACTGTTTGAGTTCGAGGTATTCGTCGGCCAGCGCCTCGGGGAGGCGGTCCGGGGGTGCGGAGACGACCGCAATGCCCTTGCGGCGCAGGGATTCCTGTACCAGGGCGCGTTCGGCGAGGATCGTTTCCGCGGCGGCCGCGGCGTAGATGTCGTCGCGGGTGGTGGCGGCCGCGGCGACGTCGGGGTCGATCACCGAGACGATGAGGACGCGGTGGCGGTGCGCGAGGACGGGCAGCACCGGCAGCAGGTTCTCCTCGACGGCCGCGCCGTCCAGGCTGGTGAACCACACCACCAGGCTGCGGCGGCGAGCCCGTTCGATGGTGGCGCGCACCAGCCCCGCGCTGTCGGTGTCGACGAGCGCGGGGGTCACGCCCGCCAGCGCGTGCATGAGCTGGAGTTGCAGGCGGTTGCCGCGCACGCCGCGCACCTCGGTGCGGACGGTGCGGTCGTAGGCGAGCAGATCGACGCCGTCGCCCGCCGCCGCGGCCAGCCCGCCGAGCAGCAACGCGGCTTCGATCGCGGCGTCGAGACGGGTGCCTTCGCCGACCCGGCCCGCGCTGACCCGCCCGGTGTCCAGCAGCATCAGCACATGCCGGTTGCGCTCGGGGCGCCAGGTGCGCACCAGCACGTCGGTGGCGCGTGCGGTGGCGCGCCAGTCGATGGAGCGCACATCGTCGCCCGCGACGTACTCGCGGAACGAATCGAATTCGCTGCCCTGGCCGCGGGTGTTGGCGACGTTGCGGCCCTCGAGGTGTTGCAGCCGCTTCACTTTCGAGCGCATCAGCCGCTCGCTGCGGAACGCGGGCAGCGCCCGCACCCGGGCGGGCACGGTGCGCCTGGTCTGCCTGCCCGCCAGGCCGAGCGGGCCGAGCAGCCGCAATGTCACCGGACCCGCGACGCGGTCGCCGCGGTGCACCGGCCGCAGCGAGGTACGCAGCCGCACCTTGGTGTTGGGCGCGAGTTCCAGGGTGTGCCTGCGGTTTTCGGTGCGCGCGCTGCGCGGCCAGTCGTCCCAGAGCAGGCCACGCACCGTGTGTGCGCCGGTGTTCACGACGGTGAGCTCCACCTCGGTGGCGCGGCCCTGCCGCACGGCGGTCAGCTCCGGCCTGGTCAGCGTCAGGTCGCCCGCCGCGCCCGCCGCGACCAGGTCGACGAGCACCGCGATCGCCAGCGCGGCGCACGCCAGCGCGACGCCGTACCAGGACGGCAGCACGACAGCCACGAACAACCCGAGCACCGCCGCGACGGTGACCAGACGACCGGTGACGACCACGGCTAGACCGGAACCGGGACCGAGCCGAGCAGCGAGGACATGACGCCCTCGGTGGTGACACCGTCCAGCTCCGCCTCCGGCCGCAAGTGCAGCCGGTGCCGCAGCACCGCCACCGCGACGAACTTCACGTCGTCGGGCGTGACGAAGCCGCGCCCGTTCAACCACGCGAACGCCCGCGAGGCCGCCATCAGCGCGGTCGCGCCGCGTGTCGACGCGCCGTGCTGCACGGCGGGCGCGGTGCGGGTGGCCCGGCACAGGTCGACGGTGTAGGCCAGCACCTCGGGACTGATCGTCACGGTGGCGATGGCGGCACGCGCGGCGGCGATGTGCGCGGGCCCGGCCACCGGCCGCAACCCGGCCGCCGCGAGATCGCGCGGGTCGAAACCGGCCGCGTGCCGTTGCAGGACGCGGAATTCGTCGTCGCGCCCGGGCAATTGGATGTCGACCTTGAACAGGAACCGGTCCAGCTGCGCCTCCGGCAGCGGATAGGTGCCCTCTTGTTCGATCGGGTTCTGCGTGGCGATCACGACGAACGGGTCGGGCAGCGGCTGCGGCTTGCCGTCGACCGAGACCTGCCGCTCCTCCATCGATTCCAGCAGCGCGGACTGGGTTTTGGGCGGCGTGCGGTTGATCTCGTCGGCGAGCAGCAGATTGGTGAACACCGGGCCGTGCCGGAAGGTGAACTCGGCCGAATGCGGGTCGTAGATCTGCGATCCCGTGACATCGCCGGGCATCAGGTCGGGCGTGAACTGCACCCGCGCGTACTCCAGATCGAGCGCGGTGGCCAGCGCGCGGACGAGCAGCGTCTTCGCCACGCCCGGCACGCCTTCCAGCAGCACGTGACCGCGGCACAGCAAGGCGAGCACGAGGTACATGACCGCGTTGTCGTTGCCGACCACCGCCTTGCCGATCTCCGCGCGCAGCGCGCCGAACGCCGCACCGGCCTGCTCGGCGGTGGCGGCCTTCGTGATGTCCGTGGTCATCCGACCTCCTGTACTCGGCGGGCGTTCCCGCGTCTCGTCGGCCGGGTGAGCGCGAGGCGATAGTCGCTCATGCCTCCGCCTCGCTGGCGCTCCGCTGCGGCATGCGCGCCGCGCGCTGGCACATGATTCGCTCACTTCGTTCGCTCATCCGATCTCCGTCTCGATCCATTCCAGTTGTGCGGCGACGATGTGCAGCGCGCCCGCGTCCGGCACCGGGCCGAAGAACGCGTTCCCGACCAGCTGCCGGTCCGCGCCGATGCGTGCCGTGACGGCCGCGACGAGCAGGTCGGGCGGCGCGTCGGCGCCCATCCCGAGCAGCGGCCGCAGCCTGCGTAGCGTGGCCGCGCGCAGTTTCGCCGCGACGTACTCGTGGTCGCGGGAGCGGCGATACAGCGCGGCCTGGCCCGCGAGCAGTTCGTTCGCGGCGACCTCCACCGGGCGCGGTTCGCCGACCAGCGCGCCACGCCGCCGGGCCCGCCACCACACCAGCAGCGCGGCGGCGATCAGAAACTGCAAGCCGCCGAAGGCGAGCGGCGCGGGCAGCCGGGCGAAGATCGAGTCCTGGCCGGGGCCGATGTCCGGCCGGTCGATATCGCCGTTGGAGGGCGGCGGCTGCGGGGGCGGGATGTCGGGCGGCGGTTTCGGCGCGGTGGGCGCGCCGCAGGATTGCATCGCGCCGTAGACGATCAGCAGGAGCACGGCCACCGCGGCGAGCGCGGCCCAGAACTTCGGATCGCGCAATAGTGCAGGCAGCGGCGGCAGCTTGCGGCGGGTGCGTGGCGCGGTCTCCACCGGCGTCAGCTCGGTGGGTTCGGCGACGGGAGGCGGGGCCTCGGCCGAGAAGCGGTCGGCGTATTCGAGCCTGCGGTACTCGTCCTCGGTGGCCGTGCGGCCGCCGTAGACCACCTCGTCGAAACTGCGTGCGGCGGGCTGGAGTTCGGTGGTGACCTCCAGCGGCAGCACCGACGAGACGTCGTCGACCGTCTCGTCGGCGGTCCGGGAGCGGCGCACTTCGAGCACACCGCGTTGTTCCATGCCGCGCAGCACGGCGCGGAAGCGCTCGCGCAGCGCGCGGTCGTAGTCGCGGCGCTGGGCGGCTTCCTCGGCGGCGGCGCGGTGGTCGGCGGCCGGACCGAGGCGCGGGGGCGGCGGGGTCTCGGGATGCGTCACCGCGCGCCTCCGGACGGGATCCGGATGTCCAGACCTTCGCGGCGGCACCGCAGATCGATGTAGGACGCCACCCGCGTGCTGGCCTCGACGATCTCGCCGAAGGCGACGAGCAGCAGCGCCGCCGAGGTGAGCAGCACGATCACCGGCCAGCGGTGGGTGCCGGAGAAGTCCGAGACGAACCACGGAATCGCCAGCAGCGGAACGGCGAGCAGCGTGAACAACAGACGCTGACTCAACCACAGCCCGGTCAGCGACCATTCCGAGCCGCCGACAAGGAGTTTCGTGCGGCGCACCGCGTTGCCGTGCGAGCCGTGCTCGGCGAACAGCACCGGCGCGACCAGGAACCGCTTGGCGCGCAGGTAGCCGAGCCAGATCACCGCGAACGGAAAGGTGATGATCAGAATCGCGCCGACGGACAGGACGCCGATACCGACGAGGGTGAACAGCAGCTGCCCGATCAGCAGCGCGGGTGCGTTCCCGCGCAGCCGGACCAGCGCGGCCCGCCATCCGATACGCTCGCCCGCGATGCTCGCCAACCCGACCGGCACCGTCACGCCGCGCAGCAGCAGGCGGAGGAACCACGCGCCGACCACGGTCGACAGGATCGCCGCCCACGCGGTGCCCGCGTCGGACCCGTCGGTCGCCTCGGAGACGCTCGCGGTGATCACCACGACGACGACCTCGGCCACCACCAGTCCGGCCGCCGCCGTACCGGCCAGCGTGGCGATGTTGGCCTGAATCAGGGCGAACGGCAGGTCGAGCAGTTCGCGGAAGGTCAGCGGCCGGATCGGCACCGTCGTTCCAGGGGACCCTGGTACCGGATCGCTCCCCGCCCCAACGGCACCGGCCGGGTCAGCGGCTGGTAACACGCGGCCGAGTCTAATGGGCACCGCGGCCGGGCGTCAGGGCTGGAGGAGGCAGCGCAGCGTAATCACGCAGGCCCCGAGGCTGTCACACCATTGGGTACAGCGGCACCGAGCCCGCTATCAGGTTCGCGTCAGCGTTCCAGCAGACGAGCGACCACATGGCGGTAGCGCTCCGGGTCGATCGGCGGGATGCCGAGCAGCGCCCGCAGGTACACCCCGTCGCCGACGAGCCGGATGATGTCGGCGCGCACCGGGTCGTCGATCTCGGCGTCCAGGCTGTCGGACCAGGAGGTCATGAGTTCGGTCAGCGCCCGCTGGACATTGTCGAGGTCGGGACCGGAATTGGCGTCGATGGTGCGCATGGTGGCGAGCAGCGAGCGGTAGAGCTCGAGTTCCACGGCATCAGCGGCGTTGTCCTGGTTGGGGGTTTGGAGATACCACTCCGTCGCGGAAATGCCTTTGGCTCGCGCGTCGGTGAGCTGCTGGGTGGCCCGTTCGCCGACTCGGCGGACCAAGCCCGCGAGCAGCGAGTCCTTGCTCTTGAAGTGATAGAGCAGCCCGCCTTTGGAGACGCCCGCCGCGGCGGCCACGTTCTCCAGCGTCACCTGGGACATGCCTTTGTCCAGCAGCAACGTCTCCAGTGCGTCCAGGATCCGGTCGCGGGTGTTTGCCGTCACGCGAGGAACTATACCGGCTGGACGGTAAGGTGCTGTACTGTACCGTCTGGACGGTAAATGAACCTGACGACGAAAGTCGAGAAAGTCGATGAACGCCCAGACCTCAACCGCGGCCACCGCCGCGTCGACAACCACGCCCGCCCCGCCGCGCGCCACCGCGCGCGAGTGGGCGGGCCTCGCCGTACTCGCCCTCGCCCTGCTGCTGCTCGCGGTAGACGCCACCGTTCTGGACCTCGCGGTGCCCGCCATCAGCGCCGACCTCGCACCGACCACCCCGCAGCTGCTGTGGATCATCGACGTGTACTCGTTCGTGCTCGCCGGTCTGCTCGTGGTGATGGGCAATCTCGGCGACCGGATCGGGCGGCGCAGGTTGCTGCTCATCGGCGCGGTCGGCTTCGGCCTCGCCTCCGCTGTCGCGGCATGGGCGGTCTCGCCGCACATGCTCATCGCGGCGCGCGTGCTGCAAGGCGTCGCCGGCGCGACGTTGATGCCCGCGACCCTCGGCCTGATCCGGTCGATGTTCCTCGATCCGCGTCAGCGCACCGTCGCGATCGCGGTGTGGAGCGCGATGGCCGGTGGCGGCGCGGCGGCCGGTCCGCTGCTCGGCGGCTGGCTGCTCGAGCACTACTGGTGGGGTTCGGTGTTCCTGGTGAACCTGCCGGTCATGCTGGTGCTCGTAGCGCTGGGTCCGGTGCTGATCCCGGAATCACGCGACCCGAATCCGGGCCGCTTCGATCTGCCGAGCGCGGTGCTGTCGATGCTGGCCCTCGTGCCGCTCGTGTACGCGGTGAAGGAAGCCGCGGCGCACGGTCCGAGCGCGGCGCTGGTCGCCGTCGGCGCGGTGGGTGTGCTCGCGGGCGTGCTTTTCGTGCGCAGGCAGCGCAGGCTCGCGCACCCGATGCTGGACCTGAAGCTGTTCGCGCTGCCCAGGTTCCGCACCGCGGTGGTGACCAACCTGCTCGCGGTGTTCGCGTTGGCGGGCGTGCTGTTCTTCGGCTCGCAGTATCTGCAGCTGGTGCTCGGCAGGTCACCGATGCAGGCCGGTCTGCTGTTGCTGCCGGGGCTGGTGGCCAGCGTGGCCGCCTCGCTCGCGGCCGCCTGGCTGCTGCGGCGCTGGCGGCCGGGCGCGGTGCTGGCGGGCGCGCTGGTGACGGCGGCCCTCGGCGCGGTGCTGTTCCGCTGGCTCAGCCCCGACGCCGCGACCAGCACGGTGCTGTTCGTCCTCGGGTTCCTCGGCATCGGCGCGGGCGTCGGTGTGGCGCTGACGGTGTCGTCGGACCTGGTGATCAGCTCCGCCCCGGCGGAGCGAGCGGGCGCGGCGGCGGCGGTCTCCGAGACCGCCTACGAGACCGGCATCGCGCTCGGCGTCGCGCTGCTCGGCAGCGTGGTCATGGCGATCTTCCGCAACGGTCTCGACGTGTCCGAGTTGCCCGCGGAGTCGGCTGGTCCCGCGTCCGAATCCCTCGGCGCCGCCACCGAATTCGCCCGTCAGCTCCCGGAAGCCGCGGCCGAGACCTTCCTGGTCTCGGTGCACGAGGCCTTCGTCTCCGGCATCCACCTGGCCGCGCTCGGCACCGCGTCGGTGCTGCTGATTGCCGCCTGGGTGGCGTTCCGCCTGCGCGCGGCGCGTTCGTGATGCAGCGAGGACTCGCACCCCCGGTGGGTGCGAGTCCGTCGCGTTCGTCGTGTGATCACTTCAGCAGGGCCGTGCTCGGTGCGACAGGGAGACCCGGCCTTCAGTGCGGGTGGGTGGTCGGCGTCACGAGGCGGCGCGTCTTCCCGAGTTCCGATCAGGAAGCGCTGTGGCGCCGTCGGTTTCAGCGGGGCCGTGCCAGGGTGGTCGGTGCGATGCGGCCGCGCAGGGTGACCGACTCGCCCAGCTGCCAGTGCTCGCCCTCGCCCGCGTCCGCGGCGGCGACGGTCGACCCGGACGCCAGCAGCAGCCCCGAATCCTGTTTGGCGAGTTCGCACAGCCGCGCGGCCTCGTTGACCGCGTCGCCGATGACGGTGAATTCGTAGCGCTGGTGCGCGCCGACATTGCCCGCGACCACGCGTCCCGCCGCCACGCCGAGACTCGCGGTGAGCTCCGGGATTTCGCCGAGACGCGCGCGGATGGCGCGGGCGCAGGACAGGGCCGCGCCCGCCGCGTCGGGCAGGGGAGTGGGGGTGCCGAAGACCGCGAGCGCCGCGTCGCCCTCGAACTTGTTGAGCAGCCCGCCGCAGCGCTCGACCTCGTCGACCACGAGCCCGAAGAAGCGGTTCAGCAGGGCGACGGTCTCGGTGGCGGATCGGGTCGCGGTGATCGTCGTCGAGCCGATGATGTCGATGAACAGTGCCGCCGCGTCGGTTTCCACGCCGCCCAGCTCCGGCTCGGCGGCCAGCGCGGCGTCCGCGACGTCTTGGCCGACGTGCCTGCCGAACAGGTCGCGGATCTGTTCGCGCTCCCGCAACCCCTGCACCATGTGGTTGAAACCGCTTTGCAGCTCGCCCAATTCGGTGCCGTCGTACACCGCGAGCCGGATGTCCAGATCGCCCTTCTCCACCTGGCGCATCGCCTGGCGCACCCCGCGGATCGGCGCCACGGTGGCGGCCAGGGTCTGGGTCATCAGCAGCAGGCCGAACACCAGCGTGGCGCCGCCGAGCGCGAGCACGCACACGGCCAAGCGCTCGGCGCTCACGTCCGAACGGCCCAGCGCGAGCACGGCGATCACCATCAGTCCGGCCACCGGCACGCCGGAGCCGAGCATCCAGGCCAGCAGCGAGCGCCCGAAGACGCCGATGCCGCGGCGGCGATGGGCGGGCGCGGCCTCGAGCACCCGCGTCGTCACCGGTCGCAGCGCGAACTCGATGATCAGATAGCTGTTCGCGCACACCACGATCGCGCTGATGCCGACGGCGAACGCGACCTTCGGGATCAGTTCCGGATCCGCCAATCCGTACAGCGTCGTGAGCAGGACGAGCCCGCCGAACCACAGCAGACCCTGCTGCACCACCAGCGACCGGGGCACGGCGGCCGCGGCCGCCTGTTCGGCCTCGGTGGGGACGTGATCGAGATCGGTCGCCCAGCGCAGGGCGCGCAGTCCGCGCGTCGTGCCCCACCCCATGCCGAAGGCCATCGCCAGCCCGGCGTAGACGGGTGCGGCGATCACGTCGAGCAGCAGCAGGTCGCGGGTGAACACCGAGGGGCCGGGCAGCACGAACCCGCCGAGCGCGATCGAGACGACCATGCCTGTGACGTTGGCGAGGAGCAGCGGCACCGTCAGCAGCAGCTGAATTCGCAGCCGGCGCATCCGCGAGGATTCCTGCGCTGACCCGAGCAGCCGCGAACCCCACGGCGCGGTCCGCGTCGACACCTCACCCACCACCGGCATGCGTGCAGAGTAGAACGCCGCGCGCGAACCCACTCGGAGATCTCTGGCGGACGGGATGCAGGCCAGTGCGCGCTCGGCAGGATCGGGTCTCCGCACGAACGGCGCGACATCGCCCGGACCGCGCGGCCGATCGCTCGATCAGCGGCCGGGAGGAAGCTCCCGTCGGCCGGAGCCCGGCAGTTCCCGCTGCTCGCGCGCGGTCAGCTCGTCATGGTGCGCGACGGGCGGCAGTCCGTAGTACGGCCCGTATCCCTGGTGGAGCGCGGCGTACCGCGGATCGTGCGCCGCCGGGTGCGGCGCGTCGACCACGGTCGAGGCGATGCGGTGCGCGTGCCAGGCCTCCGGCGAGCCGGGCGGCAGCTGGTAGCCGGCCTGCGGCGCGACCGCCTGCGGCTGGGCCGGTGCGTGCGAATCCTGCGAGTCCACCGTCACCTTCCTGGTGCGGCGCAGCGTGAAGGTGATCTCCTCCACCTCCTCGAACGCCTGCCGCGCGGTGCGCAGCGGGTGCGTCGCGGTGTCGATCGCGTTGGCGACGAAGGAGGGCACCAGCGGCCGGATCCAGCGTGCCGCGGTATCGGTGAACGGCACGGTGCCGATGATCGGCAATTCCAGGCCGCCGCCCTTGGGCTCCTCGGTTCTCGGCGCGACCGGGGCGAGCGCGCCCGCGCCCGTGATCGGTGCGAGCGGAGTCGCGCCGACGGTCGCGGGCAGGTTCGGTGTCACGATCCCGTCCTGAGACACGGAACTGTCCTTTCGATCGGCAGCCGGTGCGGCTGGCAGTTCGGGGTGCCTCGGCTTGTCGAGGCCACGCGGTTCGGAGATGCCGATCTCCAGCCCGCCGATGGCCGCGATGATCCGGGTGCGCTGGCGCTCCCTGTCGATGGCGGTGTCGGCCTCCACGGCGAGCCGGGCGGCGGTGAGCTGCTGTTCGGCGCGCATCTGCTCGGCCTCCGCGCGCACCTCGGCCTGCTTGATCGCGATGGCCGCGTCGGCTTCGCGTTCGGCGCGGTCGACCACGGCGCGGGCGGCGGCGTGCCGGTCGAACGAGGTCTCTCCGCGCCACCAGCGCAGCAGCAGCGGCAGCAGGGCGAGCAGCACGAAGGAGATCAGGCTCGCCAGCCGCAGCAGCAGCGCGCCGCCGGTCGCCGCGGTGTGGTCGTTCATCGCGACCCAGCGCGCGCCCAGCCCCCGATCACCGTCCGTGAAGGCGGCGGATCGGGCTGCGGCCGTTGCCCTTTCGGCCTCGGTCAGGCGCTGGTCCAGCGCGGCCGCCCGGTCCTGCGCCGCGGCGAGCCGGTGGCGGGCGTCGTCGAGCATCTCGTTGGCGGTCTGGGATTCCGGTCCCCGGCCTGGCACGCCGGTGATCCGGGTCTGCGGGCATTCCGGGGTCGGATTGAATTCGCACCGCGCGATCACCAGTGCGCGGTCGATATCTGCCTGCGCGGCGGCGATGGTCTGATCCAGCGCGGTGCGGTCGGCGCGCGCCCGGTCGAGGTCGGCGCGGGCGGCGGCCACCGCGGGTGCGGATTCGACGGCGGCGTGGGCCTTTTCGTCGAGTACGCGGTTCACCGAACCGCCGAACAACGCCGTGCTCGCCAGTTCGCCCAGCAGCACGCCCGCGAGGATCGCCACCGCGATGCGCCCGGCCAACCCGAGCCGGTCGGGCATGCGGCCGGGCCGCGCGGTGGCGAGCGCGCGGCCGACGGTGCCCGCGAGCAGCGCGACGATCAGCGCGACCGGCACGATGGCGAACAGCGGCCAGCCGTCGGTCACAGCCAGCGCCAGGGTCGTCACGACCCCCGCTACCAGCGCGAACAGTGCGACCGCCGCACCGGTGACGGCGTAGCTGGCGTGTTCGTGGCGTTCGGTGAGTTCACCGGTCTGACCTCCGCCGAGCCAGGTGAACAAGCCGGTGACGGTCATGGGATCTCACATCCTCTACGTCCCAGTCGTATGGCAGCTTGGCGAAACTGTCACAGATTCGTTGTCCCAGCGTGACAGGCAGTAGCCCGACACACCGAGTACGGCCCAGTGGATGTGGCAAGGCTCACAGCGAAGGCGGCGGTTTCGCCTAACCTGACTGGGTGATTCGTTGTCCAGCGAACGGGCGGGAGTATGCGCGCACTCGCGGCGGCACTGCTGTCGGCGGTGCTGCTCGTGTGGGCCGCGGGTAGCGCTCGGCCGGTTCCCGGCGAGCCGATGGACAGGTCACTCGACCGGCTCGTCGTCCTGATCGCCGAGCGTCTCGACACCGCCGACGCCGTCGCCGCCGCCAAGTGGGCCGACGCCGCGCGCGACGGATCGGCGCCGACCATCGACGACCCGGCCCGCGAGGCGGAGGTCTACGACGCGATGGCGCGCCTCGGCGTGGCCAAGGGGCTGCCCGAAAACTGGGTCAGGCGGGTGTTTTTCGGCCAGATCGAGGCCAGTAAGACGGTGCAATACGGCCTGATCACGCGCTGGCGGTTCGACCCCGCGGGCGCCCCGAGTACGCCACCGGATCTGACCGACGTGCGTCCGACGATCGATCGGCTGAACGCGGCGATCATCGACCAACTTGCCGAGCACCGGGCCGAACTGGCCTCGCCGGACTGCATGGAACGGCTGTCGCACGGCGTGTTCGCCCTGCTCGAGGCCATGGATCCGCTGCATCGGCTGGCACTGATCCGGGCCGCTTCCGCACTGTGCTGAGCGACGGTCGCCGAGCGTCCGGCGCGGTGTGTTCAAGACCACTGATCTTGTTTGCTGAAAATGTGCTGTAAAGCACAAAGCGCAAAAGAACCCGGACGGTCGGATACCTCCTGAGGCTTGTCACACCCCTGTCGCAAATATCTCATCGAGGTCGCGCGCGAGTTAGCCGCAGCACAAGTGGTTTGCCGTCCTCCGGGCAGGGGAAATCATCTTCGATGCAGGTGAGCGCCTGTTCTCGGGGTTGTTCGGCCTCGCGGGGCGGTCGCGCGGTGGGCCGTGTCCACCACTCGGCACCGGGTGCCGGGGGATCGATCCAGGTCCATTCGCTGCTTTACACTGGACGACGCGCACACGTGGAGGACCGTATGAAGAAGCCCAGCTAGACCAGGTTATTAGTGCTACCTAAGTTGGTTGGGCCCCGGACCTGACTTATCGTTTGCTCTTACGCCGAACACGAAAAGCTCGGCAACCATCGCCCGCTCGGGCTCACCAAGCAGGTGCCCAGAGTAGCGGGTGAACACCCGCGCGGAGGTAAGGAACACGTAAGCGTTCCGTTACCTACGAGCACCCACTTATCCATCGCGGGTGGACAACTGGAGACGTGACTGCACGCCGAAGACCATCAGCGCGGCTGGCTTCGGAACGTACGGGCGCAGTCTTGACGGAGGCGTTCGACGAAAGGCCGTTTTTCATCGAAGGCCACTTTCTTGAAGGCAGAGGCATGACGCAACTTCCTGGCCACAGGTCACCTGGACCCATCGGTCTCTACGACCCGGCGAACGAACACGACGCTTGCGGCGTCGCATTCGTCGTCGATATGCACGGCCGCCGCAGCCGCGACATCGTGGACAAGGCTATTACGGCACTGTTGAACCTGGAGCACCGTGGTGCTGCGGGCGCCGAGCCGAACTCCGGCGACGGCGCGGGCATCCTGATCCAGATCCCGGACCGTTTCTTCCGCGCGATCGTGGACTTCGAGCTGCCCGCCGAAGGGTCCTACGCGTCCGGCATCGCCTTCCTGCCGCAGGCCCGCCGCGAGGCCGCGCGCGCCGCCTACGGCGTGGAGAAGATCGTCAAGGAAGAGGGCCTCGAGGTCCTCGGCTGGCGCGAGGTGCCGATCGACGAGTCGTCGCTCGGCGCGCTGTCGCGCGACGCCATGCCGACCTTCCGTCAGATCTTCATCGCGTCCCCGCAGGGCGCCGCCGAGCAGCTGTCCGGCATGGACCTGGAGCGTCGCGCCTACGTCATCCGCAAGCGCGTCGAGCACGAGCTCGGCTCGGCGGGCGCGGGCCAGGGCGCCGTCGGCAAGGAGTCGGTGTACTTCCCGAGCCTGTCCGGCCAGACCTTCGTCTACAAGGGCATGTTCACCACGCCCCAGCTGCGCGCCTTCTATCTGGACCTGCAGGACGGCCGGGTGGAGTCCTCCCTCGGCATCGTGCACTCCCGGTTCTCCACGAACACCTTCCCGTCGTGGCCGCTCGCGCACCCGTTCCGCCGGGTGGCGCACAACGGTGAGATCAACACCGTCACCGGCAACGAGAACTGGATGCGCGCCCGTGAGGCGCTGCTGAACAGCGACGTGTTCGGGACCGACTCCGCGGGCAAGAACCGCTTGGAGAAGATCTTCCCCGTCTGTACCCCGGGGGCGAGCGACACGGCCCGCTTCGACGAGGTGCTGGAACTGCTGCACCTCGGCGGCCGCAGCCTGCCCCACGCCGTGCTGATGATGATTCCCGAGGCCTGGGAACGCAACGAGAACATGGACCCGCAGCGGCGGGCGTTCTACGAGTACCACTCGATGCTGATGGAGCCGTGGGACGGCCCCGCATCGGTGTGCTTCACCGACGGCACCGTGATCGGCGCCGTACTCGACCGCAACGGCCTGCGTCCGAGCCGGATCTGGGTCACCGAGGACGGCCTCGTCGTGATGGCCTCCGAGGTCGGCGTGCTCGACATCGACCAGTCCAAGGTCGTCAAGAAGGCCCGCCTGCAGCCGGGCCGCATGTTCCTGGTGGACACCTCCAAGGGCCGCATCGTCACCGACGACGAGTTCAAGACCGAGCTCGCCGCCGAGCACCCGTACCAGCAGTGGCTGGACGAGGGCGTGACCCGCCTGGCGGATCTGCCGGACCGTCCGCACGTGCACATGTCGCACGACCGCGTGCTGATCCGTCAGCAGATCTTCGGATACACCAACGAAGAGCTGAACCTGCTGATCTCGCCGATGGCCAAGTCCGGCCTCGAGGCGCTCGGCTCGATGGGCACCGACACCCCGATCGCGGTGCTCTCGGCGCGCCCGCGCCTGCTGTTCGACTACTTCTCGCAGCTGTTCGCGCAGGTGACCAACCCGCCGCTGGACGCGATCCGGGAAGAGGTCGTCACCAGCCTCAAGCGCAACATCGGTCCCGAGGCCGATCTGATGCACCCCGGCCCCGAGTCGTGCAAGCAGATCGCCATCGAGCAGCCGATCCTGGACAACGACGAGCTGGCCAAGCTCGTGCACATCAACGACGACGGCTCGCGTCCCGAGCTGCGTTCGGTGGTCGTGCGCGGTCTGTACCCGGTGAAGAAGGGTGGCAAGGGCCTGCGCAAGGCGCTCGAAGCCATCAACACCCAGGTCTCGGCGGCCATCGACGGTGGAGCGCGGATCATCGTGCTCTCCGACCGCGAATCCAACGAGAAGCTGGCGCCGATCCCGTCGCTGCTGCTGACCTCCTCGGTGCACCACCACCTGGTGCGCGAGCGCACCCGCACCAAGGTCGGCCTGATCGTGGAGGCCGGTGACGCCCGCGAGGTGCACCACATGGCCATGCTGGTCGGCTTCGGCGCAGCCGCGATCAACCCGTACATGGCCTTCGAGACGATCGAGGACATGCTGGAGCGCGGCGCGCTCGACCTCGGCACCGGCAGCCTGGAGGCCGACTACCGCAAGGCCGTCGCCAACTACAACAAGGCGGCGGGCAAGGGCGTGCTGAAGGTGATGTCCAAGATGGGCATCTCCACCCTGGCCTCCTACAACGGCGCGCAGCTGTTCCAGGTGATCGGCCTGTCGCAGGAACTGGTGAACGAGTACTTCACCGGCCTGCGCTCGCACCTGGACGGCATCGGCCTGGACGAGATCGCCGACGACGTGGCGGCGCGGCACCGGGTGGCGTTCCTGGAGAACCGCAACGAGCGCGCGCACCGCGAGCTCGAGGTGGGCGGCGAGTACCAGTGGCGTCGCGAGGGCGAATACCACCTGTTCAACCCGGACACCGTCTTCAAGCTGCAGCACGCGACCCGCTCGGGCCAGTACTCGATCTTCAAGGAGTACACCAAGCTGGTCGACGACCAGTCCGAGCGACTGGCCTCGCTGCGCGGCCTGTTCAAGTTCAAGTCCGGTCAGCGCGCGCCGATCTCGATCGACGAGGTCGAGCCCGCCTCGGAGATCGTGAAGCGGTTCTCCACCGGCGCGATGAGCTACGGCTCCATCTCGGCCGAGGCGCACGAGACCCTCGCGATCGCGATGAACCGGCTCGGCGGCCGCTCGAACTCCGGTGAGGGCGGCGAGCACCCGGCCCGCTTCGAGGTCGAGGAGAACGGCGACTGGCGTCGTTCGGCGATCAAGCAGGTGGCCTCGGGTCGCTTCGGCGTCACCGCGCACTACCTGACCAACTGCACCGACATCCAGATCAAGATGGCCCAGGGCGCCAAGCCGGGCGAGGGCGGCCAGCTGCCCGCGCACAAGGTGTACCCGTGGGTCGCCGAGGTGCGGCACTCGACGCCGGGCGTCGGCCTGATCTCGCCGCCGCCGCACCACGACATCTACTCGATCGAGGACCTGGCGCAGCTGATCCACGACCTGAAGAACGCGAACCCGCAGGCGCGGATTCACGTGAAACTTGTCGCGGAGCCCGGCGTCGGCACCGTCGCCGCGGGTGTGTCGAAGGCGCACGCGGACGTCGTGCTGATCTCTGGCCACGACGGCGGCACCGGCGCGTCCCCGCTGACCTCGCTCAAGCACGCGGGCGGTCCCTGGGAGCTCGGCCTCGCCGAGACCCAGCAGACGCTGCTGCTGAACGGTCTGCGCGATCGCATCGTGGTGCAGGTCGACGGTCAGATGAAGACCGGCCGCGACGTCGTGATCGCCGCGCTGCTCGGCGCCGAGGAGTACGGCTTCGCGACCGCCCCGCTGGTGGTCTCGGGCTGCATCATGATGCGCGTCTGCCACCTCGACACCTGCCCCGTCGGTGTCGCCACGCAGAACCCGGTGCTGCGCGAACGCTTCACCGGCAAGGCGGAATTCGTCGAGAACTTCTTCCTGTTCATCGCCGAAGAGGTCCGCGAACTGCTGGCGTCGCTCGGCTTCCGCACGCTGGACGAGGCCATCGGCCGGGTCGACATGCTCGACACCGCCAAGGCCAAGGAGCACTGGAAGGCCAGCAAGCTCGACCTGTCGCCGATCCTGGACGACGTCGAGACGGCGTTCATGTACCAGGACCGCCGCTGCACCAAGTCGCAGGACCACGGCCTGGACAAGGCGCTGGACCAGCAGCTGATCACGCAGAGCCGGGACGCGCTGGAGCGCGGCCAGGCGGTGAAGTTCGAGACCAAGATCACGAACGTGAACCGCACGGTCGGCACCATGCTCGGCCACGAGGTGACCAAGCTGTACGGCGGCACCGGCCTGCCCGACGACACCATCGACATCACGTTCACCGGTTCCGCGGGCAACAGCTTCGGCGCCTTCGTGCCGGCGGGCATCACGCTGCGGGTGCAGGGTGACGCGAACGACTATGTCGGCAAGGGCCTTTCGGGCGGTCACATCGTCGTGCGCCCGTCGCAGAGCGCGCCGTCGGACTTCGTCGCCGACCAGAACATCATCGCGGGCAACGTGATCCTGTTCGGCGCCACGAGCGGCAAGGCGTTCATCAGCGGCGTGGTCGGCGAGCGTTTCGCCGTGCGCAACTCGGGCGCCACCGCGGTGGTCGAGGGCGTGGGCGACCACGGCCTCGAGTACATGACCGGTGGCCGGGTGGTCATCCTCGGCGAGACCGGACGCAACTTCGGCGCCGGTATGTCCGGCGGTGTCGCGTTCGTCTACGACCCGGAAGGCACGTTCGCCGCGCGGGTCAACCCGGAACAGACCGACGCGATCGAGCAGCTCGCGGGTGACGACTTCACCTGGCTGCACGACATCGTGACCGAGCACCGTGACCAGACGGGTTCGGCTGTCGCCGATCGCATCCTGAGCGATTGGTCGCAGCAGGTGAACCACTTCGTCAAGGTCATGCCGCGCGAATACAAGAAGGTTTTGCTCGCCATCTCCGAAGCTGAGAAGAGCGGCAAGGACGTGGACGAAGCGATCATGGAGGCCGCACGTGGATAACGCGCGACGCTTGCAGAAGCCGAGTCCGACTTCGATAGGCGAGAATACGGAGGCCGCACGTGGCTGACCCACAGGGATTTCTGAAGCACACCTCGCGGGAACTGCCCAAGCGGCGTCCGGTTCCGCTGCGCCTGATGGACTGGAAAGAGGTCTACGAGGAGAAGTTCTCCCAGGACACTCTGAAGACCCAGGCCAGCCGGTGCATGGACTGCGGTATCCCGTTCTGTCACAACGGCTGTCCGCTCGGGAACCTGATTCCCGAGTGGAACGACCTGGTGTACAAGGGCCAGTGGCGGGAGGGCATCGACCGCCTGCACGCGACCAACAACTTCCCGGAGTTCACCGGTCGCCTGTGCCCCGCGCCGTGTGAGGCGTCCTGCGTCCTCGGCATCAACCAGGACCCGGTGACGATCAAGCAGGTCGAGGTCGAGCTCATCGAGAACGCCTTCGACGAGGGCTGGGTGACCCCGGTCTACCCGACCCGCATCACCGGCAAGAAGGTCGCCGTCGTCGGTTCCGGCCCGGCCGGTCTCGCCGCAGCCCAGCAGCTGACCCGCGCCGGTCACACCGTGACCGTGTTCGAGCGCGCCGACCGTATCGGCGGCCTGCTGCGCTACGGCATCCCGGAATTCAAGATGGAGAAGCGCTTCATCGACCGCCGTCTCGCGCAGATGGAGGCCGAGGGCACCATCTTCAAGACCGGCGTGAACGTGGGCGTCGACATCACCGCCGACGAGCTGCGCGAGCAGTTCGACGCGGTCGTGCTCGCCGGCGGCGCCACCCTGGCCCGCGACCTGCCGATCCCGGGTCGTGAGCTGGACGGCATCCACCAGGCGATGGAGTTCCTGCCCTGGGCCAACCGGGTGCAGCTGGGCGACGACGTCACCGACGCCGAAGGCCTGCCGCCGATCCACGCCAAGGGCAAGAAGGTCGTCATCATCGGTGGCGGCGACACCGGCGCGGACTGCCTCGGCACCTCGCACCGCCAGGGCGCGGAGTCGGTGCACCAGTTCGAGATCATGCCGCGTCCGCCGGAGGAGCGCGCCGCGTCCACCCCGTGGCCGACCTACCCGCTGATGTACCGGGTTTCCTCGGCGCACGAAGAGGGCGGCGAGCGGGTGTTCTCCGTGAACACCGAGCGCTTCGTCGGCAAGGACGGCAAGGTCACCGGCCTGGAGGCGCACGAGGTCAAGATGGTCAACGGCCGCTTCGAGAAGGTCGACGGCACCGACTTCACCCTCGAGGCCGATCTGGTGCTGCTGGCCATGGGCTTCGTCGGACCCGAGAAGCCGGGCCTGCTCACCGATCTCGGTGTCGGCTACGACCAGCGCGGCAACGTCCAGCGCGACAAGAACTGGGCCACCAACATTCCCGGCGTTTTCGTCGCCGGTGACATCGGCCGCGGCCAGTCGCTGATCGTCTGGGCCATCGCCGAAGGCCGCGCCGCGGCCTCCGCGGTCGACCAGTTCCTCGAGGGCGAGACGGCGCTTCCCGCACCGGTCACCCCGACGATGGTCGCCCAGCGCTGAGCGTCGCCTGAGCAAACACGAGGCGCCCGTGGACAACTCGTCCACGGGCGCTTTCGTGTGTTCGCTGTCGGAAATCGGACATTCGCGGAGCCCGAATGGCGAATGGGACGCGCGACCCCTATTGTGATCAACGGTGTGCGGCGGACCTGCGGGCTCGTCGTACACGTCGTACAGGCGTTAACGCGGTGGGTGGCTCGGGTTGACTTCGCGTCCACGAGAACGACATCCGCCGCGTTCAGCATGTGAGCGGCAACTCGACGGGGAGCGCCCCACCACCGGGGCCAGGTTTGAACTGGAGCAGTATGCAGTTGAAGAAGCTTGTCGCGGCCCTCGGCGCGTCCGCGACGATCGCCTCGGGCTTGGTGTTCGGCAGTGGGACCGCGGCGGCGGACAACTGCCCCAGCCTCTATGTGGTGGCCATCCCCGGTACCTGGGAGACCGGTCACGACAAGAAGCCGCAGCCCGGCATGCTGGCCGGCGTCACCCGCGGCCTGCCCGGCTCGGTCGACGTCGACTACGTGACCTACGCGGCGACCGCCTTCCCCTGGGAGGGCGAGATCTACGGCAACTCGAAGAAAGAGGCGGTCACCGCCGCGCGCGGCTTGATCGGCGACGTGGCCCAGCGTTGCGGCGCGACGAAGATCGCGCTGGTCGGCTACAGCCAGGGCGCGGACGCCGCCGGTGATCTCGCGGCCGAGATCGGCACCGGCCTCAGTGTGGTCTCCCCCGATCGCGTCGCGGGCGTCGGCCTGATCTCCGACCCGCGCCGCTCGCCGACCGACACTCAGGTCGGTCCGGTGGCGCCCGGCGCGGGCGCGGGCGGCGCGCGGGTCGGCGGCTTCGGCTGGGTGAGCGACCGCACCCGCACCATCTGCGCGGTCGACGACCTGTACTGCGCGACCGCGACCGACGACTTCGTCACCCGTTTCGCCGGCTTCCTCGCCCAGAGCTCGGACGCCAACCCGGCCAACATCTGGCGCTACCAGATCGAGGCGGGCGCGATCATCAACGATCTGATGGCCTTCGGCGGCGTGCCGCTCCTGCAGTCGCAGCTGACCGACGCGGCGAACCAGCAGCGCGCCAAGGACCTGGAGCGTTTCTACCGCTCGCAGGCGCACACCGTGTACGGCAGCTACTCGGTCGGCGGCGGGCAGACCGCGGTCTCCTGGATGCACAACTGGATCGCGGGCATGGCCTGATCGGTTCGTAGACACAGCGAAGGCCACCTTTCCGGCGCGGGAGGTGGCCTTCGTCGTCTCCCGATCAGTTGCCGGACGTGGTCGGCGGGATACCCTCCTGGTGGACGCGTGGCCCGGCACCCGGCGAGGTGTAGTAGTCCGAGTCGTGGGAATCCGTTCTGTCGTTGCCCGGCCGGCCCGGGTACCCGTGGTTCCCACCCGGATGTGGATAGCTGACATCGGTCAGCACGAGGCCCTCCGTCCCCTGCTGAGCGGTGTCGGCAGCGGGCGCTTCCGCACTGGCCGTCGCCGCCAGCGGAATCGTCACCATCGCGCCCGCCACGGCGGCCAGGAGGGCACCTCGGCGGATGTTCTTAGTCTTGGAAAACATTCGGAACTCCCTTCTCTCAGAGCGTGAGTCGCGGTGACTCACGAACTCCCATCGAAGGGCGCGGCGCTGTGACTGGGGTGCGACGATTCTGGTAGTCCGCTGTGAGCGGCGGGCTTCGCTGTGAATCCGCGGCCGATGTTAACGGCGGCGGGCTCTCCCGCGATCAGCGGCCGATGTTACGGGGCAACAGGTCCCACACGTGCCCGTTCTCGTTCACGGTCGCGGCGGTGCGGCGGCCGGTGCGGGAGAACAGGATTCGGGTCACCGAGCAGTAGTCGATCGGGAAAGTCAGCGGCCGCGGCAGGCCGAGCACCTCCTGGAGCAGCACGTTGATCACGCCGCCGTGGGCGAAGGCGACCACGGTCTCGGCGGGATCGGTGCTCGCGGCGATCTCCGTCGCGGCCTCGCGCACCCGGTGCACGAACGCGGGACCGTCGATCTGCTCGGGCAGATACCCCGCCTTGATCCGTTCGTAGGCGTCGCGGAACTCCAGCTTGGCGTCCTCGATCGGAATGTAGGCGGGTAGGTCGCGATCGTATTCGGCCAGATCGTCCACGATCTCCACCGGCAGCCCCAGCTTGGCCGCCGTCGGCGCCGCGGTCTCCCGCGCCCGCCGCTGCGGACTGCTCAGCACCCGCGTGATCCGATGGTGGCTCAACGCCCCCGGCACGCGCTCCGCCTGCTCCCGCCCCACCTCGGACAGCTCGGGATCGGCGGGACCGGACGCGTTCAGCATCCGAAACGGCTGAGCATGGCGAACGAGAATCAACTGCACCCACCCACTGTGCCGCATGCTCCCGCGGCGGTCCGGTTCAGGTGGCGTTGTCGGACGGAAAAGGCTCCGGGTCGCGGGCGACGACCGGGGTTTTCGCTCTGCATCTCTGTTGTTCACTTCAGGCAGTGCTTTTCGGATACATCGCGTCGAAGTGCGGTGACATACTCGTCGCCGTGACCGCCGAACCGTTCCCACAGTGGTTGCGTCCGCCGCCCGGCGGGTTCGTCGCCGAGGACCTGGACCGCCTGCCGGACCTGCCGCCGCACACCGAGTTGATCGACGGGAGTTTCGTCTTCGCGTGCCCGCAGGCGAAGTTTCACGTGCAGGTCATCGCCTTGCTCGAATCGATGCTCGGTCGCTTCGCGCCTGCCGGCATGCGGGTTCGCCACGCGATGACGGTCACGCTCGGCCGGGACCAGCGGCCCGAACCGGATGTGCTGGTGGTGCGTGCGCACACCGAGGGCGGTAGGGAAAGGACGACCTATTGGCCCGAGGAAGTCGTGCTGGCCGTGGAGGTCGTGTCGATCGAAACCCGAACCCGGGATCGCGAGCGGAAACCTCAGCTGTACGCCAAGGCCGGTATCGCACACTTCTGGCGAGTGGAGAACAGCGACGGGCACCCGGTCGTCTACGTGTACGAACTCGACCCCGCGACAAAGGCATACGCGCTCACCGGCATCCACCACGACCGCCTGCGCCTGAGCGTTCCGTTCCCTATCGACATCGACCTGACCGGGATCTGATCGGATGTAGTCCGCGGGCGAACCCACTCGCCGCCCTACGGCGGACCGAGCCGATTCCGCAGCACACGAAAGCCCGGGTCGCGTACGCGGCCCGGGCTTTTCGCGTCAGAGCTCGATCAGTGCTGGCCGTATGGCGGCTGGCCCGGCTGGCCGTAAGGGGGCTGGCCCGGCTGGCCGTACGGCGGCTGACCCGGTGCGCCGTAGGGCGGCTGGCCGTTCGGCGGCTGCTGGTCTTTCTTCTTCTTGTTCAGCAGCAGGTATATACCCACTCCGATGGCGACGACCACGAGCAGGCAGCAGAGGCCGCCGAAGAGCAGACCGTTGTTGCTCTTCTTCTTTTTCTTGGCCGCGTATTCCATGGCCGTTGTCCAGGTGTCCGGGCTCGCCCACACGGACGGATCCAGCAGGCTGGCATTGGTCAACAGGTCAACGTACATATGTCCCATCCCGATCGTCGAAGGTGTCGGCCTCCTCCCGGAGCCGAGTCTCAAAGGTTATCGGGCGGTTTCGATCATCGTTAATCCTTCGACGATGCAATCTCTCATAGTGAGATCCTCAGCGCGGCTTCACCAATGGGAACGGCAGCGTCTCGCGGATGCTGCGGCCCGTGATCAGCATGACGATCCGGTCGACGCCCATGCCGAGACCTCCGGTGGGCGGCATGGCGTGTTCGAGCGCCTGCAGGAAGTCCTCGTCCAGCTCCATGGCCTCCGGATCGCCGTTCGCCGCGAGCATGGATTGCTCGGTGAGCCTGCGCCGCTGCTCGACCGGATCGGTGAGTTCGCTGTAGGCGGTGCCGAGTTCGACACCCCACGCCACCAGATCCCAGCGCTCGGTGACACCCGGGATGCTGCGGTGCGCGCGGGTCAGCGGCGACACCGAGGTGGGGAAGTCGATGTAGAAGGTGGGTTCCTGGGTCTGCGATTCCACCAGGTGCTCATACATTTCCAGCACCACCTGCCCCGCGTCCCAACCGTGCTGGTACGGGATGGCGGCCCCATCGCACAGCGTCCGCAGTTCTTCCACGGACGTCTGCGGGGTGATAGTGGACCCGATGGCCTCCGACACCGCGCCGTGCACCGTCTTCACCGGCCACTCGCCGGAGATGTCGACGGCCTCGAACTCGCCGTCGTCGGTGGGCCGCATCGCGACCATGGCGCCGTTGGCGGCCATCGCGGCGTCCTGGATCAAGTGGCGGGCGGTGTGCATCATGCGCTCGTAGTCGCTGTGCGCCTCGTACGCCTCGAGGATGGTGAATTCCGGGTTGTGGCTGAAGTCGACGCCTTCGTTACGGAAGGTGCGGCCCAGCTCGAACACCTTCTCCATGCCGCCGACGCATAGTCGTTTCAGGTATAGCTCGGGTGCGATGCGCAGGTAGAGGTCCAGATCGTAGGCATTGATGTGGGTGATGAACGGCGTCGCGTTGGCGCCGCCGTGCACCTGCTGCAGGATCGGCGTCTCGACCTCGAGGTAGCCCCAGGAGTTCAACGAGTCGCGCAGCGAGCGCACCACCGCGCTGCGCCTGGCGAGCACCTCGCGGGTCTCCTGGTTGATGGCCATGTCGACGTAGCGCTGGCGCACCTTGGCCTCGGGATCGGCGAGGCCCTTCCACTTGTCCGGCAGCGGGTGCAGGCATTTGCCGTTCATCCGCCAGTCGGCCGCCAGCAGGGAGAGTTCGCCGCGTCGGCTGTGCCCGATCTGGCCGCTCACCTCGATCAGATCGCCGAGGTCGAAGTACTCGCCGAACTCGGCGCTGCGCTCGGCGCCGACCCGTTCGCGGTCGATGACCAGCTGGATGTCGTCGGACCAGTCGCGCAGCACCGCGAAGATCACCCCGCCGTAGTCGCGGATGCGCAGCAGCCTGCCGCACACCCGGACCGTGGTGCCGCGCGGTGAGCGCCGGGCCGCGGCCACGGTGTGCGTCGGGGGATAGGCGATCGGGTATGGGTCGATGCCCGCCGCGGCCAGCCGGTCCAGCTTGTCCATCCGCACCCGGACCTGCTCGGGGCGGCGCGCGAGGAGTTCGGCGACACCGACTTCCGGTATGTCCGGCGCGCTGCCGTCGGCGTGCAGGCCGGTGATGGTGTCGGGCACCGCGCTGTGCAGACCGGTGTGCACCGCGGTCTCGGGTTCTTTGCCGAAGCGCGGCAGGAAGCCTTCGGCCAAGCCGCTGGCCATCGCGACCCGCGGCAACTGCCTGCGCTCCTCGAACAGGAAGAAGCGCGGCACCCAGTGCGGCTGGTATTTCACATTGGACCGGTACAGCGCCTCGAGCTGCCACCACCGCGAGAAGAACAGCAGTACTCCGCGCCAGAGCCGCAGCACCGGGCCCGCGCCGATCCGCCCGCCCTCCTCGAACACCGACCGGAACACCGCGAAGTTCAGCGACACCCTGGTGATGGCGTGCTGCTCGGAGGTCAGCGCCAGCTGCGAGATCATCAGCTCCATCACGCCGTTGGGGCTCTGCGGGTCGCGGCGCATCAACTCCAGCGACGCCCCCGTGCGGCCCCACGGCACCAGCGACAGCATGCTGAGCACCCGGTCCTGCTGATTCACCGCCTCGACGAGCAAGCAGTCGCCGTCCAGCGGATCGCCCAGCCTGCCGAGGGCCATGGAGAAGCCGCGCTCGGTCTCGGTGTCGCGCCAGGCGTCGGCCCTGGCGATGACCTGCGGGAACTCCTCGGCGGGGATATCACCGTGCCTGCGGATACGCACCGAGATGCCGTGCTTGCGCAGGCGGTTCGCGGCCTGGCGGACCTGCTTCAGCTCCGGCCCCGCCAGCGAGAAACTCCTGGTGTCGAGAATGGCTTCGTCGCCGAGGCGCAGCGCGGAGAGCCCGGCCCTGCGGTAGGCGGTCGCTCCGAGTTCGCTGGCCCCCATGACGGCGGGCGTCCAGCCGAATCGGTCGGCCAGCCGTAGCCAGGCGTCGATCGCCTGCGGCCAAGCCTCGCGGATGCCGATCGGATCACCGCTGGCCAGGCAGACGCCCAGCTCCACGCGATAGGTGACGGCGGCCTTCGCGCTCGGCGCGAAGACCACCGCCTTGTCGCGGCGGGTGGCGAAGTAGCCGAGCGAATCGTCCACGTCCGAGCCCTCGAGCAGCCCTCGGATCGCCGACTCGTCCAGGCCGGTCATGGCGTTCTCCGCGCGCTGCGAGCGCAGCAGCGTGATCACCGCGGCCAGCAGCGCGATCGCGCCGAACAGGCCGAGCAGGAAGTTGACGAACGGACGCGGGTGACCGTCGAAATGCTCGTTGTCCACCAGGATCGCCGCGGTCACCCGGTAGACCGCCCAGGCGGGCCGCTGCACACCGGGCGGCAGCGTGCCGGGGAACAGCTCGACCAGGGCCCAGCCGAGCAGACAGCCCACCGCCAGCCCGCCTGCCAGGACGCCGAGCGCCTTCCAGGCCGCACCGCGGCGCACCTTGGTGTAGAACTCCCGCCACGAGGCGATCAGCACGCCGATAACGCCGAGCTGCACGATCATCGCGACGAGCGCGTCGATATTGCCTTCGGTCACGAATTCCACGGCGTTGGTCAGCGCGAACAGCGCGAGATAGCCGACGAGCAACCACCAGGCGATCCGTTTGCGGCTGGCGATCGCGCCGGCCAAGAGGCCGACGATCAGCGCCCACATCAGGTTGGTGTCCGGCGCGTCGAAGTAGTAGTCGTCGAGGTAACGGCGCGGCACCTCGGTCAGGAATCGCAGCGCCGGCGAGAGGCTCCACAGAAAGCACGACACCGCGAAGACGCCGAGCACAGTGCCCGCGATATGCGGGACCTGGGCGAACCGGCCGTGCCCGCGGTGCGGGACCGGGGGAATCGGTCTGTCCGCCAGTGGCTCGATATCGATACGCTCACCGGCTTGCGTGAAAGTCACCAATCCAGTGTGGACGCTTCCGGGTTTGTTTGCCGAGCCTTCGCGCGGCGTGTTCGCGGCCCCCTGATATATCGCGTCCCAGCGGCCGAGACTCGCGACTATGTCGCATGCGCTTCGACCGCTGGGACGCGAGACGGGCAGCGAACGGGCTCATAAGACTCGCCCTCGAGGTGGTCGAGAATTCTCCCGGCTCAGGTTGGCGCATGCCTCCGCCGAAGTGCGTGCTGGCAGGCGGTTTGCCGATCCGGGGTTCCTGGCGCGAGGATGTACGCCATGTCGGATCCAGTCGATGTGCCGATTGATGACGACGTCATTCGGCTCGGTCAGTTCCTGAAATTGGCGAATCTGATCGATTCCGGTTCGGAGGCCAAGACGGTGATCGCCGCGGGCCTGGTCCGGGTGAACGACGAGGTCGAACTACGGCGCGGACGGCAGTTGCACGTCGGCGACGTCGTCGCCCTCGCCGGACACAAGGCGCGGGTCGCCCCGGACTAGCCGGGGCCGTTCAGGATTCGGCGCGCACCACGATGCCGTCGTGGTCGCTGTAGAGCACCTCGCCGGGCACGAAGGTGACGCCGCCGAACTCGACCGTCACGTCGCGCTCACCGCTGCCGGTCTGGGTGCTCTTGCGCGGGTTGGTGCCCAGCGCCTTGATGCCGATGTCGAGGGTGCGCAGGATCGCCGAATCGCGGACGGCGCCGTTGACGATCACGCCTGCCCAGCCGTTGTCGACGCCGCGGCCCGCGATGATGTCGCCCACCAGCGCGGTGTGCACGCTCGCGCCGCCGTCGACGACCAGCACCGCGCCGTTGCCCGGTTCGCTCAGCGTCTGCTTGACCAGCAGGTTGTCCTGGAAGCAGCGGATGGTGGTGATGCGTCCGGAGAACACCTCGCGGCCGCCGAACTGAATGAACTGCGTGTCGCAGCTGCGGATCTCGGGGCCGATCTCGTCGGCCAGATCGGCGGTGGCAATGTTCACTGATTCGGTCACGGTGTCAGCTTAGGGGTGGCGCGCCGAAGGGTGGCCGCGGCCGGTTGCTCGATGTGAGCTCGGTCGCTGTCGCTCTCGGCGGCTTGCCGGGGCGGTCACCGGTGTTCGGATGATGTCCGGCGTCAATGGTGTCGGTAGCGCAGTTCGTACTTCTCGCGATCGATGTCGGAGATCCGGCCGTGGTCCAACAGGTCCGGGCTCAGGCCGTGCTGGATCAAGCGGAAGCGGCGCCACACGTAGGTCAGCGCCACCGTGAAGACGATCAGCGGCACGATCATCATCACGATCATGCCGATCTTGAGCGGCATCGGTCCGGGGAACAGCAGCACCAGCGCGAAGAACGGGATGATCGGCACGAGGAAGCGGACGAGGTACCGCTCCGATGCCCCGTGTCCGACGAGGTCGTGGACGACCCACTCGTGCAGCTCCTCCGGGAGCTCGCGGCCCAGATCGTAGGCGATCCGTTGCCCGAATGTGGGTTTCTTCATGTCTACAGGCTATGCCCGTGAGATGAGTCACCGCCAGCGTCGCGGCGGCGGTCGACCGCCGTCCGACCATGCGTTTTCCGGCCGCCGAGCGGGCGTCAGGCGCGGCCGTGCTTGCGCTCGTAGGCCAGCCGGTCCGCGGCGGACCGCTCCCTGGCGTCGGCGTCGGCCAGCGCGGGGTCGAGTCCGTGTTTGATCAGGCGGTGCCGCCGGTAGACGTACATCAGCGCCACCGTGAAATAGATCAGCGGCAGATAGAGCAGCGCCATCATCGCCAAGCCCATCCACAGCGGGCCGGGGACCAGCAGGAACAGGCTCAGCACCGGGATGATCGGCACCAGGATGCGCACCAGGTAGCGGCGGGTGGCCCCGGGGCCGGTCAGGTCGGCGCGCACCCACTCCGACATCGCCGGGGGCAGCGTGCGGCCCCAGATGTAGCCGATCCGCTGGGCGAAGGTCGGGGTGGTGCGCTCGCTCATGGTTTCAGCATCCCATCGGCCGCGCGGTTTTCCCGCCCTTCGCCCGGCGCGAGGTCAGGCGCGGGCGGCGTGGTATGCGGCGATCTCCTTCACGAGATTGTCCGTCGTGTGCTTGACCGCGATCTTCACGAACGGCTCGATGGTCTTGCCGAGCGCCTTGCCCGCCAGACCACCGGGCACCCGGAAGTCGATGATGGCATCGACGGTGCACAGTGCGTCGCTCTTGGGGTGGAACAGGAAGGTCGACACGATCTCGAAGCCCTTGATCGACTTGATGCCGATGGCGTAGTTCTGCTCCCAGCGGATCACCTCGACGCGCGAGTGCAGCGAGGCCGGACCGAGCTTCATGTGCCCGTCGAAGACGGCGCCGACGCCCTCGGTCTGCTCGCCGACCGGCGTGAAGGACTGAATGCCATGCAGGAAGCTCGGCAGGTTCCGGTAATCGTTGACGTACTGGAACGCGGATTCGGCCGTCGCGGCACAGTCTTCGACGATCTTCACTTCGGTCATGCGGGCCACTGTAACGGGTTTCCCCTGCGGTAGCGGATCACGCTGTGACGGCCAGGGTCGCCGCCAAACCGAAGGCCACGGCCATGACGGTCACCTCGAGCACGGCGCGGCGCAGCGAGCTCGCCGCGTCCATCCGATGGTCGGCGGCGCGGCGCACCCAGGTGCGCCGCCACCACCAGCCGAGCGCGAGCAGCACCGCGAGCACCGTGGTCTTGGCCAGCAGGATGCGGCCGTACCCGGTGCCGAACAGCGGGCCCAGACCGCCGAGCCGGACGAGTCCGTTCACCACGCCCGTCGCCGCGACCACGCCGATCAGCGGAAAAGCCACCGCCGAGTACCGCGGCAGTGTCGCCGCCCATTCGCCGCGCGTGCGGACCACCAGCGCCAGCGCGACCAGCAGTCCGAACCAGGCCCCGGCAGCGAGAGCGTGCACGGCGGCCAGGACCGAGCCGAACGCCTGCTGCGACATGTGCCCGGTGATCGGGCGCAGCGCCACCGCCACGGCGGCGAATACCAGTACCAGGTCGGTCGAGGCCGTGCCCGCGCCGCGGAAGGCCAGCGTCGAATAGCCGGCCACCGCGGCGGTCGCGATCAGGATGGCGATGCCGACCTGACCGCCGCTGATCTCGGTGAGAAAGGTGCCGAACTGGCCTGCCGCCAGCCGTCGCACGGGAACGCCGACCACCTCGGCCGCCTCGAAGACGAGCACCGCGAACTCGGTCACGCACCAGGCGCCGGCCAGCGCGGCGAGCATGCGCCACGGCGGCGCCAGCCGTTCGTGCACACGGGGAAGCGCGGCGAGTCCGAGCACCGTCGCGCCCAGACCGTCCGCGATGACCCGCACGGCGCCTTCGGCGGGCGCCGATCCCGTGGTGAGCAGCCAAGCCAACCCGACACCGAGCAGCCCGGCCGGGACGATCAGCAGCAGCGCTCCCGTGTCGCGGACGCCGGTCGCCCCGCTGCTCACCGCGTGCTCATCGGCGCTGCCCGCCGCGGAAGCCGATCAGCGCGAGTGCGAGACCGCCGCCGAACAGCACGACCGCGCCGATCACGAAGATCCACACCGGGATTCCGTCGGAGCCGTCATCCTCGGTGGCCCTGCCCTTGGCGTCCGCACGCGGGCCCGGCGTGCCCTTGCCGGGCTGGCTCAGCGTGAACGTCCGCTTGCCGCTGACCGGGTGACCGTCGGCGGACGTCACGCGGTAGGCGATGACGTAGTCACCCACCGGGCCGAGCTCGCCGACCTCGATGCTCACCGTCTTGCCGTCGACGACCGGCTCGCCCTTGGACCAGAGGTTGCCGTCCGGACCCGTGAGCGTCAGCGACGGGAAGTTCGGCTGTAACTCCTCGTTGAAGGTGACGCTGATCCGCCCCGGGCTGGTGTCCACAGTCGAGCCGTCCTCCGGCACGCTGCCGACGGCGCCGGAATGCGCGGCGGCGACGGCAGCGGTGGCCAGCCCGACACCGAACAGCAGCAGTACGGCGACCAGCGCGGCGCCGAGACGTCGGATGGTCCTCATGAGCGCCTCCCGATCAGGCTGCCGAGTCCGAATGCGACACCGAGCGCGCCGAGGGCAAGGCCGATGCCGCCGAGCCAGCGCGCCGCGTTGTCGGTGCTGTCGTCCTGCGCGGCCGCGCCGTTGTCGACGCTGTGGCCGTCGGCGTGATCGCCCGAGCCCGCCGCGAGGGTCAGCGTGGGCGCCGGGTGCTCCGGTTCCGCGCCGTCCGGGCCGACGGGCTGATTCCAGTCGACCACCTTGCCGTCGCTGTAGGTCTGCTTGGCCGGGAAGCTCACCGTCTCCGCGGCGGGCAGCGGGCCGAGCGAGACGACGAAACGCTGGAACTGGCCGGGGCCCACGCCGGGCGCGCCGGGGTCGGCGGTCCAGGTCACCGCGACGGCCTCGGATTTGTCGTTGCGTTCCACCCGGGCGGTCCAGCCCGACATGGGTTCGGTGCGCGCGCTGCGCACGTTGGGCAGCGTGACGGTGAGCGCGGTCGTCGACGCGGTGTCCGATTCGGTCGGTACGCGGAAGGTGACGACGGAGTACTTGCCTTGCTGAGCGCCGGGCGCGTCGACCGTCACGTGCGCGGCGGCGATACCGCCGGAGAGCAGCACGAAACCAACGGTCGCCACCGCACCGCAGGCATGTGAAAGAGAACTTCGCATGGGGAGGCTTTCTGTCCGAAAGGAATTGGGGGTGCGCGGATCAGGCGAACGCCGGTGGCGCGCGCGGCCCGATCGGTCCCCGCGGCGGAAAGCGGTAGGTCGGTGTCCGGTGATCGGCCCAGCGGCCCGCTCTCGCGACCGGGAGATGCCGAGGTTCGCCGAGGATGGCTCGGGCCGCGCCGGAGACGATCCCGTAGAGACGTTCGGCGGCCAGGATCGCGACCGCGCAGGCGAGGGTCGCGAGAAGATGCGCGCACAGCATCCAGCCGGTCGGCAGGAAACCCGCCAGCGGTGCGTCGTCGCGCGCGATGTGCGAGACGCGCTCGCCGTGCGCGTGCCCGAGCAGGCCGGTCAGTACCGCGTGCCCGGCGAGTTGTCCGGCCGCGAGCGCACCCAACACGGGCGCGGCGGCGTGCGCCTGTCCCGCACGGCGTCGAGCACCCTCGAGCCATTCGCCGCGTCGGGTGCTGAGCTGGGCACTGTGCTGATCGCCGCGTCGGGTGCTGAGCCGATCGCCGTGCCAATCACCGCGTCGGAGCCCGAGCCGACCGCTGCCGATCGTGCTGCGGGATCGGTCGGAGCTCCGCGAGAAACCCGTCGCCGCGCACCCCGCCAACGCCGAAACCGTCAGCAGCAGGGCCGATTCCGGCGAATCCGGATAGCCCCCGCCCGCGGCGCCGTGCGCGGCAGCGCTGAGCAGACCGACCAGCGCGCCGACCAGGCCGCCGCGCGGCCAGCCGGTACTCGGGCCGGGGTTCATCGCGGAGACGGCATTCAGCTCACGCCGAGCCGGGCGAGCACGTCGGCCTCGATGCCGGACAGCTCGTGCGAGATGGAGGTGTGCACGGCGCGCCTGCGCGCGGCGGGCATCTGTTCGGCGGTGCGGACCGCGGCGCCGAGACTGTCGAGCCGGGCGCGGGTGGCGATGACGAACTTCTGCCCGTCGCCCTTGTCGTCGATCTTGCCGAGCGCGGCCTCGGCGTTGGCGAGGCGGGCCTGGAGCTTCGCGCCGTGCCCGGTGTAATCGCCGAGCTGGTCGATGCCGATGCCGAGTTGCTGCGCGCGACGGGTGTCGAGCTGGCCGCGGACGAAGGTGGCGCCGCGGTAGGCCAGCGGCGCGAGCACCGGAACGAGCACACGGGCCACGCCGAGGTACTTGCGCACCTGGCCCGCGCTGAACACGTCACGCTCGGCCTTGGCGGCCACCTTCAGCGCGGCCTTCTCCTCGGCCTGCAGGGTGGCGATCTGCTGCTTGGCGACCTTGGCCTGAGTGCGGGCCTCGGCGCGCTTGGCCTTGCGATCGTTCTTCGCGAACAGCTTGGCTTCCATCGCCGCCTTGTGCTTGAGGGCTTTGGCCTCGGCCCGGCGACTCGGACGCCGCTTGCGCTTCGTGAACAACCCCATCGGAAGGCCCTCCGTCAATGCTGTGTGCCAGGGCAGCGCTATCGGCGCGAGGCCGTCTGCCGTCTACCACGCGGTTTGCGCCCACCTTATCCGGTCGACGGCGGCGGCAGCGAGGGCACGCCATGTCCTGTCGGGGGTCTGGACCATACTGCATACGTGTATTCGGGCAGCGGTGACCGCGAGGGTCGCAAGGTGGACGGCTCGGCCGCGGACCGGTCGGGCGAGCTCGCCGCCGCGCCGATCGAGGACGCGCCGATCGAGAACGAGCCGGTCGAAAACGCGCCGATCGAGAGCGGTCCGATCGTGAACGCGCAGGTCGCGTTCATCGATGCGCGCGCGTTGATCGGATGCAGGCACCGGCTGCACCTTGACGCGGCCCACCCGCAGATGCTCACGGGCGTACTCGAGGATCCGGGTGTGCGCCAGCGGCGGGAGGCCGCGACCGCGCATCGCAATCGGGTCCGCGACGCGCTCGTCGCCGCCGATCCGGACAACTGGCTGATCATCGACCCCACGCTGCGGGCGTCGGATCGCGCCGCGGCCACCATGAGCGCGTGCGCCGCTGGGGCGCAGAACATCTGGGGCGGGCTGCTGCCACAGGAACCGGACACCGGCAGACGCGGCGGCTCGGAGATCCTGCTGCGCGACCGCGATCGCGGCGGCTACATCCCGGTCATCGTGGTCAACCACAAGGTGACCGATCCACGCAAACCCGAACCGGCCGAGTTCCATCCGACCACCTCGGACCCGTATCGCTGGGACCCGCGCCCGGATCCGGCCCGCAAGCTGCGTCAGCAGCCGCGCGACCAGCAGCGCCTCGCCCACCTCTACCGGATGCTGCAACGTCACGGGCTCGCCAGTCCGTCGCTGGTCGGCGGCGTCATCGGCTACCACTTCGACCGCATCCTCGTCCACGATCTCGGCCCGCTGCTCGACGAATACGACCGCCGCTACGCCGACCGCATCGCGGTGGTGCGCGGCGAGCTGCCGACGGTGCCGTCCAAGGTGCCCGAATGCAGGCAATGCCCTTGGTGGACACGGGGAGTCGAGGGAGCGAGCTGCGAGGGCTGGCTGGCCGAGCACCGCGACGTCAGCCTGGTCGCGCCGGGCTCGCGGGCCGACGTGCTGCGCGGCCACGGTGTGGAGACGATCGACGACCTGGCGGCGTGGACCGGCGACGACCCGGAGGACTGGCAGCACGGCCCCTTCGACGAGGCCGTGGTCACCGCGCGCGCCTGGCTCGCGGGCGCGCCGCTGGTGCGCCGCTACGACCGGGTGCAGGTGCGCCGCGCCGACGTCGAGGTGGACGTGGACCTGGAGAGCTTCCAGGAGCACGGCGCGTACCTGTGGGGCACCCTGCTCGACGGGCGCTACCGCCCGTTCGTCACCTGGGACCCGCTGCCGACCGAGGACGAGGGCCGCTCCTTCGGCGAGTTCTGGACCTGGCTGATGACGGTGCGCGCCGAGGCCGCGACGGCAGGGAAGACCTTTGCCGCCTACTGCTATTCGCGCACCGCCGAGGACAAGTGGCTGTACGAGTCGGCGCGCCGGTTCGCCGGGCGTCCCGGGGTGCCGACGGTGGACCAGGTGCGCGCGTTCGTGGACGGACCCGAGTGGGTCGACATGTTCCAGGCCGTGACCGACCAGTTCATCTGCCCGAACGGCAAGGGGCTCAAGAAGATCGCGCCGGTGGCCGGTTTCTCCTGGCGCGATCCCGAGGCGGGCGGCGAGGCGTCGATGAGCTGGTACCGCCAAGCCGTCGGCTACGACGGTGCACCCGATCCGACCCAGCGCACCCGGTTGCTCGAATACAACGAGGACGACGTGCGGGCCACCCAGGTGCTGCGCGAATGGATGTCGCCGCTGGTGCCGAACCCGCACTGCGCCGAGTTGGAGGTGCCCGCCCTGGCCGACTTCGGGCGTGCGCCGGAGTTGCCCGCCGGTGGCCGCGGCGCGGCGTCTTCCTTCGGCCGCGGCGCCTGATCGGGCATGCGTCCGTGCCGTCGGCCCGCGGCGGTACCATCGCGACGTGACTCAGCACGTCGAACAACTCGAGTTCCAGGCAGAGACCCATCAGCTGCTCGAGCTGATGATCCATTCCGTCTACTCCAACAAGGACACGTTCCTGCGGGAGCTGATCTCGAACGCCTCCGACGCGCTGGACAAGCTGCGGCTGGCGTCTTTCCAGGACAAGGACCTGCACGTCGACACGTCCGACCTGCACATCGAGCTGGAGGTCGACAAGGACAACCGGGTACTCACCGTCCGAGACAACGGCATCGGCATGTCCCGCGCCGAGGTGGTCGACCTGATCGGCACCCTCGCCAAGTCGGGTACCGCGGAGCTGCGCAAGCAGCTGAAGGACGCGAAGACCGACGCGGCGGCCGAAGAGCTGATCGGCCAGTTCGGCATCGGCTTCTACTCGACCTTCATGGTGGCCGACAAGGTCATCCTGACCACCCGCAAGGCGGGCGAGACCGAGGGCACCCGCTGGGAGGCGGGCGCGGGCAGCTCGATCTACACCATCGAGGCCGTCGACGACGCGCCGCAGGGCACCGCGGTGACGTTGGAGCTCAAGCCCGCCGACGAGGAGGATCACCTCTTCGACTACACCCTGGAGTGGAAGCTCAGGGAGATCGTCAAGAAGTACTCCGACTTCATCGCCTGGCCGATCCGCATGCAGGTGGAGCGGACGGTCACCGAGGGCGAGGGCGAGGACAAGCAGGAGAAGACGGTCCTCGAGGAGCAGACCCTCAACTCGCAGAAAGCGCTGTGGACGCGTCCGAAGAGCGAGGTCTCCGAAGAGGAGTACAAGGAGTTCTACAAGCACGTCAGCCACGCGTGGGACGACCCGCTGGAGATCGTTCCGCTCAAGGCCGAGGGCACGTTCGAATACCAGGCGCTGCTGTTCATTCCGTCGCACGCGCCGTTCGACCTGTTCACCCGCGAGCACAAGCGCGGCGTGCAGCTCTACGTCAAGCGGGTGTTCATCATGGACAACTGCGAAGAGCTGATGCCGGAGTACCTGCGCTTCGTCAAGGGTGTGGTGGACGCGCAGGATCTCTCGCTCAACGTCTCCCGCGAGATCCTGCAGCAGGACCGGCAGATCCAGATGATCCGCAAGCGCCTGGTGAAGAAGGTGCTCTCGACGGTGAAGGAGCTGCAGGGCGCCGAGGATCAGGAGAAGTACCAGACCTTCTGGACGGAGTTCGGCCGCGTCCTCAAGGAGGGCCTGCTCTCGGACTTCGACAACCGCGAGACCATCCTGCAGGTCTCCTCGTTCTCCTCGACGCACTCCGAGGCCGAGCTGACCACGCTCGCGCAGTACGTCGAGCGGATGAAGGACGGCCAGGACGCGATCTACTACATGACCGGCGAGTCCCGCCAGCAGGTGGTGAGCTCCCCGCACATGGAGGCGCTCGCGGCCAAGGGTCTCGAGGTGCTCATCCTGACCGATCCCGTCGACGAGATGTGGGTCGGTTCGGTGCCGGAGTTCGACGGCAAGCGGTTCCAGTCCATCGCCAAGGGCGAGGTGGATCTGGAGACCGAGGAGGAGAAGAAGGAGTCCGAGGCGCTGCGCGAGCAGCAGGACAAGGACTTCGCCGAGCTGCTGACCTGGCTGGGCAAGACCCTCGACGAGAGCGTCAAGGAGGTGCGCCTCTCCAACCGGCTCACCACCTCGCCCGCCTGCCTGGTCGGTGACGTCTTCGACTTCACGCCGATGCTGGAGCGGATGTACCGTGCCTCGGGCCAGATCCTCCCGGAGACCAAGCGCATCCTCGAGCTCAACCCGACCCATCCGCTGGTCACCGGCCTGCGCGACGCGTACGACACCCGCAAGCAGGATGCGGACGAGGGCAAGGTCCCGGAACTCACCGAAACCGCCGAGCTCCTCTACGGCACCGCGGTGCTCGCCGAGGGCGGCGAACTGAAGGACCCGGCGCGCTTCGCCCACATCCTCACCGACCGCCTCACCCGCACCCTGTAAACGCACTCCGCGAAGGCCCCCTCCCGCATCGGGAGGGGGCCTTCGTCGTTTCCCATGGGCCCCTCCCACACATGCCGCATACGCCGCACAGAGGCGGCGGCTGTGTGCGGCGTATGGGAAGGGTGTGGCGACGTCGCCAGGGCGGCGACCGTGGGCCGGTGCCTGCCTTGTTCGCGGTGGGTCCCGGACGGGGTACCCGGATGTCTTCGTCCAGCGTCCCTGCATCGGCGATAAGGGTTTGCTGAAGGGTTCGTAAGGGTTACCGAAACTCGCTGGCAGGTGCTCCAAACTTATTGTGCGCATTGCGATTTGGCTTACAGCGGGTTGGCGTGCGGAAGGTTGCTGGGGTAGGGTCGGAGACAGCGAAGGGGAGTAGCCCCCAATCACGCAGTCGACATACTGGCCCGCTGCCTCCCCGAGGCTCGGGTCCGGTTGTGTGAACCGGGTTTTCATCCGGTGGGCGAGACCTTCGGCCTGAACAACCACACGTTGTCGGCCGGAGGCGTACCCAGATCTCCGGCAGGCAGGCCGGAGACCGGGAGTGCGCCACACATGATCGCCACCATCCTGCTGAGCATCGGCATCGTCTTCCTTGCCGAACTCGGAGACAAGTCCCAGCTCATGGCGTTGACGTTCGCGTTGCGCTATCGCTGGTGGGTGGTTCTCGGCGGCATCGCGACCGCCACAGCGGGCGTGCACCTGATCTCGGTCGCCGTGGGCTACTTCCTCGGCGCGGCCCTGCCCACCCGGGCCATCTCACTGGTCGCCGCCCTCACCTTCTTGGCCGTCGGCCTGTGGACCTTGCGCGAACACCTCGGCGCTCCCGACGATGACGCCGAGCCGCGGCCACCCCGCTCCACCGCCGCCCCGTTCCTCGTGGTCCTCTCCGCCTTCCTCCTCGCCGAACTCGGCGACCGCACCATGTTCGCCACCGCCGCCCTCGCCACCGACAACAGCTGGTTCGGCGTGTGGCTCGGCTCCACCATCGGCATGGTCGCCGCCGACGCCCTCGCCATCGCCGTCGGCATCGCGGTCGGCAAGCATCTGCCCGAACGACTGATCGGCATCTGCTCCGGGCTGCTGTTCCTGTACTTCGGAAGTGCGACGTTGCTCGGTGCGGCGGTGCCGTCGATGGGTGTACTGGCGGGAGCGGGGCTTGCTGCGATCACGCCGGTGGTAGTGGGTGTCGTGCTGCTCGTGCGGCGGGGGCGTTCGCGCGGGGAGAGGCTCAGTGGCCAGGTTGAGGGAGTTGTCGCGGAGGGTGTGCGCCCGCAGGGGTGAGGGCCCCGCCCCGGGTTCGGTCGGGGGCTCGTCCGGTCGGCGGGTTGTCGCGTTGGCGGACGTTGTTTCTTGGGTGATCCTTGCGATTCGCGCCACCACGGAGTTGGCGCGATACCGCTGAGACCTCAGGCCCGCACCTCATCGACTATCGCCGACCCGTACAGATCCCCACTCCGCCGCACCATATCCAGCAGCGGCGCGCACAGGCCCCGCAGTCCTTCCAGGTCAGCCGCAGCGATCCGCGCGGTGACCATCGCGCTCACCGCGGCGGCGAAGGTCTGACAGGCGAACCGCTGTTCCTCGCTGCGGGCGTCGAGCACCTCGGCGATCACCGCGACGAACGAGTCCTGGAGTTGGGCGCGGCGCGCCAGCGCGTCGGAACCCACCGCGTAGACCTCGACCAAGTAGAGCCTGGCGTAGGCGGGGTCCTCGATCAGCCCTTCGAAATACGCGTCGAGCAGACGTCCCATCCGGTCGAGATTCGTTTCGCTCGTGCCGTTTTCGTCCTCCAGCGGTCCGGATGCCTCCGCGATCCGGACGACCAGCCGCTCGACGGCCCGCTCGTAGGCGGCGGTGAAACAGTCCTCCTTGGAACGGAATTGCTCGTAGAAGGTCTCCCGGGAGACGCCCGCCAGTTTGAGGACCGCCGCGACGGAGGTGCCGACGTAGCCGGTGACCGCCATGGTCTCGGCCATCGCGTCCAGGATCCGATCCCGCTGCGACGCGATCACCTGCTCCCGAGGTAAACCGTGCCTGCCCCTGGGGAGTTGGCGGGCGGTGCCTTGGGTGTCGGTCATGCGGTGGCTCCGGACGGTTCGGTGGGGCAGGTGTTCGGCGAGCGCGGCGCCGGGCGACCGGCGTCACGCCCCTCGGGCGGGTCGCTCCATTCTGCGTGGTCTGCTGGGTTGATCGGTGGTGAAGGGCGCGTCCTCGGCGCGGGCGATCTCCAGCGCCTCGGCCACTCCGCGGCGCAGCGTGGCGTCCACGAGGCGCTGGGCGAGCGGGCGGAACGGCAGCGCCACCGCCACCCACCAGGGCGAGACGATCTGGCGGTGGCGGCGCGCGATGGCCCGTTCGGTGGCGTCGATGGCGGGTCCGAGCGGCGCCACGCCGGAGACGGTGGCGCGGCCGAGGATGGCGCGCGCCGCTGCCGTGCCGAAACCGCGAGCGGTCATGTCGGTGTCCAGTTCGGCGAAGTACGCGATGCCGACCTTGGCGCCGGTGTGCCTGATCTCGTGGCGCAGGGTGTGGCCGAGCGCCTCGACGCCGGCCTTCGACGCGCTGTACGCGCCCGCCAGCGGCAGATTCACGGCGGCGGCCAGCGACGAGACGATGAGCGCGTAGCCCTGTGCGTGACAGATGTGCGGGCCCGCGGCGCGCAGCGTGTAGTAGACGCCGAGCACGTTCACCGCCAGCGTCTCCTCCATCACCGAAGGATCTCCGCCGATCAGCGCCAGCTGCTTGGCCACACCGGCGTTCGCGACCACCACGTCCAAGCCGCCGAGCTCGCTCGCCAGCGTGGTCACCACCCGCTCCACTTGGGCATGGTCGCCGACGTCGCAGTAGCGCCACGGGGCGTCGCCGCATTCGCGCGCCACCTCCGCCAGCAGGTCGGGTTCGAGTCCGAGCAGCGCGACCGACGCCCCGTGCGCGTGCAGCTGCTTGGCCAGCGCGGCCCCGATGCCTCGCGCCGCCCCGGTGATCAACACCCTTCTACCGGCGACGACTGGGCCGGAGAACAGCTTCATGTGGCGACGATACCACCGATGAACAGCAATGTTCGCAAATATGTTCGCCTCGCGCGCGGCGTGAGAGAATGTCATGCATTGTCTCTCACGAGGCCTCGCCGGGTACGCCCGGGTCGGGGGCGGACTTCGCTCCACAGCATCTATTAGTGTGCAATTGACACAAGGCCAACTGGCTGTCACGAACGAGAGGACCATCGTGGAGATTTCGGGTTCCGCCGCCATCGTCACCGGAGGCGCATCCGGCCTCGGCGCCGCCACCGCCAAGCGTTTCGCCGAGCTGGGCGCCACCGTCTTCGGCCTGGACGTGCCGCAGTCGATCGAGCGCGCCGGTGACAACGTGCCTGCCGGGGTCACCCTCATTCCGGCCGACGTGACCAGCAACGACGAGGTCTCGGCCGCCGTCGCGAAGGTGGTCGAGTCGGGCGCGCCGCTGCGCATCGTGGTCAACTGCGCCGGCGTCGGCTGGGCCGGTCGCATCCTGTCCAAGAACGGCCCGCACGATCTGGAGCTGTTCCGCACCGTCATCACCGTGAACCTGCTCGGCACCTTCAACGTCATGCGGCTGGCCGCCGACGCGATCGCCAAGACCGATCCCGTCGACGAGTACGGCCAGCGCGGCGTCGTCATCAACACCGCCTCGGTCGCGGCGTTCGAGGGCCAGGTCGGCCAGATCGCCTACTCGGCCTCCAAGGGCGGCGTGCACGGCATGACCGTGCCTGCCGCGCGCGACCTGGCGCAGTTCGGCATTCGCGTGAACACCATCGCCCCCGGCATCATCGACACCCCGATGCTGGCCGGCGTCACCGAGGAGTACCGCAAGGGCCTCGAGGCGGGCGTGCCCTTCCCGTCGCGTCTCGGCCGCCCGGACGAGTACGCGCAGCTGTCGCAGTACATCGTCGAGCACGACTACCTGAACGGCGAGACCATCCGCATGGACGGCGCGCTGCGCATGGCGCCGCGGTAATTCGGCGTACCACGCGAAGGCCGCCTCCGATTCGCTTCGGGGGCGGCCTTTTTCGGCCAGGTGATCAGGGCAGGGGCTTGTGACCGATGCCGAGGAACGCCGTGGTGGCCAGTGGGGTGTTGGGCCGGTAGTTCTCGGCGAGATGGGCCCGCATGGACTCCGCGCGGGCGGCCCACGCGTCCTCGCCGATCGAGCGCCGCAGCAGCATCATCGGCGCGCTGCTGCGCGACATCTCCTCCCACAGCCGGTCCGCGTCCGGGTAGGCCACCGAGGTGGTGTGCCGCTGGATGGACACCCCGGCGAACCCAGCTCCCCGCAGCTCGGTGGCGAAGACCTCCGGATTCTCCAAGCTCAGGAAGTTGGGCTGCGGCTCCTGGATGGCCGGATCGCCCGCCGCCAACGCCCCGAACATCATTCGCATCAGCGGGGACTCGGCCACCGGCGCCCAGCTCGACACCACCGCGACCCCGCCGGGGCGCAACACCCGGAACAGCTCGGCGAAGCCTTTGATCCGATCCGGGAAGAACATCAGGCCGAACATCGAGAAGCCCGCGTCGAAGCTGTCGTCGTCGAACGGCAGCGCCTGACCGTCACCCACCCGCACGTCGACATTGGTGATTCCGGCGTCTCGCGCGGCATTCCGGAGGCGTTCGAGCATGTGCTCGGCGAAATCGACGGCCTGCACCCGGCCGACCCGCGCGGCGGCGGGCAGACTCAGCGTGCCCGGCCCCGCCGCGACATCGATGACATGCGCGTCGGCGGGCAGATCGGCGAGTTCGAGGGCGCGATCGGAGAACGGCGCCATGATCGCGAGCGCGGATTCGGCGTAGCCGTCGGCGACCAGATCCCATGGTTCGGCGGAGGCGAGGGGATTACCGGACATCTTCCACGATCCTTTCGACCGTGACAGGCTAACTGTGCAGCACCCTCGCAAACCACCAACTCACGCGAATACGGCTGTGCACGAATGCGTTCGAGGCCGCGGCGAAGCGCAGGCGTCCGCATTCGCCGAGCATCGGGGCGGCACCGCTCAGGCCGCGAGCAGCATCGCGAGCACGGCGGTATCCGGATCGCTGATCGGATCCAGCCCGACCCGGCTGACCAGCGAGGTGACGGTGCCGTCGGATTCCGCCTCGGCCCACGCCGCGCGGTGTTCCAATCCCAGGTGCGGCACGCCCGGCAGCAGCACGCAGCCGGAGGCCGCGCCAACGCATTCGGGCAGCGTCGGGCGAGTCTCCGACGGCGGGTGCAGCATGAGCAGCGCGGGCGGCACGTGATCGGCGAACCGCCCCGGCTCCAGCGCCTGCTCGCCAAGCACCGTGCCCTCGGCCAGCACCAGCCCGACCGTGCCCGGCTCCGGATCGTCGGGCAGGTCCTCGCGGACGCCGAAGACGGTCGACGTGGACAGCAGCCCAGGCAGGCTCGCCACGCGCACGGCGAGCACCAGAACCTGCGCCCATTCCTTGGTGGTGTCCGGCCAGCGACCGGAAATGACGAACCCGCGCAGCGACCCGCGCGAGTGGAACGGCGTGACGCCGATCGGCCCGTTGGTTCGCATCGTGCCTCCCGAAATGAAACCGGGGGCGGCCTTGCCCGTCCTCGAACTGTATGGATTCAGAGGATGACCCACGAATCAACTGGCACACAAGTACCAATGAGTGCTAATCGGGCAGTGGACGCGCAGATCGGGCGGCGGACACGAAAAAGCCCGCCGGGCGATTCCACTACCCGGCGGGCTTCCAGCCGCGCGCCTCGGCGCGCGGAGATTCACCCGAAGATCAGGCCCTTGCCCTGGGTGACGGCGCGAGCGAAGCGCTCCTGCACGTCCTCCCAGTTGACGACGTTCCAGAACGCGGTCACGTAGTCGGCCTTGACGTTCTTGTACTGCAGGTAGAAGGCGTGCTCCCACATGTCGACCTGCAGCAGCGGGATGATGCCCAGCGGGACGTTGGCCTGCTGGTCGTAGAGCTGGAAGGTGAGCAGCTTCCCGCCGAGGGTGTCGTAGCCGAGCACCGCCCAGCCGGAGCCCTGCAGACCGTTGGCGGCCGCGGTGAACTGCGCGCGGAACTTGTCGAACGAACCGAACTGGTCGTCGATCGCGGCGGCCAGCTCGCCGACCGGCTTGTCACCGCCGTTCGGGGAGAGGTTCTTCCACCAGATGGAGTGGTTCACGTGGCCACCGAGGTGGAACGCGAGGTTCTTCTCGTAGAGGAAGATCGCGCCGTGATCGCCGGATTCGCGAGCCGCCTCGAGCTTCTCGAGTGCGGTGTTCGCGCCCGCAACGTAGGCCGCGTGGTGCTTGGAATGATGCAGCTCGTTGATCTGCCCGGAGATGTGGGGCTCCAGGGCGCTGTAGTCGTAATCCAGATCTGGCAGCGTGTACTCAGCCACGATGTCCCTTTCTCAGTTGTCGGGCTGTGACGCTCGGAGATTCGAGCGCTTCCAACCATCATTCGTACACCCGCTCGGTTCCAACCGGGCCGTGTGCCCCCTCATTCCATCGGAGATTCGTCGATAACGCAGTGGTTGGTACCGGCGTGAGCGGAAGGGCGGTTCGAGCAAGAGCATTCGTGAGTAGCATCGGAACCATGTCGTTCTTCGACGAGCTGGTCGGACGGATCCGTCTCCCGGAGCCGGCGATGGTGACGCCCGAGCAGGCGCTCCCCGGCCGGGAGGAGCCAATCCTGGTGCCGGATACCCATTTCGTGAACGGCAATCCCCTCCGTCCGCCATTTCCTGACGGCATGCGGGTCGCGGTCGTCGGGATGGGTTGTTTCTGGGGTGCGGAGAAGGGCTTCTGGGAGCTCGACGGCGTCTACACGACCGCGGTCGGGTACGCGGGCGGGTACACGCCGAATCCGACCTACGAGGAAGTGTGCAGCGGCCGCACCGGGCACACCGAGGCGGTGCTCGTCGTCTTCGATCCCGCGGTGCTGGATTACGCCACCGTGCTGAAACACTTCTGGGAGGACCACGATCCGACCCAGGGCATGCGCCAGGGCAACGATCGCGGCACGCAGTATCGCTCGGCGATCTTCGCGCTGAGCGACGAACAAGCCGCCCTGGCCGGAAGCAGCGCGGAGACCTACGGCAAGCGGCTCGCCGAGGCGGGGTACGGGTCCATCACCACCGAGATCGCGCCGCTGCCGACTCCGGAAGCAGGTCCGGCGCCGAATCTGTCCGGGTTCTATTACGCCGAGGGCTATCACCAGCAGTACCTCGCGAAGAACCCGGGCGGCTACTGCCCGGTGCACGCCACCGGGGTGACCTGCCCGGTCGGGCTGGGGGCCTGAAAGACCTTGCGCGAACGGCGAACCGCCGCGCATCCGAAGTGATCGGACGCGCGGCAGTCGCGGGGCTCGGTTACAGCGGCGGCACGACGCCGGGGCGAAGGGTGCGCGGATCGGCCGCGTCATGGGCCTTCCACCAGCGCACGCCGCCCGCGATGAAGTCGGCGGGCGCGATCTCCTTGCCCTTGGCGTCGTACACCGTGACGTTGTCGAACCACACGCGCACATCGAGTTCGCGCGGGTCGATGCCCTCCTCCTGGGAGAACTCCAGCACGTGCGAGGGGGTGTGATCGTCGATCTCGGTGTCGAAGCTGAGCAGTTCGCGCCACAGCGCCCAGCCGCTGTCGTCGACGTCGATGAATTCCCAGCCGTGCAGGCGGCCGCCGCCGAAGCTGCGGATCGCGTGGTCGAGGCCGTCGAGCGTGAGCGGAAGTATCTTGGCCGCGATGTCGTCCCAGCGCTGGATCCGCAGTGAGGCCGCGACTCGGCTGACGCCGGTGAAGTCCAGCCGGACCTGATGGTCCTGTGGCGGCGCGCCGTCGGCGGGCACCGTCATGACTGTCAGATCGAGGCGCAGCGTGGCCGCCTTCGTATCCACCTCGAGCCCGAGGCAGGTCGCCTCCGAGATCGCGGTGTTGAGTCCGGTCGAGTCCAATCCGTCGAATAGCCCCCTGCGCACATCCATGCCCTCAGGCTACCGACAGCGCCAGCTGGAGCCCGGTATTTCAGTTTTTCGCTAGTGTTCTCGTTTTTTCTGGAACCGAATCGTTCGCCGTTCCGTCCAAGTAGATGTCGGGACCCGCTCGGCCGCGGTTCCGAGGCAGCGGCGAACGACCGCTCCGGGATGGACAAGGAGGGGAGTCCCGGATCGGTCGTTCGTGACCCCCGCTTCGCCGAGGATGAGCTGGACAGGGCCGTGTGGGTCCCGATCCCGGTCCGCTGGGGCGAGATTGGATTCGCGTGAAGTTTGCTTATAGCCGCGCCCTGTGACTGTCCCCGACGGTGATAGGCGGGGCCTGTGGATCAGGTTGTGGATTCTGTGGATAACTCCCACGAAGATATGCACAGGTGGTCGCGGAGCGGGGCGGGAATGGGTTAACGGCGGCGGAAACGGACTCGGGGTACGAAATTTGCGGACGGGTACCGACCCCGCAACCACCTGGCGATACGGACATCGTCGCCGCCGGGGTGGTTGTGGGCGGCGGTCCGCCCGAAAACCCGCGCGCGATCGGACCGGATGCGGAAGTACGCCTGATCCCCGGCGCTGCGGCGATCATGGCAGGATCGAGTCGTGACGAGCCCCGAGATTCCGTCGGTGCCGGTGGAAGACCTGCCCGGCGAATTCGACCACGGCGAGCGGCCGGACCCGATCCGGGCGATCCTGCTCGACGTGCGCGAAGTCGACGAGTGGCAGCTCGGGCACGCCCCCGGCGCGATCCACATCCCGATGGTCGATGTGCCCGCGCGCACCGACGAGCTGGACTACGACGCCGAGGTCTATGTCGTCTGCAGGCAGGGCGGCCGGTCCATCGAAGTGGCGAAGTACCTGGCCTATATCGGTTTCGAAGCGGTGCAGGTCGACGGCGGCATGGTGGCCTGGCAGCGGATGGGTCGCCCGCTGGTCGCCGAGGGTGACCATCCGGCGAAGATCTACTGACGGAAGAGCGAGGTGCCCAGGCAATGAGCGTCAGGCCGGAAGCGGCAGCCCGTGGGACAACGCCGGGCGAGCGAAGGACACGCTGTGAGTAGCGTGCTGCAGCCCTGTGCCCGCTGCGGCGCGCGGTGGGCCGTGCACGGCACCCCGATGCACTGGTGCCCGCGCTGCCACGGCGTGCTGCTCTCGCCCGCGCCCATCGACGCCCCCGCCGATCGGCGCAACTATCGGTGGGTGGCGCGCCGCCCGGATCACCGGAACGGCAGACCCGTCACGGCGGCGCGGCGCAGGCCGACAGCGCCGACCCCGCGCTACCCGCAGATCCCGCGCTGGGGCCTGCGCGACGAGCTGCCCGCCTCGGCCCTGGCCGCGCCGCGCGGTCGCGCCGCCGCGCTCGCGAGCTGGGTCACGCCGCTGCTGCTTGTCACCGCGGGGATGTTCGCGCTGGCCGCGGTCGCCGAGCTGGTGCGCTACGTGATCCTGCTGGTCAACCGGACACGTCTCATCGACCCGCTGGCGTTGCGGTTCTCGGACTGGCTCCTCACCGGGTCGTCCCTGCTGGCCCTCGCGCTCGCGCTCGGTAGCGGCGTCGCTGTGCTCGGTTGGTTGATCGAGACCCGAAGCGCGGTGTTCGCGCGGGCGGGTCGCCGCGATTCCCGTCCCGTGCCGCTGCTCGTGCTCGGCTGCCTCGTCCCGGTGGCCAACCTGGTGTATCCGGGGGTCTTCCTCACCGAGATCGCCGCCGAACGGGGCGACCCGAGGGCGCTGCGCGCGATCCGGATCTGGTGGTGCGCCTGGATTCTCGGCGGGCTGATGGCCGCGGCCGCGCTGTTCTGGCGGACCGCGGACTCGCTGCAGGTCAAGGCGGACGGCGTCCTGTTCACGGCGTGGACGGACGCGGTCGCTGTCGCGCTGACGGTGCTGACGCTCTGGGTGGTGCGGCTGCTCGACGGACACGATCTGTTCGGCCGGGTCCGGCTGGCCCGCCGCTGGGTGGTCGCGGTCGACCCGGCGGTGCCGGTCATCGAGCCGGTTCATCCGGGCGGCGCGGCGCGCACCGAGGCGCCGGATGCGGCCGACGCCGAGATCCCCGATGATCGGGATACCGACAACGGTGCTGTTCAGCACGAGGAGGTCATGGCCAAGTGAGCCAGAGCAGTCGCGCACCGTTCGTCGTCGCGCACCGTGGCGCCTCCGCGGCGCGTCCCGAGCACACGCTCGCCGCATACGATCTCGCGCTCCAGGAGGGCGCCGACGGCGTGGAGTGCGACGTCCGGCTGACCAGGGACGGACATCTGGTCTGCGTGCACGACCGCACGGTCGACCGCACGTCCTCGGGCTCCGGGCTGGTCAGCGAGATGACTCTCGACGAGTTGCGTGCGCTGGATTTCGGCGCCGACGGCGAGCCCGCCTCGGTGCTCACCCTCAGCGAACTCATCGAGCTGGTCCTCGACTGGCGCAGCAGGCCGACCAAGCTGTTCATCGAGACCAAGCACCCGGTCCGCTACGGCGGGCTGGTGGAGAACAAACTGCTCGCCGAGCTCCAGCGCTTCGGCATCGCCACGCCCGCCTCGGCGGATCATTCGCGCGCCGTGGTCATGTCATTCGCGGCGCTCGCGGTGTGGCGTATCCGTCGCGCGGCGCCGCTGCTGCCCACGGTGCTGCTCGGCGAGTCCTCGATCTACCTCGGCGGCGGGGCCGCGACCACCGTCGGCGCCACGGCCGTCGGCCCTTCGGTGAAGACGCTGCGCGAGCACCCGGATCTGGTGGACAAGGCCGCGGCGGCGGGCCGCGCCACGTACTGCTGGACGGTGGACGAACCCGAGGACGTACGCCTGTGCGCCGACCTCGGCGTCAGCTGGGTCGCGACCAACCACCCCGGTCGCACGAAGACCCTGCTCGCCGCCGCCTGAGTCGCGTCCGAGGAGCGGTTCGACATTCCTCGGGGGCCGCGCCGTGGCGCATTGCTGCGACGGTCACAGCACCATGTAGTTTGACCCCTCGTGGGTAAGAGCAAGCGCAACAGTCCGAAGCCCGGAGGGAACCGGGCGCAGCGTCTCGCCGAGCGAAAGGTGGCGCTGGACCAGGCGGCTCAGGCCGTCACCCGCCCGTTCGAGGGGCTGGCCGCGGAATGCGATCTGGTCGCACTGCGGGAGTTCGTGCCGTCGGCGACCGCGACGCTGAAGCTGTCGCCCGAGGTGGCCGCCGAGCGTTCCGTCGTGCTCGCCACGGTGCTGCCCGGCGCGGTGGCCGCGCTGGTGCGCGCGGGCGATCAGCCGACCGGTTACGTCGGCACCCAGATGCAGTTCCATGGACCCGATCCGGCCGCCGACCTCGCCGCGGCGATCCTGTGGACCCAGTCCGCCGAGCCCGGCGACTCGCTCACCTCCGTCGAGAGCATCGCGGGCGGTCCGCGCCTGGCCGACGTGATCGATCCGGGCGCCGACCTGGAACTCGTCGTGCACCAGGACTTCGACTGGTGGGTGCCGGCGGGCGTGACGCCCGATCCGCAGGTGGCCGCGACCATCGAACAGGCCAAGCAGGCGATCATGCCGTCGGCGCGGCTGGAACTCGGCGCCGATTCCGTAGGCGCGGCGTGGTGGGTGGACGCGGGCGAGAAGGCGCACGTGCGCTGGGTGCGTCCGGAGAACGAGGACGACCTGATGCTGGCGCTGGCCAGGCTGCACGCCTCGGGTGGGCTGCACATGGGCGAGGGTTCCCGTTTCGCCGGTTCGTTCCGCACGCACGGACTGCTGGTGCCGGTGTTCGACCTGGACCCGGAGCGCCACTCCAGCGAGTGGACCGCGCCCGCCGCCGAGTTCGGCGCCCGCCTGCTCGCCGCGCTGGCCACGGACGCGCCGCTCACTTCCGAGGAGCGCCGTTCGCGCGACGGTCTGCGGTCGCGTCAGGTGACCTTGCGCTGACTCCGAAATTTCCCGGAGGGAATTTTGTGAAAAACGCCTCTTTCAGACTCTGTGGCGGGTTAGGTTCTGAACATCACCGTTACTGGTGATGGTGAGGATTGCCTTACCGCACAGATGAGGAAAGTAGGAACACCATGGAAGCCATTCTTGCGCTGCTCAAGACGCTGCTCAGCTCGTTGAGCGCCAGCTGAGGCAACCATCTCGGTCGAAACAGGCCCAGCTCGTCGCGAAGAGCTGGGCCTGTTTTCCGGAATAACCTCTTCTATAGCGAACCGCCCGCTGTCGAGGGTGCGCCGGAGGCATCGGCCGGAGAACTCATCTCCCGCGCGATGAAATTCTCCAGATCGAACAGGTTCGAGCCGGCGCGGTCGGCGATGTTGAGCAAGGTCGTCATATTCGCGACCTCCTCGACCTGCTCCTTCAGGAACCATTGCATGAACTGCTCGCCGAGGTAATCGCCCTCCTCGCGGGCCGTGCTCGCCAGCCGGATGATCTGGTCGGTGACGGTCTTCTCCTGATTGAGGGCCAGGGCGATCGGTTCCCGGACACCGTCGAAATGCGACTTCGCCGGATCGATGCCGGAAAGCTCGACGCTGATATCCCGGTCGAGGAAGTACTGCACGATCATCATCGCGTGATTGCGTTCTTCCACGGCCTGTGCGTAGAACCGCTTGGCCAGCTGAGGCAGATCCGTATTGTCGAACCACACCGCGATCGCGATGTATTGGTGTTCGGCATTGAATTCGTGCCGGATCTGGTCGTGGAGCAGGCTGTGGAATTTGCTGCGCGGGGACTCCGAATGGCTGGACATGCCGCCACATTATCGCTGGTCAGGGCGCGTGTCATCCAAGTGCACCCTTATTGAGGCTAGTGTTGCCTAATTAAATGTTTGCTGCGCCAGCCATTTTCGGCGCCGAATTGCCTGGCTTCGCGGGCGCGCGCACCTCGCGCGCCACGAACTGCTCGACGTCGAACAGGTTGCCTTCCCGATCGATCACGGTGAGCAGCGTCGTCATCCCGGCGACGTTGTCCACCTGCTCTTTCAGGAACCACTGGATGAACCGCTCGCCGAGATAGTCGCCGCTCTCCCGCGCCGCCTTCGCGAGCGCCGTCACCTGCGAGGTGCAATTGCGCTCGGCCTCCAGCAGGAATGCCGTTGCCGCGCGCGGAGATTCGAAGTCCGAGCGGATCGAGTCCAAGCCGCCGACCCGGACCTCCAGATCCCTGTCGAGCAGGTACTGCACCATGCGCATCGCGTGCGCGCGATGCTCCTCCGAGCGGGTGTAGCAATGTCGGGCCAGTTGTGGAAGCCGCAGCGAGTCGAAGTAGACCGCGGCGGCGAGATACTGCTGCGCGACGGTGAAGCCGTGCCGGATCTGATCGCGCAGCAGGGCCGGGAAGGACTGGGCGCCATCGGTGTCGGACATGCCTCGACGCTACCGCGTGAGCAGTTCTTCCGGGATGGATCTGTCGTTCGCGAGTGCTTCGAAGAACGCGCTCGCCTTCGTCTTGTCCCACAGCAGCACGTTGCCGCTGCCGTCGACGTCGTCGAAACCGCCGATCGGCACCGTCGTCGCCACCGTGTCGCCGCGCATCGCCCAGCCGAGGCGGCCGAGATCCCAGATGTGATCGTCCTCGTCGACCTTCAGCGAGCCCGCGGTGTCGGCCGCCAACGGCCAGAGTGTGAACGGATTGGCCAGGGTGGCGCCGCTGGTCGCCTTCTTCAGCAGCGCGGCCATGAAGAGGCGCTGGTTGTTCATCCGGTCGATGTCGGCGAGTGCGGTCGCCCTGCTGCGCACGAAACCGAGCGACTCCGGTCCGTTCAGCTTCTGGCAGCCCGCCTCCAGATTGATGCCCGCGAGCGGGTCGTCGATGGGTTTGGGCACGCAGACGTCGATGCCGCCCAGCGTGTCGACGATGCCCGCGAAGCCGGCGAACCCGATCTGCGCGTAGTGGTCGATGCGCAGGCCGGTCGCGCCTTCCACGGTTTGTACGAGCAACTGCGGGCCGCCGAAGGCGAAGGCGGCGTTGAGCTTGTCCTTGCCGTGGCCGGGGATGCTCACGTACGAGTCGCGCGGCAGGCTGACCAAGGTGGTGCGACCCGACTTCGGGATGTGCACCAGCATGATCGTGTCGGTGCGCTCCGGACCGACGTCGCCGCCGGTGGCCAGCTCCTGCTCCTGTTCGCTGGAGAGCCCGCCGCGCCCGTCGGAGCCGACGAGCAGCCAGTTGGTGCCCGGCGTGTTGCCGACCTGGTCGGCGTATCCGGCCAGGGCGTCGATGCGGGACAGCTTGCCGTCGAGGTTGATCACCGCGGCGACCGAGGCGACGACGAGAACCAGCAGGAACACCAGGAACCACCGGAACGGATGCCGTTTGCGTCGCGGGCGCGGGGCACGGTCGGCGCGCGGCGGCGCGGCAGGCGGTGGTGGCGGTGGTGTGCCGCGGCGTCCGCGCGGGCTCGGGGCGTGGGTGCGCGGGACGGGCTCGTGGAACGGCTCCGGCTGCTGCGTCGGCGCGTACTCCGGTTCCGCTTTGTGGAGCCGCGGCGGCGCCTCCTGCGGGACCTTCGAATACGCGAGCGGCTGTGCGTGCGGATCGGCGCCGTCGCGGCGCAGCACTTTGGTCCGTTCGACAGGCGGCGGGTGGCCTTCGCGGCCCTGTCGTGCCGGCGGGGCGGCCGCACCGTGTGGCGGCACGGCGGTACGACCCTGCGCGGGAGGAGGGGGCGCGGCGCCGTGCCCCTGCGGCGGCGGGCCCGGGCGGCGCGACCTCGGATCGGCGCCCTGCGGTGCGTGCGGCGGGGGGACTCGTCCAGGTCCGCCGCCCTGTCGTGGCGGCGGGGCCGCGTGACGCTGCGGAGGCAGCGGCTCACGACCCTGTCCGGGCGGTGGGGTGGCACGGCGCTGCGACGGGGGGACCGCGCCGCCCGACGGGACGCCGGGTGACGAAGGCGGAACGGCTGCGCCACCGGGCGGCGGGGGTGGTTGCGGCACGCCGGGGCGGCCCTGCGGCGGCGGCACCCGGCGCGTCCGCGCGTTGCGGGGGTCGTCGCCGTTCATCACACTGACTTTACTTATCGGGGCGGCAGGGGGTTTCTCCGATAATCACCCGGCGGCCTGTTTCCGTTACGGCAGCCAGGAAACGTGTCCGCGCAGTGCCGTGTAGCCGATGTAGGCGACCGCATCGATGGTGGCGTGCGCCAGTATCAGCGGCCACAGCCGGTTGGTGCGCTGCCAGTAGCGGCCGAAGATCAAGCCCATCACCAGGTTTCCCAGACCGCCGCCGAGGCCCTGGTAGAGGTGGTAGCTGCCGCGCAGCAGCGCCGAGGCGAGCAGCGACGAATTCTCCGTCCAGCCCAGTTGACGCAGCCGCGTGATGAGGTACGCCACAACGAGGATTTCCTCGGCGAACGAGTTCGCGCAGGCGGACAGGATGAGGACGGGCAGCCGCCACCAGTGCTCCTCCAGCGAACTCGGCACGATCGTCACGCTGAAGCCCATGGCGTGCGCGATCAGATACAACCCGAGCCCCGGCAGGCCGATGATCGCCGCCAGCGCCAGTCCCGGCACCCCATCCGCGCGCGACCGGAACCGTCCGAGCCCGATCAGGCGCGGCCCGATGCCGCTGCGCCACAACAGGTACAGGCCCAGCGCCGCCCATCCGGCCAGCCGCAACACCCCGAGCAACTGGAACAGCAGGTCGATCAGCGACTGCTCGGAGCGCGAGGCGTTCAGCGCGATCGTGCGCCCGCCGATCCCGCCCGGCCCCAGCGCGCTGTCCAGCAGTGACAGCGCGGCGCTGATCCCGCTCAGCCCGAACGTGACGGTCAACACGACCGCGATCTCGATCCGGATCGCCAGCCGCTCCCGCTCCGTCAGCTCGGATTCGCCGGGGGCATCCGACTCAGCACGCATGCCGTCGAATCTAGCCAGCTGCGCAGGTTCGGGCTGGGTGCGGTCACATCCGGCGCAGGCCGTTGAGGAAGGGGCAGCCCGCCAGGGTGCGCACGGCGCGGCTGAGGGATTCGACGTCGTCGACCGGAGCGCCGAAGGGAAGGCGGAAGTCGTGGTCGCCGTCGTGGCCTTCGATCCGCAAGGTGACGCCGTACCGGTCGATGGCGAGCGGGTGCACGGTGCCGGTCTGCAGGCGCGGCGGCAGATGGCGCGCGAGCTGGGCGATGACGTCGGCGTGATCGGCGTCCATGTGCTGCAACCAGGCCGATTCCAGCGCGCAGAACGGGTCCGGCTCGGCCAGTCGCAGCTCCTCGACGCAGACCGATTCGGCGCCGGTCGAATCCGCCATCACGGCGCTGTTGATCACCAGGCGCAGCAGGGTCGAGCTGTATCCGACGTCCAACAGCGCGGGATCCGGGTTGTCCTTGGCGACCTCGCCCGCGAGTACGCGCTGCGCCTGGGCGGGCACGGCGCGCACGGTGCCGCGCAACCAGACGAGGGCGCGGACCGGCTCGCGCAGCGGCAGCGGCGCGTGATCGGTGAGTTCGAGCACCGCCGCCGCTCCGCCCGGGCCGGAGTTGCCGGTCAGCACCGCCGCCATCGAGCCGGTCGGCACTGCGATCACCACGTCGCCGCACTGCCGCACGTGATGCACCGAGGTCGGCGTCGGGTCGATCCCCGGCAGGGCGAGGACCGCCTGCTCCGCGTGAGCGCACGCGCTGCGTACCCGCTCGGCGGTGGTGGGCGCGACGGTCGGATTCGGCATGCGGACCTCCGTGGTGATGGCGGCGGCGATAATTAGGTAAACCTAAGCTAAGTGAGCCGCCCTCGATCTGCAAGCGTTACCTTCCGGCTGATTCCAGAATCAGGGCCCGCTACGGTGATCCTCGTGGGAGAAGCGACACCGACGGCAGGTCACGGCGCGAGCGAACCGGTACTGGTCTCGTTGTCCGCCCCCGCCCGCCGCAGCCTGGTCGACGGCTTGATCGGCCCGCCCGGCTCGGTCCCCGACGCCCCCATCCTCGCCGCCGACGCGTCCGACGCCGAGATCGCCGACTTCCTCGTCGGTGTCGTCCATGCCGACACCGGGTTCGTTGCGCGCACGGACGACGGTGAGCGCGCACTCGCTGTCGTCGCGGCGACCGCTGCCGCTTTGTGCGGCGAGGACATTCGCGGCGCGCTCGTCCAGCCGGATGTCGAATTTCTAGTCGGTCTGAAACCGCCTGCGGTGGAGGCGGTTCGCGGTGTTCTGCTCGCGGTGGAGACGGTCGCGCCGGATCGTGTCGGTGAGGTTCTCGCGGTGCTCCGCCGTTGAGGCGCGAGGTCTCGTCGGGTGATCGTGCGCGCCGAGGTCGGTCGACCTTGTGGCGGGGTGCGCGGATCTTGCGCAGGGTTCGGCCCGGTCCCCACCATGCCGAAGGGTTGCACACCCCACCCGATCCGGGCCCCACGTCGGCCCCCGCCGAGGCCCAGCAGCCGAACCCGAAGGACGCGCGTCGCACGAAGCGGTTTGCTGGCATCCCGGCGCTTGTAATGTCGTAGGGGTGCCGCGTATCGCGTATTTCGGACCGTCCGGAACCTTCACCGAGATGGCCCTCGCCAAGCTCGAGTCCTCGGCCGTCTTCGACGGACCCGTCGAGCGGGTCGCCGCGCCCAGTCAGGGGGCGGCGCTGGATCTGGTTCGGTCCGGTGACGTGGATGGCGCTGTCGTGCCGATCGAGAGTTCCGTGGAGGGTTCGATCTCGGCCACGCTGGATTCGCTGGCCATCGGGCCGCGATTGCAGATCGTCGCGGAGACCGAGTTGGAGGTCAGCTTCACCATCCTGGCGCGGGCGGGCACCGAGCTGGCCGACGTGCGCACGCTGGCCGCGTACCCGGTGGCCGCCGCGCAGGTGCGGATGTGGGTCGCGCGCCGGATGGCCGAGGCCGAGATCTACACGTCGGCCTCGAACGCCGCCGCCGCCGAGGATGTCGCGGCCGGTCGCGCCGATGCCGCCGTCTCGACCGCGCTGGCGGGGGAGCGGCTCGGGCTGATCGCCCTGGCCACCGGAGTGGCTGATCACGAGCAGGCGATCACCCGTTTCGTGCTGGTCACCCGGCCCCGCGTGGCGCCGTCGCCGACCGGCGCGGACCGCACCTCGATCGTGTTGGAACTGGCGAACGAGCCCGGCTCGCTGATGCGCGCGTTCGCCGAGTTCGCGACGCGCGGCATCGACCTGACCAGGATCGAATCCCGGCCCACCCGAACGGGTATGGGCACTTACCGGTTCTATCTGGACTGCGTCGGGCATATCGATGACACCGCGGTCGCCGAGGCGCTCAAGGCGCTGCACCGCACGGCCAGGATCCGCTTCCTCGGTTCCTGGCCCGCGACGTCGGCGACGGGTACGCCGCCGCCGTCCGACGAGGCGGCCGCGGAATGGCTGACTCAGTTACGAAAGGGGGTGGCGGACACATGAACGAGATCGCGGGCAAGCTGATCCTGGTCCGGCACGGGGAGACCGAAGGCAACGTCGCCAAGATTCTCGACACCAAGGTTCCCGGGCTGCCGCTGACCGAACGCGGTGCGGCCCAAGCGAAGACGTTCGGATCGAACCTGCTCGCGCCGCCGCGCGCGCTGCTCTCCTCGGCAGCACTGCGGGCCAGGCAGACGGCGGGATACATCGAGGCGGCGACGGGCGTCACCGCCGACGTCCTCGATGACGTGCACGAGGTCCAGGTCGGTGAACTGGAAGGACTGAACGACCCCGAATCGCACCGGTTCTTCCAGCGCATCTACCGCGCGTGGCACGAGGGCGATCTGTCCCCGCGGGTGCCGGGCGGCGAATCCGGCGAGGACGTCCTCGCCCGATTCCTGCCGGTCATCGAGAAGCTGCGCACGTCCTTCCTGCTGCCCGAGGCGGGCGGCGGCGATGTGCTGCTGGTGAACCACGGCGCCGCGATGCGACTCGTAGCGCGCACGCTGAGCGGGGTGACACCGCCCTTCACCACGAACAACCACCTCGACAACACCGAAACCATCGAGCTGGTCCCGCGCCCCGACGGCGGCTGGGACTGCATCCGGTGGGGCCGCTTCGTCCCACCCTTCGGCTACGAGGTCTCACCCACCGCCGACGATCCGATGGGTTAGGCGGCGCAGACCGTTTCACCGCCTCGCAGAGGTCAGAGCCTGTGCGAGGCGTGTGAGCGTGCTGCGAGCCTCAGGAATGCTTGGCCGCGGACCGGGGGAAGTCCTGCCGTTCCGGCAGCGAATTGATCAGGTCCAGCAGGGCGGTGCGCAGTCGCGCCGTGGTGCCGGAGCTGATCGACGACCACTTGGTGTCGTCGTCGGCGACGCTGGCGGTGATCAGGAACCGGCCGCCGCGGGTGTTGAAGATCGCGATGTGGTTGTCCGAGATGTCCCGGGTGCCGTCGCCGTACACCACACCGGAAATCTGCGCGTGCGAATGGATTTCGACCAGTGCGGAGGCCAGCACCTGCACGTCGCGGTTCGGGTTGCACACCTTCGCCAGCCGGTTGGCCGTCGCCGCGGCGTCGCCGGTTTCGCCGAAGATCGGGGCGAGCAACTCGGTCTGGGCGTTCATGCTCTCCAGCTCGAGCGGCTCGGCCGGGCCGAGCGCCGCGACGATCGGCCCGGGAAGATCCTCTTCGACCTCGTCGATGACGTAGGACTCCGGCCCGCGGAGGGCGACGACCACCATGTCGTCACCCTTCGCGAGACACATCCGGCTGATCTGTCCCTCGACGACCCACCGCAGGGCGAGCACCCAGTGCGGCCGGTACAGCGTCCGCAGCCGATCCTCGAGCTCCCCGTGGACGATGCCGTCGATCAGGAAGTCCCGATCGGCGAGCGTCTGGGCGGCCACGTCCATCGCGGCGTCGTGGTCGGCCTGGTTGTCGTAGCGTCCCATCGCTTGCAGCACGACGGGAAGCTCGTCGATCTCCAGTCTCTCCAGGAGAAACTGCATCTCGTCGAGCGACAACACGACGCCCTCGAGCATCGACGGGCCGCGGCCCGCTCCCAGAATCGTCACTTAGCCGTCCCGGCGGGGTCGGCGCCGATGACGCCGTCGGCGGAGAAACGGCCGTCGGTGAAGTGATCGCCACGCAGGTAGTCCGTGCCCTTGTGCACCGACTCGTCGTCCTCGGCGCCGCGGGTGTTCCCGAGCAGCGGGCTTCCGGACGGGTTGCCGGTGGCCGGACGGACCGGCGCGGCATCGACCCGGGCGACGACCTCGGCCGCCGGGGCCGCGGCGGGCGCGTTGTTCGGCAGACCCGAACCCCAGCCTTCCGGCAGCTTCAGCGAGCCGTTGTTCAGGTTGACGGCGGCGCCGGACCCGAAGGTCGCCGATCGGGTGGCCGCGGTGGTCGCCCCGACGCCGGCCATGCCGCCCGCCATCATCGTCACCGGAGCCGCGGGCGCGACGCTCGGCGCGCCCACGCTGGTGACCGCCGCGATCGCGTTGGCGCCGATGTTGCCGACGGTGCTGACACCGCCGGTGGCGACGGTGCCCGCCACGTTGGCGGCCTGGGTCGCGGCGCTGACCACGGCCGGGTTGTTCACCACCGAGACGGCGGTCGCGATGGCCGACTGCACCGGATCACCCTGGAACGACGACTCGGCGGCGCCCGGGTCGGCACTGCCCGCGCCGTTGGCGATCGGCGGCGGGTTGTAGAACTCGCCGGGGGTGGACACGGTCACCGAGGTCGCGGCCTCGTAGGTCTCCATGACCAGCGCGGCGCGAATGTCCATCGCGTGCTTGGCGACCTCGGCCGCTTCCAGCGCGCCGGACACCGCGCCGGGCGGGTTCGCCGAGGCGACGACGGCGCCGACGGTGGCGACGATCTCGGGCGGGCTCGGCATCGTGAGCGCGGCGACGGTGTAGGCGGTGGCGTTCGCCGCGGCCTTCGATCCCATGGCGGCGGCCATCACGCCCTGCTGCTCGGCCCAGCCGGTGAATCCGACCAGCCGCGACAGGGCCGCGATGCCGTTCACGCCCTGCATGCCGACGCCGAGCTCGGCCATCACCCGGGTGACGGTCGCGGTCGCGTCGACCCACGCCGCGGTGAGCCCGCCCCACGCGGTCGCGGCGGCCGAGATCGGGATGGCGTGCGCGCCCGAGTGGAGCAGCGCGGAATTCGTTTCGGCCATGCGGGGCAGCCAGAACACCCCGGTGATTCCTGCGGTCATGCTTGTTTCTCCCCTTGTGTCTCGATGTCCGCGATCAGGCGCCGATGGTGCCCGCGACGCCCTGCATCACTCCTGCCTTCACCACGTCCTCGGCGACGTGGGTGGCGAGCTGCATGCGCAGAACGGCTGCGGCATGGTGTAGTTCGAGAATGCCCTGGGCGACGGAGCCGTCGTGCGTCGCGGCGGCCTTGTTGAAGTGATGGGCGGCGAGCAGCGACACCTCGTCCGCGCCGGACGGAAGGACGTGCGTACCCGGGCCGGTGACCGCCGCGGCGGCGGCCAATCGTTCGGCCAGCAAGTCCAGTTCGGCAGCGGCGGCAAGGATGATCTCGGGCGAGATCGAAACGTGGCCAACCATTACTCGACTCCTTCTAGTGGCGGCTATGGGGCGGAACCACGAGAATTCCCCCTACGAGTGATAGGACGCGACAGCCACGCGATCGGTTCCATCGAATCCCCTACTTCTTTTGCGATCTTGCCAGCCGCCTGCGCTCCCCTGCGTACCGTGTCCTTCTGGATGACGCGGCTCGCACCGACGACTTGGTCAAGACTAGCCCCATCCCAGCTGATGCAACCGGTCTTCGTCAATGCCGAAATAGTGTGCGATCTCGTGGATCACGGTGATCGCGACCTCTTCGACCACCTCTTCCTCGTCGGCGCAGATCTCCAGAATCGCATCGCGATAGATGGTCACCGTGTCGGGCAGCGCGCCGCCGTATTGACTGTCGCGCTCGGTCAACGCGATTCCGTGATAGAGCCCGAGCAAATGCGGGTCTTCCATATTGCGTGCTTCGATCAGCACGACCACATTATCGATGGCGCGCGCGAGCTCGGCAGGAATCAGATCGAGCGCGTCGGAGACCAGTTCCTCGAACCGGTCCTCGGACATGGAGACCGTCATGGGCGAGCGCGACCTACCTGGGCCGCGGCTGGGGCTGCGGCGGCAGCGGAGCAGCGCCGGGCAGCGGTGTGGGCGTGGAGCGACCCGAATTCGGCGGCGGCACAGGGGCTTGGCCGTTGATCAAGATCTCGCCCCTGGCCGTACCGGTGATGGGCGCGAAACCCTCACGGTCGGTGCCCTTCCCGATCATGCAGTCCAGTTTGCGGCTGCCCGCCAGCCAGCTGCGGGCGTCGACGTAGTCGAAGAACAGCGTGAGCGTCTTGTCGCGGATCGCCTCGGGGGAGCCGAGATAGTCGGTGGCCGCCCTGGCGCACTCCTCCTCGACGTACTTGTCCTGCTCGTCCTTGCCGGGCGGGACGCCGTTGAAATGGGCGCCGAGATCGACGGTCGCGATGATCTCCACCGCGTGCGCCTGCGCGCAGTCCACCGGATCGGTCGGCAGGTTCTGGTTGATGCCGAGGCAGGTGCCCGCCTGGAAAACCCTGGACTGGTCGTGTTCCGCCGCGCTGCCCTGCGAAGGCAGCGGCGTTCCGGTGCTGCCCGAGAACTGGAGGCCGCAGCGCAGGGTGCGGTCGCCGTTCTTCCAGCCCTCCGGGCTCGGGTACATCAGGCCGACGACGTAGCGCCCGCGCGGATCGAACTTCCCGTTCATGTACTGCTGCACCGAGGGCACGCAGTGCTCTTCCTTGAGCTCGGTGAGCCGCAGCGAATCAGGGAAGCGCGAGCCTGGTCCGAATTCCACGCCGGGGTATCTGCTCATGTCGATGTCGGCGGCGACCTCGAACATGTGCCGGTTACCGCAGGACACCTTCACCAGGTCGCTGCGGTCGGGCTTGGTCCAGCTCAGGCAGTCGCCCTCGGCCGCGGTGCCGAACTCCTTGTCCAGCACCGTTTGCGCGGGCGCGCCGGGGTTGTGCGCCTCGAGGCCCGCCTCGTTGTCGAAGCCGGTCACGAACAAGGTGACCAGGGCCGCGACGACGGCGCCCGCGGCGACGGCGAGCAGACCCCAGCGCAGCGTCGGCGCCGACAGGTGCAGCCCGCCGCCCTCGGCGAGCGCGCCGCGCGCGGACGTGAGGGATCGAGGGAACGAACCCGAGCGCGCCGATGCACCCGTCGGCGACTGCTCGGAGTGCGGAGTCTGAGACACATCATCGGAGGACATCGCGATCCATCATGGCAGCTGTCCGCCCTCCGGTGCCACGACCTGCCCGAATCCGCGCGTTCACCCGCGGAACGCGGACAGGAACAGGCCGGGCAGCCGTGCCGGATTGCGATCGGCGTAGAACTCGGTGAGCTTGCGGCCCGTCACGGCGGCGGTGTCGTTGCCGACGAACCACGGCGGCTTGGGGGAGAGGGCGAGCTCGCCGCCGAGCAGCGAACGCGGCGCGGGACGGAACGGCCCGCGCACCACCGTGCGCTCCACCTCGTCGAGCAGGAAGGCGTTGTGCACCACGCCGATTCCGCTCTGCACGTCGTCGAGGGTGTGGCCGGGGAACGCGCCCCATGTCGCGCGCGGCGACAGGAAGGCCAGGCCGGTCCACGTGTTCACGGCGACGGTGCCGTAGCGCAGGCGCTCCACCGCGCGTTCGAAGGAGATACCGAGCCTGCCGATGGTCGTGGGATCGGCGAGCACGTTCGCGCCGAGCGTTCCGGTCAGTTCGGCGTTGGCGAAATCCACTGCGCGCTGGAGGAATTCGCCGCCGCGCCCGGGCAGCTCGACCACGCCGAGCACCGGAGAGAAGTACTCGGTGCGCAACAGCGGCGTTTCGGCGGACGGCAGACCGTCGATCAGCACCCGGCCCTGGCCGAGCCGCTCCGCCTCCGGGTACGAGGCGAGCGCGTCGGCGACGCGGGCGTCGCTGCCCGGGTAGTAGGCCGCGCGCTGCGGCGCCAGCTCGAGCGCGGTGCGCAGCTCGTCGAGGAAGCGGTCCTTCTGCGGCCAGTCCGCGCCGAGCACCACGGCCTGCGCGGCCACGCAGTTGTAGCCGCCGTTGTGCAGCCGCTGGGTCGCGAGGTGCTCGGCCTGGAAGCTCAGGTCCGCGTCGGACCAGTTGCCGGGGACCACGATGGTGGGGGAGACACCGCCGAGCTCGCTGGTGATCGGCTTGTCCAGCAGCGGCATGCCCGCGCGCCGGTTCGCCGTGCCCTCGGCGCCCCGCCCCCAGACGATCGCGTCGTGGGTGTTGGCGCTGCCGGTCATGTGCACGTGCGCGACGTCGGGATGGCGTACCAGGTAGCCGCCCGCCTCCGCGCCGCCGAGCAGGATCCGCAGCACGCCGAGCTCGATGAACGGCGCGAAGACCATCTCGAACACTGTGAACAGCGGATCGGTGATCGGGTTGAGCTTGAGCGCGACGACGCGGTTGTGCGCGTACAGCTCGTAGAGCGCGTCCAGCGGCGGGATCGAGGTGATGTTGCCCGCGCCGAGCACCACGCCGATGCCGCCGGTCGCGGCGGGGTCCAGCTGGCCCAGTCCGGCGCGGCGGCGGGCGGTGTCGGCGTCGACTCCGGGCCGCAGCCAGACCTCGCCGCGGAAACCGCTCAGCAGCAGCCGGTCGTAGGCGTCCGAAGGCAGGATCGGCACAGTGACCCGGTCGCCGAGCGCGGTGCCCAGCCGGACCCCGTCCAGCGGGCTGCGCCCGGCCTCCAGCTTCGCCAGGGTGGCCGAGAGGGCGGCGGTGGCCTGCAGGAGCGCCATCGGGCCCGACATCCACTCCTCGCCGACCAGCGGGGAGTCCGCGTCGAGGTCCTTGACGGTGCGCGCGGCCCGCACCCAGTCACCGGCGAAGCGGCCGGTGCGTTTGTGGATCTCGTCGAGCAGTTCCCTGCGCTTGCGCAGCGGAGTCGCGGCCCAGGTCTTCTCGCCCGCGGACAGGTCGGCAAGGGCGTTGTCGATGGTCGTCTCGTCGAAAGTCGTGCCCACAAGCCAACTATGCGCGCACCATGCCCCGCGCGGCCAGGAACTGGACAGATCGGCGCAAACGGGTCAGCAGGGGCGGGCACGCGCGCCCGATCCGGCCGCCGGGACCGGCAGACCGATATCGGGGTGAAACGCCGACGGCCCGCCGACTAGGCTGATAGCCCATGATCGACCTCCGACTCCTGCGGGAAGACCCCGACGCGGTACGCGCCTCGCAGCGCGCCCGCGGCGAAGACCCCGCCCTCGTCGACGCCCTCTTGGAGGCGGACGCCGCGCGCCGCGCCGCGGTCGCCACCGCCGACAACCTGCGCGCCGAGCACAAGGCGATGGGCAAGCTGGTCGGCAAGGCGTCCAAGGAGGAGCGCCCGACGCTGCTCGCGCAGGCGCAGGAGATGTCGGTGAAGGTCAAGGAGGCCGAGGCGGCCCAGCACGCCGCCGACGCCGATCTGGACGCCGCGCACCGCGCGATCTCGAACGTCGTGCAGGACGGCGCGCCCGCGGGCGGCGAGGACGATTACGTCGTCCTCGAAACGGTCGGAACGCCACCCGAATTCGACTTCGAGCCGAAGGACCACCTGGAGCTCGGCGAGGCGCTCGGCGTGATCGACATGGAGCGCGGCGCCAAGGTGTCGGGCGCGCGGTTCTACTTCCTCACCGGCTACGGAGCGCTGTTGCAGCTCGGCCTGCTCCAGCTGGCCGCGCAGAAGGCCGTCGCCAACGGCTTCACCATGATGATTCCGCCGGTGCTGGTGCGCCCGGAGATCATGGCGGGCACCGGCTTCCTCGGCCAGCACTCGGCGGAGGTCTACCACCTGGCCGACGACGACCTGTACCTGGTCGGCACCTCGGAGGTGCCGCTGGCCGGCTACCACTCGGGGGAGATCCTCGATCTCGGTGACGGCGCCAAGCGGTATGTGGGCTGGTCGTCGTGCTTCCGTCGCGAGGCGGGCAGCTACGGCAAGGACACCCGCGGCATCATCCGGGTGCACCAGTTCGACAAGGTCGAGATGTTCGTCTACACCACGCCGCAGGAGGCCGACGCCGAGCACCGGCGCCTGCTCGCCTGGGAGCGGGAGATGCTCGCGGCCATCGAGGTGCCCTACCGCATCATCGATGTCGCGGCGGGTGATCTGGGCAGCTCGGCGGCGCGCAAGTTCGACTGCGAGGGCTGGGTGCCGAGCCAGCGGACCTACCGTGAACTCACCTCGACCTCCAACTGCACCACTTTCCAGGCCCGCCGTCTCGCCGTGCGCTACCGCGACGAGAACGGAAAACCGCAGATCGCAGCCACTCTGAACGGCACACTCGCGACCACCAGGTGGATCGTCGCGCTGCTGGAGAACCACCAGCAGGCCGACGGTTCGGTGCGGGTGCCCGAGGCGCTCGTCCCGTTCGTCGGTACCGAGGTACTGCGACCCGCGCGCTGACCAGGGCGATAGCCACTGGTTCGCCATGCCCGGATTCCGGGGATGTGGCAACCAGTGAGATGCGTTGTGTCTAGGCTGTTCCCCGTGCGAGGAATCGGGGCGCGCGGCGATACCCGAACCCGGGTGCGGGCGGCATCGGCGCTGGCGACGGCAATGGTCATGGCTCGGACCACCGGGGCGTTCTACGTCATGGGTGGTGTGCTTGGTCTGGTGATCACGGCCATCGCACCGGGTGACGAGGGTAATCGACCACTGGTCGGCACAGCGGCGGCGATCGCGCTGGCGCTGGGTCTGACGCTGCTCGCGTGGGGTCCGCGACTGCCGCATTCCATCCACCACGGCTACGTCGCGATCGCGACCGTGCTGGTGACGATCGCGGTGCACTCGTTCCCGAACACCGTCGGCGGCATCAGCCTGGCCTCGTTCTATGTCTTCATCGCCTGCGATGCGGCCCTGTTCTTCCGCTGGCCGCAAGCGATGGCACACATCGCCTTCGCCATGGCGCTGTGTCTGTGGGCGCTGCCCGCGCGCGACCTGCCCTGGTGGTCGGGTCTGATCCCGGCGGGCGTGACGTTCGGCGTCGGCGTCGTCGTCGGCATCCTGACCAGGATGGCCTCGGAAGCCGATATCGACGTGCTCACGGGCTTGTTGAACCGCCGCGGTTTCGACCGCGCGCTGAACACCGCGATCGAGCAGGCCACCCGCGCCGGGCAGGGTCTGTCGCTGGTGCTTGTCGATCTCGACCGCTTCCAGAAGATCAACGATCACCTCGGCCACCGTGCGGGCGACGCGGTCCTGCAGCGGGTGGCCGACACCTGGTCCAAGCTGCTCGCCCCCGAGCAGCGGCTGGCCCGCTACGGCGGCGACGCCTTCGCCCTGCTGCTGCCGAACACCACCGAACAGGCCGCGATCCTGCTCACAGAGCAGCTGCGGGCGGCCGTCACCACCGGTTGTTCGGCGGGCGTCACCTCATGGCAGCCGGGCGAGTCCGGTTCGCTGCTGGTGAGCCGCGCCGACGTCGGTCTGTACCGAGCGAAGCAGGCCGGTCGCAACCGGACGGTGCTCGAGTCCTCCCGGCAGCTGCCGCTGGCCGTCGAACTGCGCGAGGCCATCGATCGCGGCGCGCTGGACGTGCACTACCAGCCGATCGTCAGCCTGAGCGAGGGCGGCGGCAAGGCGGTCGGCGTAGAAGCGCTGCTGCGCTGGTCGTCGAGCGCGCAGCCGGACGTCACCACCGAGGGGCTCATCCGGGTCGCGGAGGAATACGACCTCATCTCCGATCTGGACGAACTGGTGCTGCGCCGCGCCTGCGCCGACGCGGCCCGGTTGCAGGAGACCTTCGCGCAGCTGGACCTGACGCTCAACGTCAATGTCAGCGGGCTGGAACTGGCCGAGTCCGGTTACGCCGATCGGGTGTCCGACATTCTGGCGAGCACCGGGTGGCCCGCCGACCAGCTGGTCCTCGAGGTCACCGAGAGCGAGCTGGCCGCCGAATCGCAGACCGCGATCGCGAATCTGCACACGCTGCGCGACCGGGGCGTGCGCATCGCCATCGACGACTTCGGCACCGGCTACTCCTCACTCAGCCGCTTGGCCACCCTGCCGAGCGACATCCTGAAGGTCGACCAGTCCTTCGTGGCCGCCATCCGCTCGGATTCGCCCGCGCCGCCGCTACTCGGCGTGATCGCCGCCCTCAGCAGCGCGCTCGACCTGCAGGTCATCGCCGAGGGCGTGGAGACCGAGTACCAGGCGGCGGTGCTGACCGAACTCGGTTTCGCGCTCGCCCAGGGCTACCACTACAGCGATTCGCATCCGGTATCGGATCTGATCAACGACCTGAACGACGGGCAGGGCCGTATCGGAGCCGGGCTGTCCGACCGGGAGATCGGCGACGACTCCATGCCCGCGGCCAACGGTTGGCTGCCGCTCGGCTGACTCGCCCGCGGGCGCGGAAAATCGCTTGACGAGGCCGCGCCCGTGCGTCGAAGCTGAAGGGCATGCGCTTGATCATCAATGGCTATTGAGCTTCCCGCGCACCCTCCACGCGACGGGGTCGTGATCACGGCGTCCGTGGTCTCACCGTACGTGCGGTGCTGTTCAGGGGCTCGCGCGATCTCATCCCGCTCTACGCGCTGTACGCGCTGCTGTTCGCCGAACACGGCCTGAACACCGCGCAGATCTCCTCGCTGCTCGCCCTGTGGTCGGTGACCGCGTTCGTGCTCGAGGTGCCGTCGGGCGCCTGGGCCGACACGGTGTCCCGGCGCAACCTGCTCATCGTCAGCGGTGCGCTGGTGCTCGCGGCCTTCACGTGGTGGACCGTCGCGCCGTCCTATCTCGGATTCGCGATCGGCTTCGTGCTGTGGGGCGTGTCGAGCGCCCTGGAGTCGGGCACCTTCGAGGCGCTGATCTATGACGACTTGGTCGCCAAGGGTGAACCCGTCGCCTATCCGCGCATCATGGGCTACGCCCGCGCGGCCGCGGAGGGCGCCGTTGTCGTGGCGATCCTCGCCGCGACGCCGCTGTACGCCTGGGGTGGGTATGCCCTGGTCGGCTGGTCGAGCGTGGCGATCGCGGCGTTGCACGTGCTCGTCGCGGTGTCGCTGCCGAGCGCGCCGAAGGCGGCATCGGTCGACGACCTGACCGACGACGCGCCCGCCGCCGTCGCGGCGGTACCGGGTCACCCCGTCGTGCCCGGCGACGCACGGGCTCGGGCCGCGGCCGCCGATCGGTCCGGCGTGCTCACCCGATACGTGACGATGCTGCGCACCGGCGTCGGCGAGGCGATCCGGGTGCGCCGGGTGCGTAACGGTGTGCTGCTCGGCGCACTGCTGTTCGGTATCACGGCCTACGACGAGTACTTCGCGCTGCTCGCGCAATCGGCGGGCGCGCCGACCGTGGTGGTGCCGCTGCTCGTCGGTCTCACCGTCGTCGGCTCGCTCACCGGTTCGCTGCTCGCGGGCCGCACGGCGCGGTTGTCCGCACGCGTCATCGCGGCGGCCGTCGCCGTGGGCGGTGTGCTGTTCATCGGCGGCGCGTTGATCGCGGGTCTGGCCACCGATCGTCCGGACGCGGTGTATCTGCTGACCGGCGTCGGTTTCACGGCGATCGGCCTCGGCTACGGTGTCGTGCTCAATGCCGAGGTGGTCGCCGAATCCCGGTTGCAGGACGCCATCGAGGGCCCGGCCCGCGCGACGGTCACCTCGGTGTCCGGCCTGCTCTCGGAGGTGGTGTCGCTGGTGATCTTCGGATTCGTCGCGCTGGCGACGCTCTGGCTCTCGATGGCCGCGACCTTGGCGCTGCTCGGCCTGGTCATGCTCGCCATCGCCGCCCTGACCCCGGCCTGGTTGCCGCGGCACGTGGTGCGAGCCGAGGTCGCCGGACAGGCGTGAGCGGCGGCGCTGATCGCCCCGCGGGTACGGTGCGGAAATGACCGGGCGGGCGAGGGTGGGGTTGTTGTGCGGGTTCTGCATCGGCGCGGGTGTGGCGGTGCAGGCCCGGATCAACGGTGCGCTCGGTGTCCGGTTGCAGGATGGCATCGCCGCCGCCACCGTGAGTTTCGGGACCGGGCTGCTCCTGCTCGCGATCGCCTTTGCGCTCAGCGGGCGGCTGCGCGATGGACTCGGCGCGGTGCGCAGGGCGCTCGGTGAGCGGACGCTGCACCGGTGGCAGCTGCTGGGCGGGTTGTTCGGCGCGTTCTTCGTCGCCTGCCAGGGTCTGACCGTCGCGGCGATCGGCGTCACCGCGTTCACCGTCGCCGTCGTCGCGGGGCAGCTGTCCAGCAGCCTGGTCGTCGACCGGCTCGGTCTGGCACCGAGCGGCTCGACCCCGATCACCGCGTTGCGGATGGGCGGCGCGGCGCTCGCCGTCGGCGCGGTCTTCCTCGCCGTCGCCGACCGCTCCGGCGCCGCACCGGGCGCGCTCGCGCTCCCCGAATCGCTGCGCTCGGTCCCGTCCGCGCTGCTCATCGCGCTGCCCGCGCTGGCGGGCATCGGCCTGGCCTGGCAGCAGGCCGTGAACGGACATGTCGGTGCGGTCGGCGGATCGTTCTCGGCCGCCCTGGTGAACTTCGCCGTCGGGCTCGTCGCCCTGCTGCTGATCGAAGCCGCTCTGCTGACCGGCACGGGCGGCCTCGGCGGATTCCCCGCCGAACCCTGGCTCTACCTGGGCGGCGCGATCGGCGTCGCGTTCATCGCCCTCGCCGCGCTCACCGTCCGCTGGATCGGAGTCCTGCTGCTCGGCCTCACCTCCGTCGCGGGCCAGCTCGCCACCGCCATCGCCCTCGACCTGCTCATCCCGACCGGCCCCGCCCTGTCACCGTGGTCCGTGCTGGGCTGCCTGCTGACCTTCGTCGCGGTCGGGCTGGCCGCCAAGCAGCGTCCCGGCATCGCATCCACGTCGGCCGATTCCCGGATTGGGGACCAATGACCCTCGGCTTCCCGCCGACGGTGCGCACGCCCACAGATCCGCCCGTTCGGGTAATGACCTCGTCGGGCTGCGCAGCCGCCGCGCAACGGGCTGTTCGTGCCCGGGCGTGAGCGTCGTCGTTCGCCCCGAACCGAACAGTTCTTCGCAACACCTCGAATACTCTTCCGGCGATTCCGATTTCGAATAACCGCAGATGTGGGAGGGTGCGGCCCATGCTGATCGAATACGGGGTGTGGGTGACGCGGCTGGCGCTCGCCGTGGTGTTCGGATTGTCGGCCTGGGGAAAGCTGGCCGATCGTGCGGGGACGCGGCAGGCGGTGGGGGATTTCGAGGTGCCGGTGCGGTGGGTGCCTGCCATGGCGTGGGGGCTTCCGGTCGTCGAGGCGGTGCTCGCGGTGGGTGTGGTCCTGCCGTGGACGGTGGCGGCCGCGGCGATCGGCGTGCTGCTCCTGCTGACGGTCTTCACGGCGGTGATGGTCCGGTTGATGCGGCGCGGAAAGCATCCGGCGTGCTCGTGCTTCGGTGCGGCGAGCGCGACGCCGATCGGTGCGCGCAGCATCGCGCGCAACGGTGTGCTGATGCTGCTCGCGGCCCTGGTCCTGTGGGGCGCGTTCGCCCGTCCTTCGGTTCCCGCCGGATTGCCCGCCGACACCGCCACCGGACTCGCGCTCGTCGCGGTGCTGTGCGGGGTGCTGGCGTGGCTGATCGGCCAGGTCGGCGCGCTGCGTCGCAGGCTCGACGAGCAGGCGCTCTCGACGCTGGGCGCCGAGGGCTTGCCGGTGGGTTCGGTCGCGCCGGAGTTCGATCTGCTCGACGTCGCGAACACGCGCACCAGCCTGGCCGACCTGCTCGCGGCGGGCCGAGCCGTGCTGCTGGTGTTCGTGCATCCGGGTTGCGAGCTGTGTGCCGCGCTGGCGCGGGAGTTGCCGCGATGGCGGTCGCGCGTCGATCTGACCATGGTGGCCGTCGGGAACGGGGACGCCGCGGAGCAGGCCGCCTGGGGCGTCGAACAGGAGCTCGGCGACATCCCTTCGCTGGTTCAGCAGGGCAACGAGGCAGCGCTGCGCTACCGCGTCCGCGGTACACCGTCGGCCGTGCTGATCGACGCCGACGGACGGGTCGCCGCGCCCGTCGCGCGGGGCGCTATCGCGATCCGCGAGCTGATTCTCGCCAGAAAATCCGTCCGAACTCAGCTTTCCTCTCGAAGCAACGGTCATCAGGCTGCCATGCGCGGCCCGCGCTGACCGGTCGGCCTGGTTTCCTCGGGGAGAAACCAACCTGTGGTTCAAATCGATTGGTGCGCAGAGCATTTCGTGACATAGTTGCCCATTGGTAGCTAGGATCGTGAAGCATCGATGTAGCAACCGCGCGCGACCCATCCACTACTTTCAGCAGGGGAGATGTCATGGCGGACTTTGCATTCACCGATTACTCCGGCAAGGAATTCATCATCCGGCTGACCAACGAGCAGCGCATCGAAGAGGCGCGCCGGATCCTGTCCGGCGAGGAAAAGATGTCGGTCCACGTCATGGGCCGAATCAGGAAGCAGCCAGTCGACTACAACCCGGGCTGGAGCTTCCACCTCGATCCCGACACGATCACCTTCTTCACCATGGCGATCGAGGTCTGTGACTCGGCCATCTACTACGTCGAGGATCACCTCGACGAGGCGTGCGGCGCCTTCCTGCCCGGTTGTTTCTGGTGCCCGTGGTCGTCCAGGCTCACCAGGGAAATCCGCTGATCGACGGCACCACCGCGGCAGACCCCGGCCGCGCGCGCCGGCCGGGGTTCGTCGAACTCAGAGCTTGCGCGAGCGCAGCTCGTGCCCCTTCGAGGTCTTGCACCGGCCCGACTCCAGATCCCACTGCCAGCCGTGCAGGTTGCAGGTGAGGTTGTTGCCCTCCACCACGCCGAACTTGGACAGATCGGCCTTCAGGTGCGGGCACCTGCGCTGCACCTCCCAGCCCGCGATCTCGGTCGAGGCCGAATCGTCGTGCGCCTCGGAGAACCAGCCGTCGGCGTAGGCGATGCGCTCGTCGGTGAGGCACTTGAAGAACGTGTAGAGAAACTCGTTGTAGCCGCCGATGCGCCACGCCTGGAATCGGGTGGACAGGAAGATGGTGTTCACCCAGTCGGGCTCGTTGTCGCGCAGCACCGTCTGCACCAGCTCCGGCGCGATGCGGAACCCGTAGCGGTACTTGCCCTCGCCCTCGATGGGCGCGCGCACCGTCCGCTTCGGGAAGTCGAGCACCACGGTCTCCTCGCCGAGCACCAGGCCGACGGGGTAGCCGATGCCGTCGCAGATCAGATCGCTCTGCGCCATGATCGGCTCGAACAGCTTCCGCAGCGGCTCGAGCAGCGGGCCGTCGCCCTTCGCCCACGAGGCTTTCTCGGCCTCCAGCGCCGGGGCGAACCGCTCGGCCATCCGCTCGATGTACCCCGCCTTGTCGGCGTAGATCTCGGCCGGATCGAACGGGTGCTTCAGCGACAGTTCCTTGCCGCGCACGTCGGCGACCGAGCCGGGGATCATCAGGATCCCGCCCTCGTTGCCGTGGATCTCCATCTGCTCCAGGAACACCATCTGGTCCGGGAAGATGTTGCCCTCGTCGCCGCGGTCGTCGTTGAGGTAACGCAGCTCCGAGTCGAGGAACACCGGCGGACCCGCCGAGGGCACCACCCAGGTCGCGCCGACCTGCTCGATGTAGCTGCGCGCCCGGTCCATGCCGCGCTGGCGCTTCTGCTTGCCGAAATTGGACTTGGTGCGCGCCGGGATGTCGTAGACCATCGGGTACCAGATGGCGCCCGAGTACTGGAGCAGGTGGATGTCCACGTGGCCGAACGCGTCGTGCAGCACGTCCATGTCCACCGGGCGGGCGTCGTTCATGTTGAAACAGACGGTCTCACCGTCGGAGACCACCAGACCCGAGTCGCCGATCGGTCCGTCGGCGGGCGCGCGCAGGGCGATGATCATGACATCCAGCTCGCCGCCGGGACCGGTCACGGTGTGCTTGACCGAGTCCTCGGTCTCGACGAACTTGTGGAAGCCGAGCTTCTCCAGCTCGCGGCGCAGATCCGGCACCGGGTAGTCCGGCAGCAGCACGGTCGCGTCCTTGCTGACGTGCTTCGCCAGGTGCTCCGCATCGAAGTGGTCGCGATGCAGGTGCGAGACGTAGAGGAAATCGCAGTTGCCCAGCTCGTCCCAGTCCAGCTGGGTGTTGTCGGGGAACGGGACCCACGAGGCGAAGTACGCGGGGTTGACCCAGGGATCGCAAAGGATCGTTCCGGCTGCGGTTCGAATGTGGAATCCGGCGTGTCCGACGCTGGTGATCTGCACGAGCTGTTCCTCCTACGCGTACCTCCGCCTGCGCTCCGGCGGTGCGCTGAGCGATGGACGGACTTCGTCCGGCGGCACCATCGGGCGTACCTCCGGCTGCGCTCCGACCGTGCGCCGCGCCAGATGGGCGTTATCAGGCAACCAGGTTAGTAGCTGCGTTCACATGACGATGCTCACGGTGCCCGCTACGGCGAGACATCGCCGATGCAGTACCCCTCGTCGCTCTCGGTCAGCGTGAACGTGCGAACCTGCGTGACGCCGGAGGAGTTGGTGACCGGCACCTCCACGGTGAGGTAGCCGTCGCCGATGCGGTCGGAGCTGATCTGCTGACCTGCGAAGTCGGTCGCGCCGGTCAGCTTGCCGGGGTTGTTCGCCAGCGGCGGCGGGGTCGGGCTTCCGGTGCCCTTCGGGTCCCACTCGGCCGGGCTGGCCTTGCAGATCAGCGGGTAGTCGCCTTCCTTGTCGGCCGGGTCGAGCGGTTCGCCGACGAAGCGGGCGAGGTAGCGGCGCACGGTGTGGCGGGCGTCGGCGTCGTTGTAGCCGATCTCCGTGCCCGCCGGGAAGACCCGCGGACAGGTGTAACCGGTCGCGATCGCGTCGCGCTCCACGGTGACGGTCGCGCTGCGGCTCTTCCAGGTGACGGTGCTCGCGGTCGCCGTGCCGGGCTGGGCGATGGCGGCGAGGATGGTCTGCTTGTCCTCGTACATCTCGGCGACGTTGCCGGGAGCCATGGCCCAGCACTTGTCCTGTAGTTCCGCGATGGTGTCCGACTTCAGGTCGGCGGCCCAGCGCCGCAGCGCTACCGCGGCCTCCGGCACGCCGGGCACCGCGCCGACCTCGGGCGCGTCGGCGGGCGGCGCCGCGAGCGTGCTGGTGGCCGCGGTAGCGGGCGGCGCCGAGGGAATCGCAGCGGGCGGCGTCGTCGCCGCCTTGGCGGGCGCGGGGTCGTCGCCCGGGATGCCCGAGACCGAGTCGCAACCGGTCAGCAGGAGTGCGCCGCCGAGCGCCATGCCGATCAGTGCCCCGCGATACCCGCGCCGGAGAGCCGGGCCGGGCGGCGCCGCGGAACTCTCGCTCGATGCGGTGGGGTCGCCTGCGTTCCTGATAGTCCGGTCGCTATACGCCAGCAGTCGGGCGCGTTCCACTTCGACGATCCTCTTTCTGAGCCGATCGGGGCGGATCCCGGATCCGGTGGGCGTTTCGCCACTGCCGGATGGGAAAGTCTGCGACTACGCTAGCGGAATTGTGGAACCCGTCTACCGGACGATCATCGGGCTGGCCCGAACCGTCTTCTTCGTGCAAGGTCTGAAGTTCACCGTCAAGGGCGATGAACACATCCCCGCGACCGGTGGCGCCGTCGTCGCGGTCAATCACACCGGCTACATGGACTTCACCTACGCCGGTCTGCCGGTGCGCACGCCCAAGCGCTACGTGCGGTTCATGGCGAAGAAGGAAGTCTTCGACAACAACATCTCCGGCCCGATCATGCGGTCGCTCAAGCACATTCCGGTGGACCGTGGGGCGGGCGCCGACTCCTACAAGGCCGCGGTGGACTACCTGCGGCGCGGCGAACTGGTCGGCGTGTACCCGGAGGCCACCATCAGCCGCAGCTTCGAGATCAAGGACTTCAAGTCCGGCGCCGCGCGGATGGCCATCGAGGCAGGCGTGCCGATCATCCCGATCGTCATCTGGGGCGCGCAGCGAGTGTGGACCAAGGGCTTCCCGAAGCGGTTGGGTCGCACCAACACTCCGATCTCCATTCTGGTCGGCAAGCCCATCCAGCCGTACGAGCCCGCCGCCGACCTGACCGCCGAGCTACGCGCTACCATGCAGCGGATGCTGCTCGAGGTGCAGGACGGATACACGCACGAGCCAGGCGCCTACTGGGTGCCCGCCCGCCTCGGCGGCAGCGCCCCGACGCTCGAACAGGCCGACGCCATGGACGCCGCCGAAGCGGCCGAGAAGGCGGCCCGCCGGGCGAGTCGCGCCGACTGATCCTCGACAGGTCATCGGGGTCGCTGTGCCCAATGGCTTTGCGTGCGGCCGTCAGGCCGTCACCACCTGGCACGGTGTGGCGGCCGGGAGGTGGCCGCGGAAGAACTTGCCCGGCGGCACGCCCATCAGGGTACGGAAATCGGCGGTCAGGTGGGACTGGTCGTAGTAACCGTTGTCGGCCGCGATCCGCGACCACGGGCTGATTCCCGCGTGGGCGAGGACCTGACGGACCCGGTCTATGCGGGCGAAATGCTTGGGCGACAACCCGATCCCGCTGCTGAACAGGTTGCGCAACTGGCGCTCGCTGACCGCGAGGTCGGCGGCCAGCGCCGGGATCGGTCGTCCGGCCGGTTCGGCGAGGGCGACGGCGGCCTTGGCCAGCAGGTCGCGGTGTGCGCGTTGCGTGGCGTCTTCGGAAAGGCGCTGCGGTAGTTCGTCTTCCAGGAAGGCGAGGACGTCGTCGTGGGGTAGGTCGGCGAGCGCGTCCGCGAGTTCGGCCGCGGGGCCAGGCAGGTCGGCGAGCCGCACGGCCCGGTCGGTGAGTTCGCTCGCGGCGACGCCGAGCATCGGGTGGGCCGCGCCGGGAGCCAGGCGCAGCCGGACACAGCTCGCGGGCGCCTTCGCGGCCGAATACGTTGCCCTGGTGCGCGGGCCGAGTACCAGCGCCTCGCGTCGTCCGGCTTGCTCCGTGCGCAGCACGATGGTGGTCGCGGTGTGCGGGATGTGTGCGAACGGTTCGGACAGGTCCCGCACCAAGGGAATCCGGCCCAGCTCAGTGAGCCACGGGCGCAGCGATTCCGGTGCGCGCTCGGTGGACTCGAGGCGCTCGGCGGTTCGGACGGGCGTGGTCTGCACCGCATCGACTCTAGGCACTTTCGCGCCCGGCGGTTGTGCCGAAACTTCCTATAAGCGACGGCCTGAGCACGGCACCGTCGTAGCCATGATTCTGATCACCGGTGCCACGGGCACCATCGGCAGTGAGATCGTCCGACAACTGGCCGCGCGCGAGATACCGGTTCGCGCGGTGACGCGTGACCCGGCACGGGCGCAGGCGCCCGAGGGCGTCGAGGTGGTGCGCGGCGACTACGGCGACGCCGCGTCGATGGCGGCGGCGATGACGGGCGCCGAAGCGGTGTTCCTGGTCGGCGTACTCGGACCCGATGACGTCGAGACCGACCGCGCCCTCATCGCCACGGCCCGCGCGGCGGGCGTGCGGCGCATCGTGAAGCTCTCCGCCATCGGCACCGGGGAACCGGACCTCGGCCGCGTCGGCACCTGGCATCTGCCCGGCGAGCAGGCCGCCAGGGCGAGCGGACTCGAGTGGACCGTCCTGCGCCCGAGCAGCTTCGCCTCCAACACCCTCAGCTGGGCCGACCCCATCCGCGCCGGTCAGCCCGTGCCCAACCTCACCGGGGATGGCGCACAGGGCGTCATCGACCCGCGCGATGTCGCCGCCGTCGCGGTCGAAGCCCTGCTGTCCGCCGCCCATGCAGGCCACACCTACACCCTCACAGGCCCGGAACTGCTCACCGCCGCCGACCAGGCCGCCGCCCTCGCCGCGGTGCTCGGCCACCCGATCGAGGTCGCCGACATCCCCGAGGAACTGGCACGGCAGCACATGCTGGCGGCGGGTATGTCGGGCGAGTACATCGACGGCGCGCTCGCCGGTCAGGCTTACGTGCGCGCAGGCGGCAACGCCGTGCGCACCGATGACGTGCAAGTGGTCCTCGGCCGCACGCCCCGTACTTACGCGGACTGGGCCGCGACCAATGCGGATGCGTTCCGCGTGGTGCCGGAACCAGTGGCCCCCGGCCTCGCCCGCGTCGAAAAGCAGGCCTGATCAGTCGAACGTTCGCCGATAACTGACCGACTCGCGGACCTCGAACCCAGCGCGCCGGTACAGCCGGTTGGCCGCCGCACGCTCGGGCCGGGAGGTCAGGTCCACGGTGCGGGCGCCGGCTCGGCGGGCCAGCTCCACGGCGGCCTCGGTCAGCTCGAACGCCACGCCGCGACCCCGGGCCGCCTCGTCGACCACCACGTCCTCGATCCTGGCGCGTACCCCGGTCGGAATGGCATAGGTCACCAGCGTGAGCATGCCGACCGGTGCGCCGTCCAGGTAGGCGACCAACAATCGGGTGGCCTCCGACTCGACCAGCTCGGTCAGCTCGTCGACGCTCAGCACCCTCGGCCTGCTGGAGAGCTGCCGATTCAAGGCCGAAACCGCTTCCGCCAATTGCTCCGTCGCCTTCTCGGCGACCTCGATCACCACCTCACCCATGCCGCTCAACCTATGTGAGCAGCGGCCGATTTTGAATCACCCGCACCGGCCGACTAAAGTTGCCCATCGCACGGCAACGCGCCCCCGGGACGCCACGCGGTGCATGCGGATGTAGCGCAGCTGGTAGCGCATCACCTTGCCAAGGTGAGGGTCGCGGGTTCGAATCCCGTCATCCGCTCTTCGATTCCCTTCACGTCGCTCGTGCGCGACACCTTTCACCAATCCCTCACGCGACCCGTCGATCGGCCATGATCCGTGCCCCCGATCGGAAACGCCCACTGCCGCTCTCGGCCCAGCAAACGCCGCGCCAGGCACTACGCGAAGCCGCGGGCCTGGTGCAGGGTGAGCGGCGGGAGGTAGTCGTCGACGAGTTCGCGGCGCCAGCAGGTGCGGTCGCGGCGGAGTTCGTGCGGGGAGGTGTAGTGGTACTCGTAGAGGCGGGCGCGGATGTAGCGGGGCGGGGCGTCGGGGAACGGGCAGTGGCGCAGCAGGCGCAGGGTGGCGGGGTCGTTCTGGAGCAGCCGGACGACGAAGGGGAGCAGCCAGGACGCCGCGTAGCGGGGTGAGATGGCGGCGAACCACATCAACCAGTCCAGTCGCAGGTGGTAGGGCGCGAACTGGCGCGGCCAGCGGTGCGGGTCACCCGGTTTGCCCTTGAATTCGTATTCCCGCCACACGGTTTCGTCGGAGATCCGGGCGTCGGCGGTGCCTTCGATGACCACCTCGTTGCGCACCCGGTCGATGCTTCCGAAGGCGCCGTAGGTGTTGACGAGGTGGTACGGGTTGAACGAGGTGTTCATTCGCTGGTTTCTGGAGCACATGTTGCGCACCGGCCAATAACTGAGGCCGACGGTGGCCACGGTCAGGATGAGCACCGCGCCGGCGAACCACAGGGGCGGCTCGGGCAGCGTCCCCGCCTCGGGGATGGGCAGCGGGCCGAAGACCCAAGCCTCCAGCGCGGTGAACGCGAGCAGGATCGTCAGCCAGTTCAGCCAGGCGAAGTTGCCGGAGAGCACCAGCCACAGCTGGGTGACGATGATCAGAATCGCGGCGATGCTCGCCACCGGTTGCGGCGCGAACAACCCGAACGGCACCACGAGCTGGGCGACATGATTGGCCGCCACCTCCATCCGGTGCAGCGGCCGAGGCAGATGGTGGAAGAACCAGCTGAGCGGGCCCGGCATCGGCTGGGTCTCGTGGTGGTAGTACAGGCAGGTCAGATCGCGCCAGCACGGGTCGCCGCGCATCTTGATCAGCCCGGCGCCGAACTCCACCCGGAACACCAGCCACCGGGCGAGCAGCAGCACGAGCAGCGGCGGCGCCACGGTGTCGTTGCCGAGGAAGATCGCGAGAAAACCGGTCTCCAGCAGCAGCGATTCCCAGCCGAACGAGTACCACACCTGGCCGATGTTGACGATCGAGAGGTACAGCCCCCACAGCACCGCCCACAGCGCCATGGCCGCCCACAGCGGCACCAGATCCCCGATTCCCGCGACCAGCGCCGCCGCCAGCGCCACCCCCGCCCACGCGACGCCCGCGAAGAACCGGTCCGAATAGTGCAGGTGGAACAAGCTAGGTGACCGCCGCGGCGAAACCCGCCGCAGGAACCGCGGCGCGGGCAGCATGCCGTGCTCACCGATCAGCGCGCGGAATTGCAGCGCCGCCCCGAGAAAGGCGAGCAGGTACACAACGGCCAGGCCACGCTGGAACACCAGCCTGGCCTGCCAGTATTCGGGCGCCGTGAACCACTCCATGCCCGCAGCTCCTCGGACCGTGGAAGCCCATGGTGCTTGCTGGTTACCCGACCGACCAGTGCGAAAACGCCCCGCAGCCCGCCGCCACTCCCTCCCGACCTCTACACCCTCCGCGACGCGTCACAAGGCAATGCGAACCCCGCCCCGATCTCACAGCCCGCGCGCACGCCTCACATAGGCACCGCCTGTGTGAGGCGACCACTGCTGTGTGGCACCGGTCGGTCGGCCGGGTGCTCGCCGCTCGAGCACGCCCGCCGCACAGAGCGTGTATACGCCTCACACAACCGCCGACTGTGTGAGGCGTGCACGCGGTATGTGGGACCGTCCCGCCGAGGCGCGCGGTTGGGTCCCGTCTCGGTCGGGGGTGGGCGATCGAGACGGGACCGGTTTCAGGCGACGGTGAGGACCGTGCCCGCGCCTACCGTCCGCCCGCCTTCGCGGATGGCGAAGCCGAGGTTCGGCTCCAGCGGGACCGGGCGGCCCAGGTCGACGGTCAGCTCGACCGTCTCGCCGGGGAGGGCGAGCGCCGTGCCCGCGGGCAGGGTGACGTCGCCGACCACGTCGCCGGTGCGCACGTAGAACTGCGGCCGGTAGCCGCTGGTGATCGGGGTGCGCCTGCCGCCCTCGGCGGCCCCCAGCAGGTACACGCGGGCGGTGAAGCGGGTGCGCACCGCGATGCTGCCCGGCGCGGCGACCACTTGGCCGCGGCGAACCTGACCGCGCTGCACGCCGCGCAGCAGCAGCGCGACATTGTCGCCCGCCTCGGCGAATTCCATGGTCTTGCCGAAGGTTTCGACGCCGGTGACCACGGTCGTGAGTTCGTCCGCGCCGAGACCGAGCAACTCGACCCGGTCGCCGAGCCGGACCCGGCCGCGTTCGATCGCCCCGGTGACGACCGTTCCGCGCCCGGTGATGGTGAGGACGTTCTCCACCGGAAGCAGGAACGGCGCATCGGTGTAGCGCACCGGTATCGGCACGTGCACGTCCACCGCGTCGAGCAGTTCGAGCAGCGCCGCCGTCCAGCGCTCGTCGCCCGCCAGCGCGCGCAGCCCGGAGACCCGCACGATCGGCGTGGTGTCGCCCGAATAGCCCTGGGCGGTGAGCAGTTCGCGGATCTCCAGTTCGATCAGTTCGAGCAGCTCCGGGTCGCCCGCGTCGGCCTTGTTGAGCGCCACCACGATGTGCTCGACGCCGACCTGCCTGGCGAGCAGCACGTGCTCGGCCGTCTGCGGCATCACGCCGTCCTGCGCGGAGACCACCAGGATCGCGCCGTCCAGCTGGGACGCGCCGGTGATCATGTTCTTCACGAAGTCGGCGTGGCCCGGCATGTCGACGTGCGCGTAATGCCGTGTGGCCGTCTCGTATTCGACGTGCGCGATGTTGATCGTGATGCCGCGCATGGCCTCTTCGGGAGCGCGGTCGATCCGGTCGAACGGCACGAACGCGCCGCCGCCCCGCTCGGCGAGCACCTTGGTGATCGCGGCGGTCAGCGTGGTCTTGCCGTGGTCGACGTGCCCCATCGTGCCGATGTTCAGGTGCGGCTTGGTGCGGGCGTAGGTGTGCTTCGACATGTGTGTTCCTCGGTTACCGGGCGAGCGCCCGAATGTCATGGGGGACCTCTCCGACGGGGGCACCTTCCCCGTCGGAGGTCCCGGGACATCCCGGGGAAGGTCAGCGTCGGGCGCCGTCGAGCAGCGCGGCCACTGCCGCCGCTGCCAGGGCAGCCGCCATCGCGCCCGCGACAGCGGACTCCAGGGCGATGGCGAGCCGGAACATGAGAAGCACGGTACGGCCGCGACGGGTGATACCGCGAGCGATTTTCGCGGCGATGAGTTTCCCGAGCCTGTCCCGTCTGCATGTGTGAGATGCTCCGGAAGCTCCGGGCACACCCACACAAGCGAGGTCACAATGGGCAAGGTCGTCGTCTCCGAATTCGTTTCCGCCGACGGGATCATCGAGAATCCCTCCTGGACGTTCCCGTTCTGGAACGACAGCATCGCGAACTTCAAGAGCCGCGAGGTGTTCGACGCCGACGCGCTGCTGCTCGGCCGCACGACCTACGAGGGCTTCGCCGCGTCCTGGCCCGAGCACCCGGAGGAGGGCGACTACAAGGTCCGGATGAACAGCATGCCCAAGCACGTCGCCACCACCTCGCTCACCGAGCTGGAATGGAATGCCGACCGCATCGAGGGCGATGTCGCCGAGGGCGTGGCCAAGCTGCGCGCCGAGCAGAATCTGCTGGTCTTCGGCAGCGGCAGCCTGATCAACACGCTGCGTGCCAACCAGCTCGTCGACGAATACCGGCTGGTGATCTACCCGGTGCTGCTCGGCAAGGGCCAGCGGCTGTTCGACGCCGTCGACGCCGAGGACACCATGGAGCTGGCCGCCTCGGAAGTCCTGGACAACGGCGTGATCCTGGCGACCTACAAGGTCACCGCCCACAGCGTGGTTCGCCCTTCCTTCGACTGATCCGGCACACACGAAATGGGCGGGACGGCCGTGTGGGGTGCCGTCCCGCCCGATCGATTTCGCCTGGCTGCCGTTCGGGTTTCGCGCAACCGCCGATCGAGTTTCGCGCTACCGCGCGGTGGAGCGGAAGCCGCGCAGTCGCAGGCTGTTGCTGACGACGAACACCGAGGAGAACGCCATCGCCGCACCGGCGAGCATCGGGTTCAGCAGGCCCGCCATGGCCAGCGGGATCGCGGCCACGTTGTAGGCGAAGGCCCAGAACAGATTGCCCTTGATGGTGCCGAGTGTCTTGCGGGACAACCGGATCGCGTCCGCGGCGGCGCGCAGGTCGCCGCGCACCAGGGTCAGATCGCTGGCCTCGATGGCGACGTCGGTGCCGGTGCCCATGGCCAGACCGAGATCGGCCTTGGCCAGCGCCGCGGCGTCGTTGACGCCGTCGCCGACCATCGCGACCACCTTGCCCTCGGCCTGCAACCGCTCGACGGTCGCGACCTTGTCCTGCGGCAGCACCTCGGCGATCACCTCGTCGATGCCGACCTGATCGGCGATGGCCCTGGCCGCCGCCTTGTTGTCGCCGGTCAGCATGATCGGGGTCAAGCCGAGCGCCTTCAGCTGCGAGATCGCCTCGGCCGAGGTCGATTTCACCGCGTCGGCCACCACCAGCACGCCGCGCGCCTTGCCGTCCCAGCCGACCGCGACCGCGGTCTTGCCCTCGGACTCGGCCGCGTGCATGGCCCGCTCCAGCTCGGCGTCCAGGCGCTGCGACCAGTCGGCCAGCAGCCGGGCCCGGCCGACGATCACCGCGTGCCCGTCGACCACACCCTGCACGCCGAGGCCCTCGATATTGGCGAACTCCTCGACCGGCGCGAGCTCGCCGACCTTCTCGCGGGCGCCCTTGGCGATCGCCTGCGCGATCGGGTGCTCCGACGAATCCTCCAGCGCCCCGGCCAGAGCCAGGACCTCGCCCACGTCCTCGCCGTCGGCGGCGATCACGTCGAGCAGGGTCATCTTGCCGGTGGTGACGGTGCCGGTCTTGTCCAGCACCACGGTGTCCACCCGGCGGGTCGACTCCAGCACTTCGGGGCCCTTGATCAGGATGCCGAGCTGCGCGCCGCGTCCGGTGCCGACCATCAGCGCGGTCGGGGTGGCCAGGCCGAGGGCGCACGGGCAGGCGATGATCAGCACCGCGACCGCCGCGGTGAACGCCGCCGCCACGGAACCGCCGGTACCGAGCCAGAATCCGAGCGTCGCGACCGCGAGCGCGATCACCACCGGCACGAAGATCCCGGAGATCTTGTCGGCCAGCCGCTGCGCCTGCGCCTTGCCGGTCTGCGCGTCCTCGACGAGAGCGGCCATCTGCGCGAGCTGCGTATCGGCCCCGATCCTGGTGGCGCGCACCACGAGCCGGCCGCCGACGTTGACCGTCGCGCCGACCACGGCGTCGTCCTTGCCCACCTCGACCGGCACCGATTCGCCGGTCAGCATCGAGGCGTCGACCGCGGAGGAACCTTCCGTGATCACGCCGTCGGTGGCGATCTTCTCGCCGGGACGGACCACGAATTCGTCTCCGACACCGAGCTGTTCGATCGGAATCCGCTGCTCGACACCGTCACGAAGTACCGATACTTCCTTCGCGCCGAGCTCCAGCAGGGCGCGCAGCGCCGCACCCGCCCGCCGCTTGGACCTGGCCTCGAAGAAGCGCCCGGCCAGGATGAACGTGGTGACGCCCGCCGCGGCCTCCAGGTAGATGTTGCCGGTGCCGTCCATCCGGGAAATCGTGAACTCGAACGGGTGGGTCATGCCCGGCGTGCCCGCGGTGCCCCAGAACAGCGCGTACAGCGACCAGCCGAGCGCGGCGAGGGTGCCCATCGACACCAGGGTGTCCATGGTGGCGGTGCCGTGCCGCAGGTTGGTCCACGCCGCGCGGTGGAACGGCAGCGCGCCCCAGACCACGACCGGGGCGGCCAGCGTCAGCGAGAGCCACTGCCAGTTGGTGAACTGCAAGGCGGGGATCATCGCCATGGCGATCACCGGAACGGTCAGCACCAGCGAGACGAGCAGCCGGGTCCGCAGGGCCGCGGTCGGATCCGCCTCGGCGGCAGCGTCTTCGGTGGTGTCCGCGGCCGGAGTCTGCGGCGCGGGCAGCGCGGCGGTGTAGCCGGCCTGCTCGACGGTGGCGATCAGATCCTCCGGGGAGACGTCACCGGTGAAGTCCACTCGCGCCTTTTCGGTCGCGTAGTTGACGGTGGCGGTGACGCCGTCCAGCTTGTTGAGCTTCTTCTCGATGCGGTTGGCGCACGACGCGCAGGTCATGCCGCCGATCACCAATTCGACCTGGCCGGTGGCCGGTGATTGTGTCGCGGTCGTCATCGGAATTCCTTTCTCTGCGGCACGGGGGTGATCAGTGGCCGTGGCCCGGCTCGGTGTTTCCGCCGTGCCCGGTCGGCTCGGCGGGCCGCGCGTTGCCCGACGGTACCGAGACCGTGAACTCGGCGGTGCGCACCACCCCTTCGTGCTGGAAATCGAGGAACAGGCGGTAGTCGCCCGCGCTCGGAGCAGTCACGGAGAAGGTGATGCCGGGACCCGCGGGCGTGATGCCGTCACCGGGGTGGCCCTCCGGGTGAACGTGCAGGTAGGCGAGGTCGGCGGCGCGCAGCGCGACCAGGTGGCCGTAGGCGCCGAGGTAGGGCTGGAGATTTGTGACGGGCTTGCCGTCTTTGCTCACCGACAGCGTCACCTGCGAGGACCGGCCCTGCGTGATCGCGCCGTCCAGGGTGACGGTGTAGCCGTTCACCGCGGCGGTGCTCGCGGCGACCGGCAGCGGCCGCGGGTCGTAGGCGCCCGCGACGCGCAGGTCGGCGCCGAGCGTCAGGTTCTCGCCGCCGTCGGGGGTGAAGTCGGCGAACACGCGGTAGTCGCCCGCGCGGGTGAGGTCGAGCGGGACGCTCCAGGTTCCGTTGCCGTCCAGCACCGGGTGTACGTGCTGGAAGGCGGTCATGTCACGGCGCACCACGATCAGATGCAGGTCCTTGTCGTGGCTGCGGACGTAGCGGGTGACCGGTGCGCCTTGCCGATCCAGGATGCGGAACCGCAGCGGTGTGTTGGGGGCCGCGGTGGTCTGCGGGGTGTCCAGGCTCAGGGTGTAGCCGCCGGAGGTGACCAGCAGTCCGCCGGGCAGTTCCGCCGCGCCGGACCCGCCGTCGGTGGCGGGCCCGGTCGCGTGGGTGTCGTGCGCGGGGGTGTCGGTGGGCTCCGGGCCGAGTGCCGCTCCGGTCGCGAGCGCGATCCCGAAGACCGCCGCGAGTCCGAGGGCGAAGCCGGCGAACTTGGTTGTCGCGTTCATCGTGGCTCCGTTTCCGGGTTGTCGTTGTGCTCGGGCTCTACCATACCCCCCTAGGGTATTTTGTCAAACCCGTTCCGGTACGGATTCCGTCGCCTGCGCCCGCATGGTCACCGCGGCGATGCCCGCTCCGGCGAGCGCGATCACCGCCGCGCCCAGGAAGGCCGCCGAGAAACCACTGGTCAGCTCAGGGATATCGGTGACCTGGTCGGCGCCGAACGCCGCGGCGACGGCCGTCATCGCGGCCAGGCCGACGGCCGAGCCGACCTGGTAGCTGACGTTGACGATGCCCGAGGCGAGGCCGCCCTCCTCCGGGCGAGCCGCCGCGATGGCAGTACCCAACGAGGGTATGAAGGCCAGCGACATGCCGCCCGCGGCCACCAGCGAGGCGGGCAGCACGTCGACCCAGAAATTCCCGGTGGGCCGCACCAGCGACATGATGGCCAAGCCGAGCGCGAGCACGAGCAGGCCGGTGACGATCATCGGCTTGGCGCCGAAACGCTGCATGGCGCGCGGGGCGAGCACGATCATGCCGAGCATGATCAGCGTGGTCATCGGGAGCAGCGCCGCGCCGGACGGGAACGCGCTGTAGCCGAGCACCTGCTGTAGGTACAGGTTCAAGAAGAACCACATAGGCACCCACGCCGCGCCGAGCAGCAGCTGAGCGATATTGGCGGCGGCCAGATTCGGCGCGCGGAAGATGGCGAGACGCATCAGCGGCTCGCGGCGACGGGACTGGATGACGACGAAACCGGCGAGGAGCACGGCCGCGATCGCGAGCACGCCCCAGGTCTCGCCGGACGCCCACCCCGCGTCGGGCGCCCGGACGATGCCGTAGACGGCGGCGGCGAGACCGGCGGTCACCGTGGCGGCGCCGAGCAGATCGACCGAACCCGACCGGGCTGGGGCGCTCGGCATCAGCGCGGGCACGGCGACGAGCACGAGCAGCGCGATAGGGATGTTGATGTAGAAAACCCAAGGCCAGCTGACATATTCGGTGATGACGCCGCCGAGGAAGACGCCCGCCGTGCCGCCCGCGGGCGCCGCGGCGCCGTAGACGGCCAGCGCCTTGGTCAGCTCCTGCGGCGAGGAACCGAAGAGCATCATCAGCAGCGTCAGCGCCGAGGGGGCGATGAGGGCTGCGCCGCCGCCCTGGATGGCCCGCCCGATCAGCTCGGTGGCGGCATTGCCCGCCGCGCCGGCGATCACCGAGCCGACGAGCAGCGTCAGCCAGCCCGCCGCGAACACCCGGCGCGCGCCGAGCAGATCCGAGAGCCGCCCGCCGAGCAGCAGCAGGCCGCCGAACGCGACCACGTACGCGTTGAACACCCAGGTCAGATTCTCTTGGGAGAAACCGAGTTCGGCCTGCATCTTCGGCAGCGCGATGCCGATGATCGAGGTGTCCATGATGACCATGAATTGCGCGGCGGCGATCACCGCCAGCGCCCACCACCTGCGGGTGGTGGGCGCGGTCTGGGTAGTCATGGCATTTCCATCCTTTCCGGAGCGAAACTGTCGCTGCGGCGGTACCATACCCCCCTAAGGTATGAAGTGTCGAGACGGAAGTGTCGCGAAATCCCGGATGGCGGAGGAGGTCCAGCGGCGGGATCGGTTCAGGATTCGAGGCGGTAGGCGACCCGGGCCACGGCCGGGGCGGACACCACCTGGATCTCGGCGTCGGGTGACGTGCGAATGTGCAGGAAGCCGCCCTCGATGCGGATCTGCACGTCCTCGATCTGTCGCACCGGTTGGCCGGTTCGGTCCAGAAGTGCGTAGCCCTCGACGAGTTCGACGCTGGTCGCGGTGCGCCAAGTGGTGGTCATGGTGGTTCCTTCCGGTGCGGTGGGGGTGGCGGCGGGGAAGTCCAGCTCCGGCTTCGCCACGTGGTTGAAGTAGTTGGACAGCACATTCAGCGCGATGTGGCCGACGGCCTCGGCCAGCTCGGCGTCGGTCACGCCGTGCGTGCGGACCTCGGCGAGCAGTGCGTCGTCGACACGTCCGCGCGAACGCAGCACGGCGCGCGCGAAACGCAGCACCGCGTCGGCGTGCGGGTCGGTCGCCGTTGCCGCGCGGGTTGCTTCGATCTCGTTCTCGCTGAAGCCCATTCGCCCGGCCCGCATGGTGTGCGCGGCGACGCAGTAGTCGCAGCCGTTCTCGGCCGCGATCAGCAGCGCCAGCTGTTCGCGGGTGCGGGCGTCCAGCTTGCCGCCGGTCAGCGCGTCGCGCAGGGACAGGTAGCCGCGCAGCGTAGCGGGGCTGTTTGCCAGGGCGGCATAGAGATTCGGCACCCGGCCGAGCTGGCGTCGCACCTCGCCGAGCAGTTCGGCCTGCTCGGCATCCGCGCTGTCGGGGGTGAGGGTCGGGAGTCGGGACATCGGATCTCCAGTGCTCGAACCGTAACGGAACCAATCGGTACCGAATGCTGACGGTACTGACTGGTGCCGTTTTCGTCAAGTAGATCGGTACCGATCAGTTCCGTTCTGCTACGGTGGACGTATGGCAACCCAGGCCAGGCAGCGTCTGCTCACCACCGCCGAAGAACTCTTCTATGCCGAGGGCGTCCGCGCCGTCGGCGTCGACCGCCTGCTCCAGGAATCCGGCGTCGGCCGTGCCTCCTTCTACCGCCACTTCGCGAGCAAGGACGACCTGGTCGTCGCCGTGCTCGAAGACCGCGACCGCCGCTGGCTGGACTGGCTGCGCGAGTCCGTCGAAGCACGCGCCGCCACGCCCGAAGACGCCCCACTCGCCGTCTTCGACGCCCTCGCGGAACGCTTCGCCCGCAAAGACTTCCGCGGCTGCGCGTTCATCAACACGATGATCGAGGTGGCCGACCGCGACTCCGCCGCGCACCGAGTGGCGGATCGGCACAAGCGCCGGGTCATCGAGTACCTCGGCGAATTGCTCACGGCGGCAGGGCGGGCCGATGCCGAGGAACTGGCCGGCGAGTTCGCGCTGCTGGTGGATGGTGCGATCGTCACCGCGGTCCGGGAGGGGACGCCGGATGCGGCTCGCCGTGCGGGGGTGATCGCGGGTCGGTTGTTGAACTGAGCTGTGGCCCTTTTCGCGAGGGCGCGCAACCAGTTCGGCACCGCAAACCAGTCGGCGCGGCTGCTGCCACATTTCGCCGGTGCCGCCGTCATCGAGGACGCGATACGGAAGGCGGGCGAGCGCGGGCACCTGCACCGCTACGCCTTCGGCGGCGCGATCTGCTACCGCGTCGGCGACGTCATCGACCGGCGCACTCAGACCCCGGGTACCTCCCGAACCGCAGAAGTGAAGGGTTGCATCGCGAGACCCCGATACGTGCGATTCTGCTGTCTCCCAGCACTTTTCAGCGACATATCCCACACCCCACGAAGCGCGGTCGTCGGACGAGGCGGCTATTGTCAACAACCGGTAATACCAAGGGGCACGAGGGGGGTGCGCACGTGGCGTGGCTACATCGGCGCGGACGGGCAACTGGTAAGCAACCGATCCGGCGGCGGACGATCGCCGCGGTCGCTGTCTTGCTCCTGGCGGGCGCGACCTGGATCACCGGCCCGGGCCCGGCTGCCGCGGTGCCTGCGCCGAGCGGGCCGCACCCGGTGGCCCGCACCGAAGCCGCCCTCACCGCGGGCGCGCGCACGATCCTGCTGTCGATCTGGTATCCGACCACCACCAAGCCCGGAGCCGCTCCCTACATCCCGGCGAGCTCCCTGGCCGCCGCCGCGCAGATGGCCTCCAAGGCGGCGCTGTGGCTGCACACACCCGCCGCCGCGCCCGCGATGTCCGCGACGGTCCTTCCGATCTCCGTCGACGCGCCGGTCGCCGAGGGCGGGCTGCTGCCGGTGGTGATCTGGTCGCCTGCCCTCGGCACGCCGCGCTGGATCGCCTCCGGCCTGTTGATGGAGCTGGCCTCGCGCGGGTATGTCGTGGTCGCGATCGACCACACCGGGGAGTCCCCGGCCGTGGAGGTCGGCGGACGCGTGCAGGTCGGAAACCCGCCGGACGCAGCCGATCACGCGTTCATGCAAGCCGCGCTCGACATGCGCGTCCGCGACACCCGCCTCGTCCTCTCCCAGCTGCACACGCTGCCGGTCGTCGGCGCACGCGGCGACCTCGACCGGATGGCGATGGCGGGCCACAGCTACGGCGGACAGACCGCGATGGCGACCATGGCGGTCGAACCGCGGATCCGCACCAGCCTCGTCCTCGACGGCCCCGCTGTGTGGGATGGGGTCGAAGCAGCCCCGGACACCGACCGGCCGGTGCTGCTGCTGGCCATGGGCGCGATGGTCCACGCCTCATGGACGGCCACCGACGCGTCGATCGTCACCCTCGAAGGCGCCGGGCACTACACCGGCACCGACATGCCGACCTTCGGCTGCGCCACCGACCTCTGCGGCACCATCGACCCGAATCGCGGCGCGGCGATCACCAGCGCGGTCATGGCCGCCTGGCTCTCGGGGCACCTGCTCGGCGTCGACGCCGCGATGCCCGAGGACCCTGCCTTGCGGTGGCGCGCAGGCTAGCCCGGCCGTCCGCGCGTGAACGGCAGGTACACCCAAGTGCCAACGTCCGCAACGCCCCTCACCGCACATGCCCGACCGAAAGGAATCCGGGGCAAGCCGACCACGGCCGCCCCGGAGACCCGGTCACCCCACCTGCGCCCCATGCAAATTCCGCGCCGTAGGCGAAGTAGCCACCTCAGCCGGGTCCGGATACGTACCGAAGATCCGGTCCGCGGTCCCCGAACTGGTCACGGTGAACCAGAAATGCTCGTTCTTGTAATGGTGATGCCGGTGATTGCGCCAAACCGCCTTGTACAACGCCCTTTTCGGCTTGTAGTCGGTATGGATCAGGTAGTGCGTCCACTCGTAGCCCAGCCCCAGCACCGTGATGGTGAGCAGGAACGTCAGCCCCAGGCCGAGGCGCGGGAAAGCCAGGGCGGTGATCGCGAGCAGGGCGACGATGACCACCACCAGCGAACGGGTCGGAATGAAGATCAGCGGGATGTTGCGCGGATCCACGTGGTGCTGGCGGTGTTTGCGGGCCAGCTCGCTGTCCAGGGAGATCGGGCCCACGCGCTTCGGCCGCCAGTGCAGCACCATGACGTGCACGACCCACTCGAACGTGGGGAACACCGCGAGCATCGCCAGCGGCAGCACCGCGTCGCTGATCTGCCAGTCGCCCACCAGGATTCGCGCGATCAGGGCCAGCGCCAATGCCGTGCCGATCATCCACGGCGAGGGGTGGCGAACGAATTCGCGGAAGGCATCGCCGAGCGTCAGGCCGCGGCGCAGTTGGGTTTTGGACATCGTTGTCACCTCGGGTGTTGCGTGATCAATGCCCGCCGAGGGCCTCGATCAGGGCGGTGGTCGCCGGTTCGAGCAGGGCCCGAGCCTTGTCGGCGGCCTTCTTCGGCCGACCCGCCACGATGGCGGCGGCCAGTTCGCGGTAGCCATCGGCATTGCCCACCTCGGCGGACATGACGGGGGCCAGCGCCGCGAGCGCGGGTTCGTAGGCGGCACGCAGCATGTTGAACATCAGGCGGAACACGATCGAGTCGGCCGCGTCGACCACGTGATCCCAGAACTCCAGCGCGTGCCGTTGCAGCGCGATCGGATCGGTTTCGGCGGTCAGCGCCGTCACGCTGCGCTCGAGATGGGCGCGCACCAGGTCCCGATCGGCGGCGCCGTCCGCCGCTGCCTTCGGTGCGCCTGTCGCGGCCATCCGCACGGCCGCTAGCTCGGCCACCTTCGGCCCGTTGTGCATGCGGACTTCGAGGATGCTGCGCGCGACGGCGGGTTCGAGCATGCCCTCCCGCACCAGCAGCCGGGGCAGCACCTCCAGACCGGCGCCGCGCCGATAGTCGAGCACCGTGGTGGCGTCGCCCTGGCGCACCGCCACGAGTCCCGCCGCCGCCAGGCGTTGCAGCGCCTCGCGCACCGCGGGCCGCGAGACCCCGAGCGCTTCGGCCAGCTGACGTTCGCTCGGCAGCGTCGAGCCGGGCGCGAGTTCACCGCTGAGCACGTCCGCGGCGATCTGTTCGAACACCTCCGCCGACACCGACCTTTTGACAACAGGTTGCAACGCCATGCGTCTACTCTGCGCCCTGATGGTCAGCTGGTCAAGTGGTCAGACCAATTCGTGCCAAACCGATGCCGACGGCGACCGATCGCCGAGCGCACCGACGCACCCTTCGACGAACCCGTGGCAGACTGGAACCCGGGAGGGAGAAAGCATGGCAGAACAGCGAAGGCGGGCTTACGCACTACTGATCCGGGCGGGCAGAGTGCTACTGCTGCACCGAGTTTCGAACACCGCCGAGCCCGACATCTGGGAAATCCCCGGCGGCGCCGTCGCCCCGGACGAGACCTGGGCGCAGACCGTCCGCCGCGAGGTCTCCGCGGAAACCGGTCTCGACGTCCTCGTCGCCGACGAGCTGACGCACTTCGTCGACGACGACGTCCACACCATCACGTTCGGCTGCTTCGAGAACGAGATCCGCCCGGAACTCGAACTCCGAGCGCACGACGATTTCGAATGGATGACCTACGCCGAAGCCACCCGCGTCCCACTACCCTGGCACGTCCGCGAGACCCTCGCGCACGCCGACGCCCTCGGCCTGCTCACCTGAGCAGGCCACACATCCACCACACGCGTCACACAGGCGGTGACGCTGTGCGGCGTCCACACCGTGTGTGGGAGCGGAGCTGACTAGCTCGGGTCGGAGCCGCGGATGGCGGCGAGCCAGGTGGTGGTGGCGGCGGCGACGCAGAGCGCGCCGGTGAAGGTGAGGAGGGCGCCGCCGTCGATGTAGATCCAGAGCAGAGCGGCGAAGGGGGCCGCGATGGCGGATTGGGCGTCGAACAACAGGCGGCGGGTCAGGCGGGTGGCGGTCGCGGCGAGCAGGGGTGCGTCGGGGTCGGGTCGGGTCGGGTTGTCGACGAGGCGGCCGGGCGGCTCGGTGTCGCGCGCCCGGCCCGACGGGTAGAGGCGCAGGTCCGCGGTGCGGATGACGCGTCCGCCCCGCGCCTCGGTCTCCGTCATGGTCAGCAGCGCCGGATCGAAGTACACCGGCAGCCAGCGGCGCGAACCACCCGAGTCGGTGACCTCCAACCAGGACCTGCTCACCAACCGGTGCTGCTGCCGAATCCGAGCGACCCGAAAGGCTCCCGAATCCGGCAGTCCACAAGGCAGCATGCCGAAGGCCATCGAAAGCCGAATCCCGGTGTAGCCCAGGATCGCCAGTGCCACCGTCGTCAGCGCCGCCAACTGGTCCACGGTGGCGAACGGCGCCCACGCGGCACAGACCGCGAGGGCGCCGAGCGTCACGCCGATCGGATAGGCCAGCGGATGGCCTCCGAAACTCACTTCAGGAAGCCGACTTTGGTGTAGTCCGGCGTGGCGAGGCCGAACGCGCCGTAGTTGGCGAGGTTGTCGCGCACCGCGTAGGTGCCCGAAGCCTGGTTCAGCGGAATCGAATAGCCCTCGGCGAAGATCATCTGATCGCTCTGGTTGGCCAGCTCGATCGCCTTGTCGGGGTCCAGCTCCGCGATGGTCTTGTCGATCAGGGCGTTGAGCTCCGGCGACCCGATGCGGGCCTTGTTGCCCATCAGGTTGTTCGGGTCGTAGTAGTAGATCTGCTGCAGCGCACCGAGCGGCAGCGCGCTGCCTTGCCAGCTGAACTGGGCGATGTCGAAGTTGCCCGGATCGATGACGTCCTTGAACAGGCCGGTGCCCGGCACGGTCTGGATGGTCAGCTTCACGCCGACGGCGGCCAGGTTCTGCTGCACGATCTGCGCGGTCTGCACCCAGGCGTCCTGCTGGTACATCACGTCGCGGATCTCCAGCCTCCGGCCGTCCTTCTCGCGCACGTCGCCGTTGAGCTTCCAACCGAGCTGATCCAGCATCCGCGCCGCCTCGGCGGGGTCGTAGGAGATCGGCGCGGCGTTGTCCTGGTAGCCCTTCTGGCCGGCCATGAAAATGTGGTTGTTCAGCGGCTTCGGGTTGTCCACCACGCCGTTCTGCGACGCGGTGACGATGCCCTGCCGGTCGATGGCCTTGGAGATGGCGATCCGCAGCTGCGGGTCCTCCAGCAGCGAGCCGGGCGCGCCGTTGAAGGTCAGGTGCGACCAGGCCGGTTCCGGCGCGCGCCGGATGACGACGTTCGCCGCGTTGCGCGCCGCCGTCACGTTCTCGATGCCCGACATGTAGGCGATGTCGAGCTCGTTGTTCTGGATCGCGGGCAGCCATGCGCTGTGGTCGAGCACGCTGAAAGTGATGGTGTCCAGCTTGGGGGTGTCGCCCCACCACTTCGGATTGCGGCTCAGGGTGATGCGCTGCTGCGCACGGTCGATGTTCGTGATCACGAACGGGCCCGCGCTCAGCGTCAGACCGTCCCGGTTCGCGGTGTTGAACGCTTCGGGAGACCCGGTGACCGACTTCGGGTAGAGCGGGCTGAACTGGCCGCGCCATTCGCCGTAGGACTGGTCGAACGTGACGATCGCCTGCCGGTCGTCCGCGCCGCGCTCGACCTTCGCCACCCGGTCGAAGCCGCTGAGCCCCGCGATCAGGTACGCGTTGTCCTTACCGCTGAGCGCGTTGGCCTGGGAGCGCAGGTCCTCCCAGGTGATGGGGCTGCCGTCGGACCACACGGCTTTCGGGTTGATGGTGTAGGTGACCTGCTGCGGGCTGGTGTTGGTGAGCTGCACATCGGTGAAGAAGTTGTGGTCCACCGAGAGCTCGCCCGCCGCGTTGCTGACGAACGGCGCGGGCATGGTCGGGCCCGCCACCAGCCCGCCGCTCTCGGTATTGCCGTCCACCTGGAGCACGTTGAAGTTCTCCGGGAACGAACTCAGCACCAGGCGTAGATTCCCGCCTTCGCGCAACTGGCTCGGGTCCACCGGATTGATGTCGTTGGTGCTGCCGATCGTGCTGGTGCCGGGCGTGATGCTCCCGCTGTCCGAACAACCGGTCAGGATCAGGCCGAGCGCGGCGAGTGGCGCCGCCAATCGGGTGGTCAAGGAGCGTGTCCGCATAGAGCTGGTCCTTCCACATCTGTCGACGCCTGATCGGTGTCGCCGCGTCATGTCGCCGCGGCATCACATCACTTCACGAAGCCGACTTTAGTTGCGTCGAAGGAGGCCAGCCCGAACGCGCCGTAATTGGCCAGGTTCTCGCGCACCGCGACGGTGCCCGCCGACTGCACGATCGGCACCGAGTGGCCGATGTCGAAGATCATCTTGTCGGCGCGGTTGGCCAGCTCGATGGCCTTGTTCGGGTCGAGCTCGGAGATCGTCTCCTCGATCAGCGCGTTCAGTTCGGGGCTGCCGATGCGACCCTTGTTGCTCAGCCGGTTGTTCGGGTCGTAGGCGTAGATCTGCGGCAGCGCGCCGAGCGGGAGGATGCCGCCGGACCAGGTGAACTGGCAGATCTCGAAGTTGCCCGGATCGATCACGTCGGTGAAAAGGCCGTTGCCCGGGTAGGTTTGGATGATCATCTTCACGCCCACCTTGGCCAGGTTCTGCTGGGCGATCTGCGCCATCTGAATCCACGTGTCCTGCTGGTACATCACATTGCGCAGTTCCAGCTTGCGGCCGTTCTTCTCGCGGACGTCGCCGTTGAGCTTCCAGCCCAGTTCGTCGAGCATCCGCGCGGCGCCCTCGGGGTCGTAGGCGACGGCGGCGGCGTTGTCCTGGTAGCCCTTCTGGCCGTTGAGGTAGACGTGGTTGTTCAGCGGCTTCGGGTCGTCGACGATGCCGTTCTGCGTCGCGGTGGCGATGCCCTGCCGGTCGATGGCCTTGGAAATGGCGATCCGCAGCTGCGGGTCCTCCAGCAGCGAGCCCGGCGCACCGTTGAAGGTGAAGTGCGAGAACCGCGGCGCGGCGGCGCGGCGCACCTTGATGCCCGGCGAGTTGGTCGCGGTCTTCACCTCGTCGATGCCGGATACGGAGGCGTAGTCGAGCTCGTTGTTCTGCAGCGCGGAGATGCGCGCGGAGTAGTCGAGCACGCTGAAGGTGATGGTGTCGAGCTTCGGGGTATCACCCCACCACTTCGGGTTGCGCTTCAGCACGATGCGCTGCTGAGCGCGGTCGATCGAGTCGATCAGGAACGGACCGGACGAGATCGGCAGGCTGTTGCGCGCCCAGTTCTCGAACGACTCCGGCGATCCGGTCGACGCCGTCGGGTACAGCGGGTTGAACAGGCCCTGCCATTCGGCGTAGTGCTGCCCGAAGGTGACGATCGCCTGCCGGTCGTCGACGCCACGCTCGACCTTGTCGACCCGGCTGTAGCCCTGGGTCGCGCGCACCTGGTACGCCGTGTTCCGCCCGCTCAGCGCGTTCGCCTGGGAGCGCAGATCCTCCCAGGTGATCGGGCTGCCGTCGGACCAGACGGCTTTGGGGTTGATGGTGTAGGTGATCTGCTGCGGATTGGTGTTGGTGAGCTCGATGCGGGTGAAGTAGTTGGCATCGGTCGTGAGCTCACCCGCCGCGTCGGAACTCACCGTGCCGGGCAGCGTCCACTCGACGACGTCCCCGACGTCGCCCGAGGCGTCCACGTGCGAGGAGTTGAAGGTCTCCGGGAAGCTGGTCAGCGCCAGGCGCAGATTGCCGCCGTCGCGCAACTCGCCGGGATCGCGGGGATTGATGTCGTTGCTGGTGCCGATCGAGCTCGAGCCGGACTGCACGGAGGCGTCCGCGCCACAGCCCGCCAGCAGCAGCGCGACGGCCAGCGCGGGCGCGGCGACCCCGAGGCCGAGCCGACGACGAGAAGAGAGGGCTGCGGTCATTTCACGAATCCGATCTTGGTGTAGTCGTAGGACGCCAGGCCGGGAGAGCCGAAGTTGGCCACTTCGGCGCGTACGCCCCAGCTGCCGTCCGACTGGGTGAGCGGCAGCGAGTGCCCCTCTTCGAACACTTTGCGGTCCACCTCGTTGGCCAGCTCGATGGCCTTCGCGGGATCCAGCTCGCGCAGGGTGCGCTCGATGAGCGCGTTCAGTTCCGGCGAGCCGATGCGGCCGAAGTTGCCCTGCAAGTCGTTGGGGTCGTAGTAGTAGATCTGCCGAATGCTGCTGAGCGGGAAGGCGTCGCCCTGGAACACGAACTGGGCGGCGTCGAAATCACCCGGCTGGATGACGTCGGTGAAGTAGCCCGCGCCCGGTTTGGTGTCGATCACGAGCCCGACGCCGATCTGCGCCAGATTCTGCTGGATGATCTGCGCGATCTGCACCCACAGCGCGTCGTTGTACATCACATCGCGGATGATCAGCTTGCGGCCGTCCTTCTCGCGGACGTCGCCGTTGAGCTTCCAGCCGAGCGCGTCGAGTTCGCGCGCCGCCGCGGCGGGATCGAACGGCAGGCTGTTGTCCTGATAGCCACGCTGTCCTTGCAGGTAGACGTGGTTGTTGAGCGGCTTCGGGTTCTCCACCAGGCCGTTCTGGATGGCGGTGGCGATGCCCTGGCGATCGATCGCCTTCGAAATGGCTACGCGCACCGCGGGATCGGCGAGGATCGAGCCGGGCGCGCCGTTGAAGGTGATGTGCCGCCAGCGGTTGCCCGGCGCCCTGCGGACCTCGAGGCCGCCGGTGCCCCGCACGTTCTTCACGTCGTCGATGGAATTGAGCACCACCGCGTCGATCTCGTTGTTCTGCAGCGCGGCGACCCAGGCGCTGCGATCGAGCACCGAGTAGGTGATGGTGTCCAGCTTGGGACGCTCGCCCCACCAGTTGGGGTTGCGGCCCAAGATGATCCGGCCCTGCCCACGGTCGGTGGACTGCACCTGGAAGGGCCCCGCCGACGGTCCCATCGCATCGGCCAGGCTGTGGTTGAACGCATCGGGATCCTGCGTCACCGATTTCGGGAACAGCGCGGCGTTGCCCGCGAACTGGCCGCGCCATTCGGCGTAGGGGTGGTTGAACGTGAGGACGGCCTGGCGGTCGTCGACGCCGCGCTCGACCTTCTCCACGAACTCGAAACCGTTGGTGATGGCGATCAGGAACCGCTTGTCCTTGCCGCTCAGCGCGTTCGCCTGGGAACGGATGTCCTCCCAGGTGATCGGGGCGCCGTCGGACCAGACGGCCTTCGGGTTGATGGTGTAGGTGACCTGTTGCGGATCGGTGCCGGTCAGCGCGACGTCGGTGAAATAGTCGTGGTTGATCGACAGTTCGCCCGCGGCATCGGTGTCGAACGCGCGCGGCATCATCGGGCGCTCGATATCGGCGATGTCGGCCTCGTTCCCGTCGTTGGACAGGGTGTTCCAGTTCGCCGGATACGCGGTGGTCGCCAGCCGGAGGTTGCCTCCCTCGCGGACCTCCTCGCGGGGTGTGGGATTGATGTCGCTGGTGGTGCCCAGCGCGTCGGACAGGCCTGCGGCCGAGTCGTCGTCGCCCGCGCCGCACCCGGCGGCGATCAGCCCGACCGCCACCGCGCCCGCGACCCAGCGCATTCCCCTCGAACGGATCCGCATGCTGCCCTCCTGACTATCCGCCGACCACCGGCATGGGTACCGCGTCGATCAGCCTGCGGGTGTACTCGTGCGAAGGGCTGGCGAAAATCTGCTCGGCCGGGCCGGATTCGACGATCTTGCCTCGGTACATCACCGCGATGTGATGGGCCAGGTTGCGCACCACCGACAGATCGTGCGAGACGAACAGATACGACAGCCCGCGCTCGGTCTGTAGATCGCGCAGCAGGTTCAGCACACCGGCCTGGATGGAGACGTCCAGCGAGGACACCGGCTCGTCGAGCACGAGCAGTTCGGGGTCCAGTGCGAGGGCGCGCGCGATGCTGATGCGCTGCTTCTGGCCGCCCGAGAAATCCGCCGGGTAGCGGTCGGCGTGTTCGGGACGCAGGCCGACCTGCTCGAGCAGTTCCGGCACGCGGCGGGCGATCTCGGCGCGCGAGCGGCCGTCGATGCGCAGCGGTTGGGCCAGCGCGTCGAAGATCGGCAGGCGCGGGTCCAGCGATGCGGTCGGATCCTGGAAGACGATCTGCATCGTGCGCCGGATCTCGCGCCGCTCGGCCTTGGTCAGGGTGGACACGTCGCGGCCCATGATCTCGATGGTGCCCGACTGCGGCTGCACCAGGTCGAGAATCTGGGTGAGCGTGGTGGATTTTCCGGAACCCGACTCGCCGACCAGCGCCAGCGTTCGTCCGGCGAGCACCTCGAAGCTGATGCCGTCGACCGCGCGCACCTCGCCCTTGCGGCGCTGGAACACCACGCCCGAGGTGATCGGGAAGGTCTTGACCAGGTCGGTGACCCGAAGCACCACGCCCTTGCCGGTCTCGGACTCGGCCTTCGGCTCCTCGATCTCGGAACGGTAGGCCTCGAACAGCCCGTCCGTGCCGACCTCTCCGGTACGGATGCAGGCGGCGGCGTGGCCGGGTTCGGTCCTCTCCAGCGGCGGCTCGGCGGCGCGGCACTGCTCGATCGAGATCGGGCAGCGCGGCGCGAACGAGCAGCCCGGCGGCAGCGCGTGCATGGCGGGCGGCGCGCCGACGATCGGGATGAGCGGCCTGCGCGCGGGACCGTCCATGCGCGGGATCGAGCCGAGCAGCCCGACCGTATACGGCATCCGCGGCGCGTTGAACAGTTCGCTCGCCGTCGCGGTTTCGACGATGCGACCCGCGTACATCACCGCGACCCGGTCGGCCAGCGTCGCGGCGATACCCATGTCGTGGGTGATCATGATGACGCCCGCGCCGGTGATGTCGCGCGCCTTGCGCAGCAGATTCAGGATCTGCTTCTGCACGGTGACGTCCAGCGCGGTGGTCGGCTCGTCGCAGATGATCAGCGCCGGATCGTTGGCGATGGCCATCGCGATCACCACGCGCTGGCGCATACCGCCGGAGAACTCGTGCGGGAAAGCCTTGGCGCGCGTCTTCGCGTCATCGATGCCGACCAGTTCCAGCAGCTCGACCGCCTTCTCGGCGGCTTCCTTCCTGCTGTGCGCGCCGTGCGCGAGCAGCGCCTCGGCGATCTGATCGCCCACCCGGTACACCGGGGTCAGCGCGGAGAGCGGGTCCTGGAACACCATGCTGATCGAGCTGCCGCGCAATCGCGACATCTCCCGATCGCCCAAGCCGAGCAGCTCCCGCCCGCGCAGCCGGATGGACCCGTTGACCCGGGCCTGCTCGGGCAGCAAACCCATCACCGCCAGCGACGACACCGACTTGCCCGAACCCGATTCGCCGACGATGGCGAGCACCTCGCCGTCGGCGACGCTGTAGGTCACCCCGCGCACGGCGTCGATGCGGCCCTCCTCGCTGGGGAAGGAGACCCGCAGATCGGCGACTTCCAAGAGGGGCGCGGTGGAATTGGCGGTCATGCGTCAGCCTTCTTTGCCTTCTTGCGCGCCCGAGCCCGCTTGGCGCTCGGGTCGAACGCGTCGCGCAAGCCGTCACCGACCAGGTTCGCGCACAGCACGGTGGTGATCAGCAGGCCGCCGGAGAACAGGAACAGCCACGGGTAGGTCAGCGCGGACTTGGTGCCCGCCGCGATCAGCGAGCCGAGCGAGACATCGGGCGGCTGCACGCCGAAACCGAGGAAGCTCAGGCCGGTCTCGGCCATGATCGCCGCGCCGACGGTGAGCGTGGTGTCGATGATCAGGATCGACGCGATGTTGGGCACGATGTGGCTGACGATGACGGTCCGCGTCGGCGCGCCCATATACCGTGCGGCCTTGACGAATTCGCGATCACGCAGGCTCAGCGTCAGACCGCGCACGATGCGCGCGCTGATCATCCAGCCGAACACCGCGAGCAGCACGATCAGCAGCGCGATCGAACCGCTGCCCTTCGTGCGCGGTGCGAACAGCGCGATGATGATGAAGCTGGGCACCACGAGCAGCAGGTCGACGAACCACATGATGGCCCGGTCGGTCCAGCCGCCGAGCAGCCCGGCGAGCGCGCCCGTGGTCGCCGCGATGGTGGTCGAGATGAGCGCCACGCACAGGCCGATGATCAGCGATTTCTGCAAGCCACGCAGGGTCTGCGCGAGCACGTCCTGGCCGATCTGGGTGGTGCCGAAGGGATGGTCGGCGCTGGGCGGTTTCAGCAGCGCGGTGTAGTCCATCTGCTGGTAGTCGTACGGCAGGAAGGGCGGCAGCGCGAAACTCGCGACGAACAGCAGCACCAGCACCACGGCCCCGGCGATCGCGGGCTTGTTGCGCAGGAAACGCCGCAGCACCAGCTTGCGCCGCCCAGCCGCGGCGACTTCGGGCGCGCCTTGGACGATGATCTCGGCTTCGGTCATGCTGCTGCCCCCCTGACGGGATTCGCGGGGCCGATTCGATCAGTGGTCATCCCACACGCACCCTGGGGTCGAGAATCGCGTAGACGATGTCGGAGAGCAGGCCCGACACCAGCACGACGAGACCGGCGAACGCGGTCACCGTCACCACCACGTAGAGGTCTTGGGCGTTGATCGAATCGACCAGCCACTCGCCGACGCCATGCCAGCCGAAGATCTTCTCGGTGAACGTCGCGCCGGTGATCAGGCCGCCGAGGCTGTAGGCGAACAGCGTGGCCATCGGGATGAGCGCGGTGCGCAGTCCGTGCTTGTAGAGCGCCTTGTTCCTGGTCAGGCCCTTGGCGCGGGCGGTGCGGATGAAATCGCTCTGCAGCACGTCGAGCATCGCGTTGCGCTGGTAGCGGCTGTAGCCCGCCATGCCGCCGAGCGCGAGCGCCGCGGTCGGCAGCACCAGGTGCTGGAGCCGGTCGACCAGCTGCGGCCAGAACCCCTCGATGGCGCTGGCCGACGTCTCGCCGGTGTAGAGGAATATCTGCGAGCCGGTCGCCGAATTGATCTCCAGCGCCCCGTATTTCAGCAGCGTGGCCAGCAGGAATATCGGGGTACTGAGAATCAACAGCGAGACGACGGTCGTGAAGTAATCGCTGAATTTGTATTGCCGAATCGCGCCTGCCGCGCCGATCAGCACACCGAGCACCGTGCCGACGATCGAACCGACGATCAACAGCCGCAGGCTCACCGCGACCCGGCGCGGCAATTCCTCGCTCACCGGCTGGCCCGCAAGGGTGGTGCCGAAATCGCCGCTGGGGATGCCCTTCAACCAGGTGATATAGCGCTCCGGAATCGGATCGTCGAGGTGCAATTCCTCGGCCTTGGCATCGATCACCGCCTGCGGCGGGCGGGGGTTGCGCTGTTCGAGACTGTCCAGCGGCCGAAATGTCAGCGACGCGAGGCTGAACGTCAGGAACGAAGCCAGCAGCAACAGCACGACATAATTGAGCGCGCGTCGTAGCAGGAAGCCGGTCATCAGTCCTCTGGTTCTCCGGCCGGCCGGGCCGGTGTTCGAGTGTTAGCCCCTGATCATAAGGACGACGCCGCGAACGCGCGTGCCACACATCTGCCCGGGCATGTCCAGCGGACCCGTACCGCTCGCGACCGCCCCGCGACGGTTTTCCGGCAGGATGGAAGAGGTGACGCGCCTGCACCTGCCCAAACCGAAGATGGTGGCCACCGATGTGGACGGCACCCTGATCGATCACGACGAACGAGTGACCGGCCGCACCAAGGCCGCGGTCGCCGCCCTGATCGCCGACGGGGTGCCGTTCGTGCTGGCCACGGGCAGGCCGCCGCGCTGGATCGAACCTGTGGTCGACGGCCTCGGCTTCGCGCCGCTGTGCGTCTGCGGCAACGGGGCGGTGATCTACGACAGCGCCGCGGACAAGGTGCTCGCGAGCCGGACGGTGGACGTCGAGACGCTGAGCTGGATCGCCGACCTGGCCGAGCGCGCGCTACCCGGCTGCGGTCTGGCCGCCGAACGCGTCGGCGCCAGCGCGCACGACGCCGCGACGCCGCAGTTCGTCAGCTCGCCCGAGTACGAGCACGCCTGGCTGAACCCCGACGACACGGCGGTCGCCCGGCACGAGGTGATCGATGCGCCCGCGATCAAGATGCTCATTCGGTTGCGCGGTGCGCTCAGCGGCGACATGCGTGCGGTGCTCGCACCGCTCATCGGCGATCGCGCCGACATCACCTACTCCACCGACCACGGTTTGATCGAGCTGTCCGCGCCCGGCGTCACCAAGGCGTCCGGGCTGGCCACCGTCGCGCAGCGGCTCGGGGTGCAGCACTCGGCGATCATCGCCTTCGGCGACATGCCCAACGACGTTCCGATGCTGGAAATGGCCGGGCACGGCGTCGCCATGGCCAACGCGCACCCGGAGGCGTTGGCCGCGGCCGACGAGGTGACCGCGACCAACGCCGACGACGGTGTCGCACAGGTGCTCGAACGCTGGTGGGTCTGAACGACTTTCAGCCGACCGGCGCTGGATCCGGAGCGACGTCGTCCGCCTGCGTCTCCTCCGAAGTCACCGGCTCGGTGGGAACGGCAGGCGCTGCGGCCGGTACGGGAGCCGGTCCGGGCGGAACCGGCGCGGCGACCGCGTCGCCCTGGTTACGGCGCGACTCCTGCTGGTAGATCTGGTTGTAGGTCCGCCAGACCGTCGTGACGATCCCCGTGATCTTGTTGAGGATCAGCGAGCCGTACTGGAAGTCCGACCTGAGGCCGTCCGGCACCAGGTAGGCGTCGGCGAGCGGCAGACCGAGCATGCCCAAGTCGGCGCCGAGCTGAAGGAAGCGCTCCAGGATCACGCCCGTCACCTCGATGACGCGGTTGTCGGGCGTCGTGTAGACGTAGCCGTTGGCGAACTTGGCGTACTGCTGGCCCTGCGCGGCGGGCATCGGCTCGGACATCGCCTGGCCCAGCGGACCGTCCGGACCGCCCTTGGCCGAGTAGTGCTTGGCGATGATGTTCTCGTCCACCAAGCTCAGCAGCCGTGCCGTCAGCGCGGCGAGCGTCGCCAGATCGGACTCGGTGCGCTCCGGCAGCTGCGGCAGCCGCGGATTCTGTTGCGGCGCGGGGCCGCCCGCCGCGCCCGCGGCGATATCGCGAATCCGGTCCATCAGGTCGTAGGCGGCGTCGCCGGGGCAGGTGGTGTTGCCGACGTCGCGGTGCGCGAACACGATCGGCAGGTCGACGGCCTCGCCTTGGGCGTACGGGGTGTATTCGGTGCCCTCGGAGTACATCGTGGTGTGGCCCTTGGGATCCAGGCCCGCGAGCCTGGTCCGCCAGCCGATGAACTTGCCGACGGCGGTCACCGCCTGGTCCGACGGCGACTCGGACTCGTGATTGCCCATCAAGGCCACGCCCGCGGTGTTCTCGTTGAACCCGCCCGCGTGTGCGCCCTGCACCGGGCGGTCCAGCCCGCCGTAGCGCCCCTCGAAGATCTGGCCGTACTTGTCGACGAGGGCGTTGTACCCGATGTCGCACCAGCCGAGGGTTTGGGCGTGATAGGTGTAGATCGCGCGGACGATGCCCGCCGATTCGGCCTTGCTGTAGTCGTTGCGGCCCGCCGTGTGGTGCACGGTGACGCCGCCGAGGCTGTCGTCGTAGGTGGGTTCGTCGCAGCGAATGGATTCGTCCGCGCCCCACTGCGATCGGGTGATCACGTGCGGTCCGCCGCCGGGCAGCGCGCCTGCGACGTCGGTGAGCGCGCCGTCGATCGCGCCGCGGCCGGGATCGATCAGGACCGCGGTGAGCGACGGCGGGGTGAACTGGGCCGGATCGCCGGTGTGCGGCGCGGCGGCGGGCACGGGTTGCAGCGGACCGGATGCCGGTGCGGTACTAGGAGTTTGCGGTTCCGTAGCAGTGGATTTGCGGGTGACCAGAATCTGGACCGCGTTGGTGTTCCCGACGTAGATCGGCTCGGTGCCTGCGGTGCCACCGGCCGGTGTGCGGTCGTCGCGCCGGGTGTCGATCGGTTCGGACTCGTACCAAGGGCCCCAGGTGCCGTCCGGTTGGCGGGCACGCACCATGGCGCGCGTGTCGGCGAGATCGCGCGCGGTGAGGGCGACGACGCTGAACGGCGTCTCCCGCGCCAGCTCCTTGACCTGCGCGCCTACCTGGTCGAGGAGCTCGTGCGGGAGTGCGCCGGGGGCCAGTGCGGGGGTGTCGGGGGTGGTTCCCTCCGGCAGGGCCGCCGGGTCGGAGATGAAGCGAGCGGCTGGCTTGGGCACCGGGCTCGGCGTCGCGGGGGCGGGAATGGACTGGCCTGGGATGGGTTTGGGGACGGTTTGTACTGGCAGAGGATGCGCGGGGCCCGCGGCGGCGGGACCGGAGGCGGGTTGTCCGGGGATGGCCTGCATGGATTGGCCCGGTACCGCGGGGCTGGTGGTCGGCGCCGTGAAGCCGGGCGCGGCCTGGCCCGGGGCCAGCCGGGGGAGCGGGATCTCCTTCGGCAGCTGGACGCCCGGCGGCAGCGGCAGGCCATCCGGTATCGGGATGGAGCGCGGGATCGGCAGCGTCCGCAAGTCGGATAGTCGCAGGTCGGGGAGGTCGAGGCCGGTGAGTTCGCGCAGCGGGAGGGTGATCTCGGGAGTCTGCGCGAGCAGCACTTCGGCCAGACGCGCGGGCACCGCGGCCAGCTCGGTCTCGTTGGCCGAGCGGTAGTCGGTCGAATCGCCCTGCATGAGTGTCGCGAGCGGAGCCGCTACCGCAAGCGTGGTCACCATGGGGAGCACGTACGAACGTTTCGGTTTGCGGTACGGCACGAGCATCTCCAATCAGGTCGAACCGGTGATCAGGTGCGGAAATCAGGTTTGCTTCCTGATGCATCAACAATCACACTAGTTCACATCTGTCACATCTCTAAACCTTTTGTTGAGAGTTAGAATCACGTAATTGCTCGAATGTAGCTCTCGGAATGCGACCGGACGGAACGACATGCCGACAGGTATCCGACTGATCCGGTCCTGGAACCGTGGGAGATTCGAATGCGACGCAGCCAGCAGCACCGTCCGAGCGCGTGGGGGATCGAAAGAGCGCAGCACACCAGGCGCTTCAGAGTGCGGAACAGAATGCGGCCCGCCCCGATATCGGCGCGGCCCGTGCTCGTCACCGGATGCGCCGCCGTCCTGGCGGGCACTGCCGTCGCGCTCTGGGGCTGGCCGGGGGACACGCCCATCCGGCCGCTTGCCGGCCACGGCCGGGGCATGAGCCAGGTCGGCGCCTTCGACAGCGCCCAGCAGGGTTGGCTCGCCGAACGCATACTCGAGCACTACTACCCGGGCGCGACACTCGGGACCAGCCCGCCGACCAACCTGGCCGTGCGGCTCATGGAACAGGACGGTTCCACCCTCGACGCCTACGCCGAAGCCGGATTCCGGGTGGCGGGCCGGGAAGTGGCGGCGGGCCAGGTCGCTCACCTCACTCCGCTGCCGGACGGCGGCGCGAACGTGGTCGTCACCGTCGGATGCGACGGCGAAGTCCTCTGGCAGACAGTCACTTCCGATCCGTGGATCTATCCCCTCGACCCCAAGCCGAACCGGCCCGCGTCCGAACATCTCACCTTGTGCGGCGGAACCGCCTACCGCGGCTCGCTCGGCCTCGCCACCGAGAACGGGGAGCCGCGCACGATCAACCGCGTCGACGTGGAGGACTACCTGCTCGGCGTCGTTCCGGCCGAAGTCCAGGCGAACTGGGTCGACAAGGGCGCGGGTGAGGCGCTGCGCGCGCAGGCCATCGCGGCCCGGTCGTATGTGCTCGCCGAGCGCAGGTATCCGTACGCGCAGACTTGCGACACCACCGACTGCCAGGTGTATCCCGGGACGGTGAAGGAAGATCCGCGCACCGCCGCGACCATCGCGTCCACCGCGGGCACCGTGCTGCTGCGCGACGGTCGCATCCTGCGTTCGGAGTATTCCTCCGCGCCGGACGGCGGCGAACCCGCCGACATCTACGCCTTCGACGTGGGCCCCACGCCCGCCGAACTCGCGGTGGGTCGTCCGCCGACGGACCCGCGGCCGGATCCGCGCACACGTGCCGCGACCACGCAGTCGCCGATCGACCTCGAATATCAGCGCCGCGGCGGCGAGGCGGGTTCGCTGGGCGCGCCGCTCGGGCCGGAGATGCTGCTGCCGCAGCGGGCGGGCACCTACCGGATGTTCACCAACGGCGTCATCATCGTCACGCCGACGCTCGGTGCGCAGGTGGTGGACTTCACGACGCTGTTGCAGCTCGTACCCGATCCGGGCGGCGTGGGGGCCGCGCCGACGGGTTCGCCGGAGCGGCCTGGTGGGACGCCGGGGTCGAACTCCGCGCCGGCTTCGGGGGCTGCGGTGCCCTCGGGTCGGGAGGTTCTGCCCGGCGGACACGCGCTGCCCGGTGTAGGGGCGTCTATGGGTGGCGGTGTGCAGCCCGGTGAGCGGGTTGCGCCCGGTGCGGGTGCGTCTGTGGGTAGCGGTGTGCCGCCCGGTGAGCGGGTTGCGCCCGGTGCGGGGGCGTCGGGCGGTGGCGGAGCGCTGCCCGGTGCCGCGGCGTCGGCGGGAACCGCGGTGGGAAGCGGCCCGGCGACCGGTGCGCCTGCGCCGTCGGGTGTGCCGCATGAGCAGGCGCCGAACCCGGGGTTCGCCATACCGTCGCTCGAGGAGGTGTTCGGGCGCCGCTGATCGGCGGAGCGCCGCAAGGGTTTCCGGCTCGTGTGCTGTCAGTCCAGTTTGGTGTCGCCCAACGATTCGGACAGTCGGCGCAGCAGGGCGCTCAGTTCTTCGCGGTCCTCGGCGCCGAGGGCCTCGAGCAGGCGCTGTTCGTTGGCGACGTGCAGCGGCAGTAGCTCGTCGACGAGGTTCCTGCCCTCGGCGGTGAGGCGGACGCGGATGGAGCGTCGGTCCTCGGCGCTCGGCACCCTTTCGACCAGGCCTTTGGCCGCCAATCGGTCGATGCGGTTGGTGATGGCGCCGGAGGTGACCATCGCGGCCCGGTTCAGCGCGCCCGCGGTGAGCCCTTTCGCGCCGCCGGAGCGGCGCAGGGTCGCGAGCACGTCGAACTCCCAGAACTCCAGGCCGTGTCCGGCGAAGAAGCGCTTCAGGTCCTGCTCGAGCACCCGGGACAAGCGGGTGATCCGGCCGATGACGTGCATCGGCGAGACGTCCACGTCCGGACGCTCGCGGCGCCAGTGCTCCGTGATCAGGTCGACGGCGTCGCCCATCGCGGACTCCTCTCTGTTCTAAGAATCTCAACATTCATCTACTTGACGATGAGACACCGCTTGGAGTAGATATTTCAACGTTGAGATTATCAATGAGGAGCGACCGATATGTCCATCACCACCGCGGCACGGAACCCCTACGCGGGCACCCTCGCGCTCACCGCCCTCACGCCGATCGTGTGGGGGTCCACCTACGCCGTCACCACCGAGTTCCTGCCGCCGGACCGGCCGCTGTTCACCGCGCTGATGCGCGCGCTGCCCGCCGGGCTCGTGCTGCTCGCGCTCACTCGCACGCTGCCGAAAGGTCTGTGGATCGGCCGCGCCGCGGCGCTCGGTGTGCTCAATATCGGCGCGTTCTTCCCGCTGCTGTTCCTCGCCGCCTACCGGCTGCCCGGCGGCGTCGCGGGCGTCCTCGGCGCGGTCGCGCCGATGTTCGCGCTGCTCTTCGCCGCCGGAGTACTGAACGAAAGGCCTACCGGCCGTAAGGTTCTCGCCGGAGTGATCGGCGTGTTCGGCGTCTCGCTCGTGGTGCTACGGGCCACCGCTCAGCTCGACACCGTCGGCATGTTCGCCGGACTGGCGGGCGCGGGATCGATGGCGCTCGGCACGGTGCTGACGAAGAAGTGGGGGCGACCCGACGGCGTCGGCCCGCTGGCCATGACGGGCTGGCAGCTCACCGCGGGCGGCCTGTTCATCCTCCCGCTCGCCGCGCTGATCGAGGGCGCACCGCCCGCGCTGGATGCCCAAGCCGTCGGCGGCTACCTCTACCTGGGCGTGATCGGCACCGCGCTGGCCTACTGGTTGTGGTTCCGCGGTATCGCGAAGGTGCCCGCCACGTCGGTCGCGTTCCTCGGACTGCTCAGCCCGGTGTCGGCGGCGGTCATCGGCTGGGTCGCCTTGGGGCAGGCGCTGACTCCGTTGCAGGTGCTCGGCATGGTGATCGCGCTGGGCGGCACGTTGCTCGGGCAGACCACCGCGCGGCCGAAGGTCGGCGAAGTCGAGAAGGTCGATGAGGCCGAAGCGGTCGGCGGGGGCGCCGAGCTCGAAAATAGGGAGCGGCCCACGGATGCGGCGCGCATGCTGGTGGGGGCGGGGGCGAAGAACCAGCGCAAAAGCGGGTTGACCTTGACGTAGCGTCAACTTGCAGACTGGGTTCACCGACGAGAAAAGGAAGGAGCGCCCGGTCGTGACCGCGGGCACCCGGACCGGTGAATGGTCCATCCAGGATCTGGCGAAGGCGGCCGGTACCACCAGCCGCACGCTGCGCCACTACGGGCAGCTCGGGCTGTTGCCGCCCAGCCGGATCGGCGCCAACGGGTACCGCTACTACGACCAGGACTCCCTGGTGCGGCTGCAACGCATCCTGCTGCTGCGGGAACTCGGCCTCGGCCTCCCGGTCATCGCCGACGTACTCGCGGGCGAACAGGACACCACCGCCGCACTGCGTACGCACCTGGACCTGCTTCGGCAGGAACAGGATCGGATCCGACGCCAGATCGACTCGGTGCACACCACGCTGCAAAAGACGGAAAGAGGTGAAAAACTCGTGGCAGCAGAGGTTTTCGACGGGTTCGACCACACGCAATACAAGGACGAGGTCATCGAACGCTGGGGCAAGGAAGCCTACGACAGCAGTGACCGCTGGTGGCGTTCGCTCAGCGATCAGCAGAAGCAGGACTTCCAGCAGACCCAGCTGGACATCGCCGCCGACTTCGGTCGCGCGCACGCCGCCGGGCTTCCGGTGGACAGCGACGAGGTCCAAGCCATCACCGCCCGGCACCGCGCCTGGATCGGCGACGGCTGGGGTGGCAAGCCGGTGACGGCCGACGCCTTCATCGGAATCGGCCAGTTGTACGTCGACGACCCGCGATTCGCAGTCAACTACGACGTGCACGCCGCGGGCACCGCCGCGTTCGTGCGCGACGCGATGAAGGTCTACGCGGAGGCCAACCTGCGGTAGGCGTACCTTCGCCTCCGCTCCCGCCGGGCACGAGCTCGCCGACGAACGCTGCCCGGCGGCGTGCACCGACCAGGTGTAAAGCCAGCGCCCGCACGCGGATTCGCGTGCGGGCGCTTTCGCGTGCATGATCATGGGTTCGCTCGAAGCGGGAGGAATGGCGCGTGCACGAGCAGGAAGCCGGTCGGAAGAGTCGACGGCCGGGCGGATCATCGTGATCGGGGTGGCTGCGCTGCTCGCGCTGGCCGGTTTCGTGGCCGCGGGTTTCGGTCCGGGGAGCGGTCAACGGGACGCGCTGATTCGCGGGTTCTTCCAGGTCGCGATCCTGACTCTGGCTTCTCTCGACGCGACGCGGGAGTGGATCGCGGCGGGCCGGGCGCCGCGCTGACCGATCGGCGCGCGCGGGGCAATCCGTGCGCATAATTTATGGGTTCGACCGATCGACTCGGAGGGACGTACACGCATGCTCTACAGCCAGGAGAGTTCGGGCACTCGGCAGGCCGAGCCCGGGACGCTCGCGACCGCGGTCGCGCTGTTCGCCGCGATCGGCGCGGCGGCGAACCTGGTCGGGCTGCTCGTACTCGCCTTCGGCTTCTTCGGCGACCCGGGGCACTACGACAACTCGCTCGCGGTCTCGACCGCACTCGGCGCGCTGCTGCTGGCCTTCGCGCTCGGCTACGGCGCGGTTCTGATCATCCGCGGCGACGAGGACGGGCGCTTCACGGTGCTCGTCGCCGCGGGCGTGTGGACGGTCGTCGGCATCGCGGGACTGATCGCCGCGCTGTTCGGCTACGAATCCGAGTACGGCATCCACTGGGCCGAGCAAGGCGGTGTCGCGGTGGACATCGCCACGTCGACTGCGGGCCTGGTCGGCACCGTGACGGCGATGGTGCACGGCGAGTGGCTGGCGAATCTCACGGGTCTCGCGCTGCCAGTGACCATTTCGGTCCTCGCCGCGCTGTCGGCGCGTCGCTCTGATTGAGCTTGCCCCACGGTCTTTCTGCGGCAGTGGATATACCACCCGCAGCGTCGATTTCGGTGATCGTGACTGCGGGGTCGCGGCGCGTGGTCGTGACGTGAGGCGACAACCGCCCAACGTCGCGGCGGTGTTCGGTGGGCTGAATTGCGGTCGAGCATCCCAGCGTTGGAGCGGTAGAGTTCACGGCTGAGAGGGCGTCGCAAGCCTTCGGGGAGGGGAAGCCCAATGAACTATCCGTACGGCCCACCGGGGTACGGCTTTCCGCCGCCCGCGCCCAGCGGCGGCACCGCGATCACGGCCGGGGTGCTGTCGACGCTCGTCGGCCTGCTCGGCATGGTCGGCGTGGCCATCGGCCTCGTCGAGGCGCTCGATGCGAGCAACGACGTGGAGCCCGCCGCGTTCATCGGCATCGGTGTCGGCGCGCTGGTGGCGCTGCTCTGGCTGCTCGGTGCGCTGCTGCTGTTCATGCGGCAGACGGCGGGGCGCGTCATCGTCATCGGGATGTCCTCGATCGCCCTGCTCGGCGCGCTCGTGCTGGTCGCCCTCGGCGGCATCGCGGGCGGACTGCCACTCGTCCTGTCCGCCACCATCTTCGGCCTCGCCGTCGCCAGCCCCACGGGCCGATGGATCGCCGCCCGCCGCCAACCGGCCTACCCGCCCGCGTATCCGCCCTACGGCCACCCGCCGTACCCGTACTACTGAGCGCGAACCGGATTCGGTCATCGAGCGATTCCCGAGTGGATCGCCGGACGATCGAACGACGCGGGTTCCGGATTACCCAATGACGGCCCGCGGGATACGTAGGCTTTGCGGTGCCGATTCCGTCGGCCGGGAGTCGGTCACCGTCGATCCTCGAGAGGAGCCGCGTCATGCCGCAGTTGAGCTCGTACGAACCAGGGGTACCTTGCTGGGTCGATCTCGCCACGACCGACCTGGAAGCCGCCAAAGCCTTCTACGGAGACTTGTTCGGCTGGCACGCACAAACCTCGCCGGATCCGCAGTACGGCGGCTACACCATGTTCACGCTGGAGGGCGCCGAAGGCCACGAGGTCTCCGCCGCGATGCCGACATCGGCGGAGGCGCAGCCGCCCGCGTGGAACAGCTACGTCAGCGTCACCGACGCCGACGCTACCGCCAAAGCTGTGCAATCCGCGGGTGGGCAGGTCGTCATGGAGCCCACGGACATCCCAGATCAGGGCCGGATGGCTGTCTTCGCCGACCCGCTCGGCGCGATGATCAGTGTCTGGCAGCCGCGCGCGTTCCAAGGCGCGGGGTACGTGAACGAACCGAACACCTACTGCTGGAGTGAACTCAACTGCCGCGATATCTCTGCCGCCAAGTCCTTTTACGGCGAGGTGTTCGGTTGGGAGGGCGAGACAAGCGAGTTCGGCGATACCACCTACACCGAATGGAAGGTCGGTGGCCGGTCCATCGCGGGCATGGTCGAGATGAACGAGCAGTGGCCCGCCGAAGTACCGCCGCATTGGATGGTCTATTTCGCGGTGTCCGATTGCGACGCGTCCGCGAACCGAACATCCCAGCTGGGCGGGACGGTCTCGGTTCCCCCGACCGACATCCCGGTCGGACGCTTCGCAGTGCTGGGAGACCCACAGGGCGCGTACTTTTCGATCATCCGCTTGAACGGCTGAGCCACTGAAACAAAACGGCGCGCCACCGTGCACGGTCGACTTCAACCCGACCGCCGATGCGAGGATGGCCGCGTGGTTTCGCAATCACTCGCTACCGGATTGCGGTAGCGAGTGATTCTGCCGACGGAGGAGGAGCCCGCTACTTCCGAAGTGCCCGCATCAGTTGGGCTTCGGTGAGGGGGGACCGGGAGGGGGTGTGCGGCGGGGGCGTCGGCACCGCGCGGCGGCCGACCCCGCCGCTCGCACACCGTCGACCCTCGAGGTGAACGTGGCCGCCCTGTCCGTCCCGATCACGCTGAAGCTGCACTCGCCGATCCTGCTGACCCGCGCGCTGCTCCCCGCGATGCTCGAGCGCGGCGAAGGCACGCTGCTGTTCTCCTCGGGCTCCTCCGAACACCACCTGCTGCCCTACCTGGCCAACTTCGGCGTCGCCCTCGCCGCGCAGCGCACCTACATCCGTCAGCTGCACGCCGAGCTGCGCGGCACTGGCGTCTACGTCGGCCTGCTCAACATCGGCGCGCTGATCGGCGACAGCAAGGCCGAACGTCTCCTCGCGGAAAACCCCGAGCTCGCGCCGCCCGGCGTCGAAATCCCGCGCATGACCAACGCCGAACTGGGCGAACACTACTGGCGCATGTACACCGAGCGCACCCACGACGAACTCGATGTCGGCTTCCCGTCCTGATCTTGCAGTCCTTCGCTACTCCTCGCAGCGGCCGCAACTTCTGCGAGGAGTCCGCGAAGAGACCGCTCAGGCGGCGCACATGGACTGCATGACTCCCTTTGAGGATCGGCGCGCCGTACGTGGCAGGGGAGAAGGCCAGCGTTTGGATGATCGAGAGCGGTGTGGTCACGCTGGAGGCCACGCCGGTGAAGCCGAGGGTCATGTTGCCCGCGGTGAGCAGCAGGCTTGTGACGTCGAAGGTGAGGGTGGCCAGGTCGAACGCGTGATCGACGCGCACCTCGGCGAGCGGCACGGTGTTCAGCGCGCGGCCCTCGTAGACGCTGAAGCCGAGGTTGGTGAGGAAGGTCGGCGGCCCGTAGTCGATGGCGTGCACCAGCGGGCCGAGCTCCTCGGTGCGACGCGGCAGCGCCAGTTCGGCGACCCGGTTCTCGTTCAGGAACGACCGCACGGCGTCGGCGGCGTGCATGACGGGCCGGTCGAGCGGCAGGTCGGCGGTGTCGAGGTAGGTCCTGGTGCGTTCGACGAGCGCGGCGGTGGTGAGCTCGGCCAGCGGGGTGCAGGTGCCGTCGGCGCGCACCAGGGCGGTCCCCGGCCGCCTTCCCCCCTGACCGCGGACCGACTTCCGATACGCTGGGCTCCCGTGACCGTCGCATCGTCCCCCGGTAACTCCGCCAACCCCTCCGCACAGTTCGATCTGATCGTCGTCGGCTCCGGCTTCTTCGGGCTGACCATTGCCGAACGCGCCGCCAATATCCTGGGCAAACGCGTCCTGGTGCTAGATCGCCGCTATCACATCGGCGGCAATGCCTACTCGGAGCCGGAACCGGAAACCGGGATCGAGATCCACAAATACGGTGCGCACCTGTTCCACACCTCGAACAAGAAGGTCTGGGACTACGTCACCCAGTTCACCGAGTTCACCGGCTACCAGCACCGCGTGTTCGCGATGCACAAGGGGCAGGCCTACCAGTTCCCGATGGGCCTCGGCCTGATCTCGCAGTTCTTCGGTCGCTACTTCACCCCCGACGAGGCGCGCGCGCTGATCGCCGAGCAGGCCGCCGAGGTCGAGACCAAGGACGCGCAGAACCTCGAGGAGAAGGCCATCTCGCTGATCGGCCGCCCGCTCTACGAGGCGTTCGTCCGCGACTACACCGCCAAGCAGTGGCAGACCGATCCCAAGGAACTGCCCGCGGGCAACATCACCCGCCTTCCGGTGCGCTACAACTTCGACAACCGCTACTTCAACGACACCTTCGAGGGCCTGCCCACCCAGGGGTACACGAAGTGGCTGGAGAACATGGCCGCCTCCGAGCTCATCGAGGTCCGGCTGGACACCGACTGGTTCGAGGTGCGCGACGAGGTGCGCGCCCAGAGCCCCGACGCCCCCGTGGTCTACACCGGCCCGCTGGACCGCTACTTCGACTACAGCGAGGGCGAACTCGGCTGGCGCACCATCGACTTCGAGACCGAAGTGCTCGAATCCGGTGACTTCCAGGGCACCTCGGTGATGAACTACAACGACGCGGACGTGCCGTACACCCGCATCATCGAGCCGCGCCACTTCCACCCCGAGCGCGAGTACCCCACCGACAAGACGGTGATCATGCGCGAGTACTCCCGCTTCGCGCAGACCGGCGACGAGCCGTACTACCCGATCAACACGCCGGAGGACCGCGCCAAGCTGCTCGCCTACCGCGAGCGCGCCAAGCAGGAGACCGCCTCGGCGAAGGTGCTTTTCGGCGGCCGCCTCGGCACCTACCAGTACCTGGACATGCACATGGCCATCGGCGCCGCGCTGAGCATGTTCGACAATGTGCTGCGACCGCACCTGGAGTCGGGCGCGCCTCTCGTGGATCAGGAGGCGTAGGTGAGCCACACTCGCGAAGCCCTGCTCATCGAAGCCGACCGGGTGCGGGTGTCCCGCACGGACGCGGAAAGTGCAGAATGACCTCTTCACCGATGTTGGAAGACATGACGACCGAGACCCGCGCGAAATCGCTGCTGCAGCGCATCATCCTGCCCCGGCCGGGTGAGCCTCTCGACGTGCGCACCCTCTACCTGGAGGAATCGGCGACCAACGCCAAGCGCGCGCACGCGACCACCCGCACCTCGCTGTCCATCGGCGCGGAGTCCGAGGTCTCCTTCTGTACCTACTTCAACGCGCTGCCCGCCAGCTACTGGCGCCGCTGGAGCGTGCTGACCTCGGTGGTGCTGCGGCTGGAGCTGGCCGGACACGGCCGGGTGGACATGTACCGCTCCAAGGCCGACGGCTCGAGAATCCACGTGCAGGGCAGCGAGTTCGCGGTCGCGTCGGGCGCCGACTCGACGACGGTGGAGTTCGAGACCGACCTGGCGCCGTTCGAGGACGGCGGCTGGATCTGGTTCGACATCACCACCGACACGGCGGTCACGCTGCTCTCCGGCGGCTGGTACGCCCCGGTCGAGGCGCCGGGCGACGGCAGTATCGCGGTCGGCATGCCCACCTTCAACCGGCCCACCGACGCGGTGAAGACCCTCGGCGCCCTCGGCTCCGACCCGCTGGTGCTGGAGAAGATCAAGGCCGTCATCATCCCGGACCAGGGCACCGAGAAGGTCGTCGACGAGCCCGGTTTCGCCGAGGCCGCCGCCGTGCTCGGCGATCGCCTCGCCATCCACGACCAGCCCAACCTCGGCGGCTCCGGCGGCTACAGCCGGGTCATGTACGAGGCGCTGAAGACCACCGACGCCCAGTACATCGTCTACATGGACGACGACATCGAGATCGAGCCCGACTCGATCCTGCGCGCGCTGGCCTTCTCCCGGTTCGCCAAGTCTCCTGTGCTGGTCGGCGGGCAGATGCTCAACCTCCAGGAGCGCTCGCACCTGCACGTCATGGGCGAGGTGGTCGACCGGAGCATCTTCATGTGGACGGCGGCCCCGAACGTCGAGTACGACCACGATTTCTCCAAGTACCCGCTGCGCGACCGCGACAACTCCAAGCTGTTGCACCGGCGCATCGACGTCGACTTCAACGGCTGGTGGACCTGCGTGATCCCGCGCCAGGTCGCCGAGGAGATCGGCCAGCCGCTGCCGCTGTTCCTCAAGTGGGACGATGCCGAGTACGGCCTGCGCGCCCGCGCCGCCGGCTACCCGACCGTCACCCTGCCCGGCGCCGCGGTCTGGCACATGGCGTGGAGCGACAAGGACGACGCCATCGACTGGCAGGCGTACTTCCACCTGCGCAACCGCCTGGTGGTCGCCTCACTGCACATGCCTGGCGACGGGCGCGGCATGATCGTCAACACCGTCAAGGCCACGCTCAAGCACCTGCTCTGCCTGGAGTACTCGACGGTGGCGATCCAGAACCTCGCCATCCGCGACTTCCTCGCGGGCCCGGAGCGGCTGTTCCAGCTGCTGCCGAGCGCGCTCGGCGCGGTGCACGCGCTGCGCAAGCAGTACCCGGACGCGGTGATCCTGCCCTCCTCCACCGACCTCCCGCTGGCCAGCCACATCGGCGTCGGCGCGGTGGGCGAGCCGCCGAACCCGATCGCGAAGGTCGTCCGGCTGGTCAAGGGCGTGGTGCACAGCCTGCGCCCGGCACACACCGAACACCACGAGACCCCGCAGCTGAACGTGCCGACGCTGGACGCGCGCTGGTTCCTGCTCTCGCAGGTCGACGGCGTCACCGTCACCACGGCCGACGGCCGCGGCGTCGTCTACCGCAAGCGCGACCCGCGCCAGGCCTTGGCCCTGTTCAAGGAGGCCATGCGGCTGCGCAAGGAGCTCGCGGCCCGCTTCCCCGAGATGCAGCAGCGCTACCGCGCCGCGCACCCGCGGCTCACCAGCACCGCGGCGTGGGAGAGCGCATTCGGCATCGAGCAGGACGGAACCAAGTAGTGAGTGCGGTCAACCCCAGCCTCCAGGATTCGGCCGGCAGGCCACCGGAGGTCGCGATCATCAATGCCGTGCAGGCGAGCATCGGCACCAACCCAACGGTCGTCTCGGCCGCGCGCGGCATGTCGCACTTCGGCGAGCACGCGCTCGGCTGGGTCGGCATCGCGGCCGCCGGCTGGTTGCTCGACAAGCCGCGGCGGCGGCAGTGGGCCGGGGTCGCGGTGGGCGCGGTCGGCGCGCACGCGGCCTCCATCGTGATCAAGCGCGTGGTCAGGCGCCCGCGCCCGAACGATCCGTCGGTGCAGGTCAACGTCGGGACGCCGAGCAAGCTGAGCTTCCCCTCCTCGCACGCCACCTCCACGACGGCGGCTGCGGTGTTGCTCGGCAGACTCACCGGGCTACCCTTGCCTGCGGTGCTCGTACCACCGATGTTGCTCTCCCGAGTCGTACTCGGGGTGCACTATCCCTCCGACGTGCTCGCCGGATCCGCGCTCGGTGCCGCGTCCGCCGCTGCCTTGCTAGCCGCCGAAAAGAGACTTGATAGTGACCGCACACGAAAAGGCCTTGGTTGACATGAGTGAAGAGCCGACCGGCGCCGATCTGGCCGAGGCCGTTGTCAAGGGTCCGCCGAAGACGCTGGCGGGCGGTCTTATCAAGGCTTGCCGGCCGCGTCAGTGGGTCAAGAACGTCCTCGTGCTCGCCGCCCCGCTCGCCGCGGGCTCGGTGACCGAGATCGACGTGCTCGCCCATGTCGGAGTCGCCTTCGTGGTGTTCTGCATGGCGGCCTCGGGCATCTACCTGGTCAACGACGCGCTGGACGTGGAGGCCGACCGGGCCCACCCGACCAAACGGTTCCGCCCCATCGCGGCGGGCGTCGTCCCGGTGAACCTGGCCTACGGCCTGTCCGCGGTCCTGCTGATCGGCTCGATCGTCGGCTCGTTCCTCGCGGCCTGGCAGCTGGCGGTGGTGATGGCGGTCTACATCGCCATCCAGCTGGCCTACTGCTTCGGGCTCAAGCACCAAGCGGTGCTGGACATCTGCATCGTGTCGAGCGGCTTCCTACTGCGCGCCGTCGCGGGTGGCGTGGCAGCGGACATCCCGCTCTCGCAGTGGTTCCTGCTGGTCATGGCGTTCGGTTCGCTGGTCATGGCAGCGGGCAAGCGCTACGCCGAACTGCAGATCGCGCTCGCCACCGGCGCCAAGATCCGCAAGTCGCTCGAGTACTACACGCCCACCTACCTGCGCTTCATCTGGACGTTGGCGGCCACCGCCGTCGTGGTGTTCTACGGGCTGTGGGCCTTCGAGCAGGATCGAGCAAACGACACCACCTGGTTCGCCATCTCGATGATCCCGTTTACCATCGCAATCCTGCGTTACGCGGTCGACGTCGACGGTGGCGAGGCCGGAGAACCCGAAGAGATCGCGCTGGGGGATCGCGTCCTCCAGTTCCTCGCAATCGCCTGGATCGGAGCGGTAGGTGTCGCTGTCTATCTCACCTGACGAGATGTTGGTAGAGGGAGCGGAGCGAACTGAAGACGAGGCGGAACGCCCTGCCAACGCGCAGGCGAGCTCCGCCTCGTCGTTCGACCGCCTATCCCGAGCCACGTTCGTCGGTGGGATCGCGCTCACCGCGGCGCTCTTCGCGGTCGGCGGCTGGCAGCGGCGCTGGATCGCCGACGACGGCCTGATCGTGCTGCGTACCGTGCGCAACCTGATGGCGGGCTACGGCCCGGTGTTCAACATGGACGAGCGGGTGGAGACCAACACCAGCACGGCGTGGACCTACATCGTCTGGTTCTTCAGCTGGCTGACCCAGGCGCGCCTCGAGTACGTGGTGCTCGGCATCGCGCTGACGCTCTCGGTGGCCGCGATGGTGTTCGCCATGCTCGGCACGGCCCGCCTGTGGGGCGGCACGAAGTCGGCGCTGCTGCTGCCCGCGGGCGTGCTGGTCTACATCGCGGTGCCGCCCGCCCGCGACTACGCCACCTCCGGTCTGGAGAGCGGCCTCGTTATCTGCTGGCTCGGCGCGCTGTGGTGGTTGATGCTGCGCTGGGCGCAGGCCGAGCGGGTGCGGCTCGCCGGGCTGTTCGGCCTGGTGTTCTTCGCCGGACTGGCTCCGCTGATCCGGCCGGAGATGACGCTGGTCGGCGCGCTGGCGCTGCTGATGATCTTCTTCGCGCCGCTGCCCGAGACCCGGTTCCGCCCGATCGTGCTGCGCGCGGGCATCGTCGCCGTGGCGGGCCTGGTGCCGCTGGGCTACCAGATCTGGCGAATGGGCTACTACGGCCTGCCCTACCCGAACACCGCTGTCGCGAAGGACGCGGGCGGGGCGAAGTGGAGCCAGGGCTTCACCTATCTCTGGGACCTGGTAGGCCCGTACTTCCTGTGGATTCCGCTGCTCGTGCTGTTGATCGTCGGCGTCGTCGCGGCGCGCGCGACGGATGCGCCGCCGGCGAGCGGTGCGTCGGCCGCGCCGCAGGGGCGGCTGAGCCGGTTCAGCGCGTGGCTGCGCTCGCCCGCCGCGGTGGTCACCCTGGTGCTGGTCAGCGGGTTCCTGCTGACCGTCTACGCGCTGCGGGTCGGCGGCGACTTCATGCACGGGCGGATGCTGCTTCCGCAGCTGTTCCTGCTGCTGCTTCCGGTCGCGGTGATCCCGTTGCGGCTGCCCGAGGGCGGGCTCAGCGCGGTGAACTGGTCGTTCGCGGTGATCCTGATCGCCTGGCTCGGCACGCTCGGCTGGGCGCTGTTCGCCTCAGGCACCACGGCCATCAAGACAGGCACCAAGATCAGCGCGTCCGGCATCGTCGACGAGCGCGTCTACTACGTGCTCAACACCGGCCACGACCACCCGATCCGGGCCTCGGACTATCTCGACTATCCGCGCATCCGGGCCATGGTGAACAACATCCAGGAGACGCCGAACGGCGGCCTGCTGCTGAACTCGCCGTCCTTCATGTTCTGGTACATCGCGCCGCCGCCGCAGCCCATCCCCGACGGCGGGACCGGGCACACGGTGTACTTCCTGAATCTCGGCATGACCAGCATGAACGTCCCGCTCGACGTGCGCGTCATCGACCAGATGGGCCTGGCCTATCCGCTGGCCGCGCACACCGAGCGCCTGGTGGACGGCCGCATCGGCCACGACAAGAGCCTGTACCCGGACTGGGTCGTCGTGGACGCGGGCATGGTCGACAGGAAGCCGTGGATGCCCTGGTACCTGGACGAGAAGTGGGTCACCCAGGCTCGCACGGCGATGTCCTGCCCGGAGACCCAGGCGCTGCTGGTGTCCTCGCGCGATCCGCTGACGTTCGAGCGCTTCCGGCACAACCTGCGCAACGCGCTGTCGTTCGCCAAGTACCGGATCGATCGGGTGCCGAAATACGAGATCGAGCGCTGTGGGCTGGTCGATCCTTTCCCGCAGCCACCGAACTGAGCTCGCGAGTCACACCGCGCTGGGGAGTCACACCGATCTCTAGAGCCACACTGGGCCCACGGATGACCGTGGGCCCAGTGCTTTCTGGTCAAGTTCTCATCAACGTGGCGTACAACGCTCTATCTCTTTTTGATAACGCCCTGGCATCGATGGCGGGTTAGGCTCATCCGGTACGCCCGCCGGGGTGTCCACTCGTCGTGGACGAAGACCGGCGGTCTCCGTCGAGTCGCGGCCCTCTTCGGTCGCATATACAGGGAAAGGCCGAATACAAGATGCGAGGCGTGATCGGGCGCAACACGCGGGCTGGTCGCCCGCGTGCTCGAAGAGCCGGTGGATGGCTCAAGAAGTCGGTATTGGTCTCGATGGCCATCGTGCTACCGCTCGGGGCGTCGGTGGCAGGTGGGGGCGCCACCGCATCCGCGGCGTTCAACCCGGAAGGATTCGACTTCTGGGTCGACTCCAGCATGGGCCCCATCAAGTCGCGCATCTTCCGCGCGGCCGACGGCAACACCAATCGCGTGGTGTACGCGCTGGACGGTATGCGCGCCCGCGGTGACCTGAACGGCTGGGAGATCGACACCGAGGTCGCCCGCGAGCTCAGCAAGTGGAACATCAACGTGGTCATGCCGGTCGGCGGCCCGTCGAGTTTCTACGCGGACTGGAACGCGCCGAGCACCTTCCTCGGCATCCCGACCGGCTCGGGCCCCACCGGCTCGTCCGCGGGCTCCTCGATGACCGGTTCGTCCGGCTGGAACGAGACCCTCGGCAAGGTCAACACCTACAAGTGGGAGACCTTCCTGACCGAGAACCTGCGCTGGGCCCTGCGCGACCGGCTCGGTTTCAGCCCGAACCGCAACGGTGTGTTCGGTCTGTCGATGGGCGGCAGCGCCGCGTTGACGTTGTCGGCCTACCACCCGGATCAGTTCAGCTTCGCCGGTTCCTACTCCGGCTACCTGAACGTCTCCGCACCCGGCATGCGCGAGGCGCTGCGCGCGGCGATGCTGAGCGCCGGTGGTTACAACATCGACGCGATGGCGCCGCCGTGGGGCCCGCAGTGGCTGCGGATGGACCCGTTCGTGTTCGCGCCGCAGCTCAAGGCCAACAACACCCGCCTGTGGATCGCCGCGGGTAGCGGCCTGCCCGCCGCGGGTGACGTGAACACGCCGCTGGACGTCGTCCAAGGCGTGCCGCTCGAAGCGCTGGCGCTGGTGAACACCAGGGCGTTCCAGGTACGGATGGCGACACTGGGCGCAAGCAATGTGACCTACAGCTTCCCGCCCGTCGGCATCCACAACTGGCGCAACTGGGAGTCCGAGGTCTACCGGATGATTCCGGACCTCTCGGCCAACATCGGCTGATTCGACGTTCGACCCGAAGCCGCCCGGCGCCACCGCGCCGGGCGGTTTTTTTCGTGCGCCGAGCGGGCCGCAAGCGGGGTCGACAACGAATCGGCAGCGGGGAAATCACGAATCCTTGTGGCTTGTATCACTTTCCAGCAACATAGAAGCATCCGTTGTTCGATTGATACACAGAGAGCATGCACAGAGGTCGAAACGTCCGTTTTCAGCGCGGACGGGTGATCTTGGTGCCTGATGAGGGGGCCGGTCGAGTTGCTTGCTGTTTGCCCTCGTCCGGTCGTCGAGGGAAAGGTCTAGTCGAATGCGTAATGTCCGCTGGAAACGCCCCCGTAGAACGTCGTCCGGATCGTGGACGCGGAAGTGGGCACTCGGAATCGCGGTCGCGATGTTGGCGCCCCTGGGGGTTTCCGTAGCGGGCACCGGGGCGACGGCCTCGGCGGCCTTCGATCCGGCGGCCTTCGACTTCTGGGTCGCTTCGGGCATGGGCCCGATCAAGTCCCGCGTCGTGCGCGCCGCGGACGGCAACACCAACCGGGTGGTCTACGTCCTCGACGGTATGCGGGCTCCCGAGAGCCTCAACGGCTGGGAGATCGAGACCGGCGTCCCCGCGCTCCTGGCCAGCTGGAACATCAATGTCGTGATGCCGGTCGGCGGCATGTCCAGCTTCTACGCGGACTGGAACGCGCCGAGCGAATTCCTCGGCATCCCCGCGGGTTCCGGCTCCAGCTCCGGCTCCGGCGCGATGAACGCGCTCGCGGGCGGTCCCGGTAAGAGCTACCGCTACCAGTGGGAAACCTTCCTGACCCAGAACCTGCGCTCGGCGCTGCGCGACCGGCTCGGCTTCAATCCGAACCGCAACGGTGTGTTCGGTCTGTCGATGGGCGGCAGCGCCGCGCTGACCCTGGCGGCTTACCACCCGGATCAGTTCAGCTTCGCCGGTTCTTTCTCCGGGTACCTGAACAACTCCGCCCCCGGCATGCGCGAGGCGATCCGCGTGGCCATGCTCGACGCTGGCGGCTACAACGTGGACTCGATGGCGCCGCCGTGGGGCCCGCAGTGGCTGCGGATGGACCCGTTCGTGTTCGCGCCCAACCTGATTCGCAACGGCACCCGCCTGTGGGTGGCGGCGGCCAGCGGCCTGCCCTCGGCCACCGATTCGCCGAGCTTCAACACCCTCAACGGCATGGGGCTCGAGGCGCTCGCGCTGGTCAACACCCGGGCCTTCCAGGCGCGCATGGCGACGCTCGGCGGCGGCAACGCCGTCTACTCCTTCCCGGCGTACGGCATTCACGCCTGGAACAACTGGGCCGAAGAGGCGAACCGCATGCTTCCCGACCTGTCCGCGAACATCGGCTGAGCGCGACGCAGAGGACCGCTCGGAGCCACCTGGCTCCGGGCGGTCCTTTTGTTTTCCGCGTTGGCTGAGCGGTCGCCAGCGGATGAACGTCTACCGACTCCCGCACCCGTAAGCGTCCCCTGCGGGGGCCGAACGGGCCGATGTCCGGTTTTGGTCACGATCCGATATCGCAGCGCGTCTCGGGGGCCTCTGCTTCGAATACCCGCATATAGAAGAGCAGTACCGCCGAAACCTGCGCTCCTCCGGTTCTCGGCGCCGAGTGGCGATCCTCATGCACGACGGTTGCGGTCAACGGTGACCGCGCGGGCGAAAGGTCTGGTCGATGCGAGTTGACGCGATGAGTGAACGCAGTGAGCGAATCATGTACCGGCGGGCCGCGCGCATGCTGGAGCCGAGCGTCAGCGAGGCGCAGGCATGAGCGGTGCGGTTGCCGGGATACGGACTTCACAACGGTGGTTACGGCGCTCGGTCGCCGGTCTGGCACTCGCCCTCGCGGTGCCGTTCGGCGCGGCCAGCGCGGGGCTGAGCGCCCCGGCCGCGGCGAGTTTCGATCCGGCGGGCTTCGATTTCTGGGTCGACTCCAGCATGGGCCCGATCAAGAACCGGATCTTCCGCGCCGCCGACGGCAACACCCAGCGCGTCGTCTACGCGCTGGACGGGTTGCGCGCCCGCAACGACCTGAGCGGCTGGGAGATCGACACCGACATCTCCCGCGTCCTCACGCAGTGGAACATCAACGTGGTGATGCCGATCGGCGGCCAGTCCAGTTTCTATTCGGACTGGATCGCGCCGAGCAACACCAACGGCCAGGCGATCACTTACGCCTGGGAAACGTTCCTCACCGAGAATCTGCGCTGGGCGCTGCGCGACCGGCTCGGTTTCAACCCGAACGGCAACGGCGTCTTCGGTCTGTCCATGGGCGGCAGCGCCGCGCTCGCCTTGGCCGCCTATCACCCCGACCAATTCCGTTACGCGGGTTCGTATTCCGGATATCTGAACATTTCGGCGCCCGGCATGCGCGAGGCATTGCGGCTGGCGCTCCTCGACGCGGGCGGTTTCAACATCGACGCCATGTGGGGGCCGCCGTGGGATCCGCGCTGGCTGCGCCACGACCCGTTCATGTTCGCACAACTGTTGCGGCAGCACGGAACTCGGCTCTGGATCTCGGCGGGAAGCGGCATGAGCGGCCCGCGTGACGTGATCAATGCTCCGATCGACCTGTATCACCTCAACAACGCCAGGGCGCTGGAGACGCTCGCGCTGGCCAACACCCGCGCTTTCCAGTCCAAGATGGACAGCCTGGGCGGTGCGAACGTGATCTACAACTACCCGGAGATCGGCGTGCACAGCTGGCCTTACTGGAACGATCAGGTGCTCGCGATGTTGCCCGATATGAGCGCGCATATTGGATGACGTAACAAATGCGACGTCGGGGGGCGACCCCCGACGGTCGCCACCGCCGCTCCGGTGCATGCCCCGGTATCGCGTGCGCCGGGCGGGCGGCGGGCTCTCGACGAGCGGCAGCGCCGCGCTGTCGCTCGCCGCGCCGCATCGCGGTCGGTTCGAGTTCGCCGGATCGTTCTCGGGTGTGCTCGATCTCTCGAGGCCTGGCGTGCGCGAAGCGATGCGCCCGGCAATGCTGCCGGATCGCACGCCGTACGGCGGCGTTCTGTCGGCCCATTTCCGCCCGCGCGGGTAATCCTTCGGTGACGGACGATATCGATCACTTCTGGATTACGTAACAAAATCGACGGTCGGGGACGACATCACTGCTGGAACGCGGTAGGGTCACCGCACGATCACAGATTGTGCGCGGGCGGATTTCGGCCACCCGGCCGACCGCAGCCTTGCTAAGGATTCGGACGTCGAATATCCTCCTGCGAGCGCAAGTGTGACCAGATCGTTGTAGCGCCGTCGATTGATGCCGGAATGTCGGGAACCGGCATGGGTGTGACGCGCGTCGTTGGCAGCACGGGTGTCGTCTCGCCGGATCGGCATGGCGACACCGCAACAGCAGAAAGTGAGCAGGATTCATGCGTTTCGGCAGGGCCGCCGCGCCGAGTGTCAAGTCGGGTCGGCAAGGCGCACCTCGTGGTTGGCGTCATCGAATTCTGGGTGTCGGTGCGGCTGCACTGGCGCTTCCGATCGCCGCCGGATTGGCTTCCCCGACCGTCGCCACCGCGGCTCCCGTGCACGCGCCGGTGCTGCGCGCGCCCGCGGGTGGCTACGAAGAGCTGATGGTCCCGTCCCAGATGGGTCCGATCAAGGTCCAGGTGCAGTGGGCATCGCGCGGCGGCAACGCGGCGCTGTACATGCTCGACGGCCTGCGCGCTCGTGACGACCGCAATGCCTGGTCGTTCGAGACGAACGCGATGGACCAGTTCAAGAACGACAACATCACCCTGGTGATGCCGGTCGGCGGCCAGTCGAGCTTCTACACCGACTGGTACGCGCCCAGCAACACCAACGGTCAGAAGACCACCTACAAGTGGGAAAGCTTCCTGACCAACGAGCTGCCGAACTTCCTCGCGGGCTACGGCGTCTCCAAGAACAACAACGCGGTCATCGGCCTGTCCATGGGCGGTAGCGCCGCGCTGGCCCTGGCCGCCTACCACCGCGACCAGTTCAAGTTCGCCGGCTCCTACTCCGGCTACCTGAACATCTCGGCGCCGGGCATGCGCGAGGCGATCCGCATCGCGATGCTGGACGCGGGCCGCTACAACGTCGACTCGATGGCCGCGCCGTGGAGCCCGCAGTGGCTGCGGATGGACCCGTTCGTGTTCGCGCCGCAGCTGAAGGGCCTGCCGATGTACATCTCGGCGGCGTCGGGTCTGCCCGGTCAGTTCGACCGGCCGAACTCGCCGGTCGGCCTGTTCAACACCGGTAACGCGATGGCGCTCGAGGCCCTGTCGCTGGTCAACACCCGCGCGTTCCAGGTTCGCCTCGGCTCGCTCGGCATCCCGGCCTTCTTCGACTTCCCGGCCGCGGGTACCCACTCGTGGAAGTACTGGGAGGGCCAGCTGTGGAACTCCCGCAAGGGCATCCTGGACGCCACCGGCGCCTGGTGATCTCCGCGCACTGAACAACGGCACGGCGCCGCCGCTTCCTCGTGGAAGCGGCGGCGCCGTCGTTTTCGCCGGGCCGCCCGACACGCCGTAAGGCAACCGGAGAAATCAGACACCCCGGTTTGCTACGGGCGCGTCTACCGGGAACTGGGGGTTTGCCGGAGTAGAAACACCTCTCGTGGCTGAAGTTGCGTGTGGTAAATGGGGGAAGGCACGTCGTCGCGGCGGACGCACGACGCGCGGCCGATTCGCCCTGCTCGCCACCGCCCTGGTGCTACCGCTCGCCGCCGGAACCACCCCGCTGACCGCGCCCGCCGCGGCCCAGCCCGCGACCGTGCCCGCCGCGGCCTCGGTGCAGAACGTGATCTGGCTCGGTGACCGCCGGGTGGCGCTGTGGGTGAACTCGCCGTCCATGGGCGCGCCGGTGCAGGTGCAGCTGCTGCTGGCCAGGGAATGGAACGCTCGGCCGGACGCCAGGTTCCCCGTGCTGTTCATGCTCGACGGCCTGCGCGCCACCGAGGACGAGAGCGGCTGGACCAAGGACGCGGGCGCCGTCGACTTCTTCACCGACAAGAACGTCACGGTGGTGCTGCCGATCGGCGGCCAGTCCAGCTTCTACTCCGACTGGCTGCAGCCGGACAACGGCAGGAACTACAAGTGGGAGACGTTCCTGACCAAGGAGCTGCCGCCGCTGCTGGAGAGCCAGTGGCGAGCCACGGATGTGCGTGGCATGCAAGGTCTTTCGATGGGCGGCACGGCGGCGATGTTCCTCGCCGGGCGCAATCCGGGTTTCGCCAAATACGCCGCCTCGTACTCGGGCTTCCTCACCACGACCACGCTCGGCATGCCACAGGCCATCGAGTTCGCCATGCGCGACGCGGGCGGTTTCGACTCGGCCGCGATGTGGGGCCCGCCGACCAGCCAGGAGTGGCAGAACCACGACCCGTACACGCTGGCCGACCGGTTGAAGGGCATCAGCCTCTACGTCTCCAGCGGCAGCGGCACGACCGGGCCGTTCGATCAGGCCGCGGGCATCATCCCCGGCGTGAGCACCAACTACGCGGGTATGGGCCTGGAGGTCCTGTCCCGGCTCACCTCGGAGAACTTCGTCGCCAAGCTGGCCCAGCTGTCCATTCCGGCGCAGGTCAACTACCGCGCCTCGGGTACCCACACGTGGCCGTACTGGGATTTCGAGATGCGCCAGTCCTGGACGCAGGCGGCGTCCGCGCTCGGGGTGGAAGCGAGCAAGCCCGCGTGCGCGCCCGCGGAACCGATCGGCGCCGCGCTGGCCGCGAACGGCTGGCTGGGCGAGTGCCTCACCGCGGAGTACCAGGTGCCGGGTGGCGTCGCGCAGGAGTTCCGCGGTGGCCGCATGTTCTTCTCGCCGGAGACCGGGGCACACGCGGTCGCGGGCATGATCGGCGGCGGTTACCAGGCCGCGCACGGACCCGCGGGCCCGCTCGGGCTGCCGACCGGCGCCGAACGCGCGCTGCCCGACGGCCGCGGACGGTTCCAGCCGTTCCAGCACGGCTCGCTGTATTGGACGCCACAGACCGGCGCCCAAGTGGTGCGCGGCGCGATCCTCGACGAATGGGGCAGACAGGGCTTCGAGCGCGGACCGGCGGGCTATCCGACCGCGCCCGAGGTCAAGACGCCGAACAAGGACGGCGCGGTGCAGGCGTTCGAAGCCGGCCCGTTCTACTACAGCGCCAAGACCGGCGTGCACCGAGTGCAGGGCCTGATCCTCGCCAAGTACGCCGAGCTGGGTTACGAGAACAGCTGGCTGGGTTTCCCTGCGGAAGAGGAACTTCCGCTGAAGGATCTCGGTCGCTACAGCCGATTCGAGGGCGGCAACGTCTACTGGAGTCCGCTCTCCGGCGCGTGGGCGGTGCGCAACGGACCCGTGCTGGACGCCTGGCAAGGCGTCGGCTTCGAGCACGGCAAACTCGGCTATCCGATCAGCGACGAATTCGCGATTCCCGGCGGGGTGCGGCAGAACTTCCAAGTCGGGTTCATCACGGTGCGTGATGGCAAATCGGAGGTTCACGGCCTTTGATTCCGACCGGTCTGTCGGGTGACTGACGGCGGCTGGCCGGTCGTTGCCATTACCCTGGGGGCGACCGATCCCCCTTGCCGACAGATCGAGGACAGAAATTCATGCATCGGACCCGTGGAAAGGTACTGGGCGTTGCCGTGGCGATCGCCGCTACCGGCCTGCTCGCCGCTTGCGGTGACAACGACTCGACCGCGACGAGCACGCCGAGGCTGACGCCGACCACGACTGCGTCGCAGCCTGCCGCCGCGACGACCAGTCCCGCCGAGGGCAGCCACGAGGGCCACCAGAGCACGCCGGCCCCCGCCCCCGAGCAGGCACCGCCGCCCGCCGACACCGCCGCGCCGGAGCGCCCGCAGCCGGTGCCGACCAACGAGGTGCCGCCCGCGGACACCTCCAACCTCACCGAAAAGGACCGCAAGTTCCTCGACGCGCTGAAGGCGCAGGGCGTGACACCGTCCAGCCCGGACATCGCGCTGAGCATCGGCAGCTATGTCTGCCAGGGTGTCGCCGCGGGCGCTTCCGAGGCTGATCTGACCACGTTCGTCAATGCCATGGCCGGTTCCGATCCGTCCTTCGACCCGGCCAAGATGTCGGTGGAGCAAGCCGGGCAGATCTACATCCAGACGGCCAAGCAGAACTACTGCCAGTGAGTGCGCGTCGCGGTTCGAGACCCCGCCGGATAGGGCCGGCGGGGTGCCTGGTGTTACTCGCGGTCATCGCGTTGATCGTCGTCGTGGTGATCCTGCTGTGGTTCCTGCTGGCCGGACGGCTGCGGGTGCCGAAACCGGGACCCGAGCCGCCGACGCCGCCCACGTCACAGCCCGCCACCTGTCCGGACGTGCAGATGATCTCGGTGCCGGGCACGTGGGAGTCGAACAGCACGGACGACCCGCACAACCCGGCGGCCAATCCGCTGTCGCTGATGCTCAACATCTCCGGTCCGGTGCAGCAGCAGTTCCCCGCCGAGCGGGTCGACGTCTACACCGTGCCGTACGTGGCGCAGTTCTCGAACCCGGTGGCGATCCCGCCGGACGGCCAGCAGTCCTACAACAACAGCCGCTCCGAGGGCGCCCAGCGGATGGTCGACGCGATGACCGAGCGGGCCCGTGAATGCCCCTTGACCACCTACGTGATCGCCGGGTTCTCGCAGGGTGCGGTGATCGCGGGCGATATCGCCGCGCAGATCGGCGCGGGCAAGGGTCCGGTTCCGGCCGATCGGGTGCTCGGCGTCACGCTGATCGCCGACGGTCGCCGCGTCGCCGGCGCCGAACCCGGTGGGGCCATCCCGGTCGGTACGCCGCCGCCCGGCGTCGGCGCCGAGGTCGCGCTGGCGGGCCTGAAGGTACCGGGCATCACGATGACCGGTCCGCGGGGCGGTTTCGGCGCGCTCGCCGACCGCACCTACACCATCTGCGCCCCAGGCGATTTGATCTGTGATTCACCGCAGCAAGCGCTGAATCCGGTGAACTGGATTCCCAGTGTGGTCACGCTGGTGCGCGCGGTCGGGAATCCGGTGCACGCTCTCTACAACGGATTCGTGGTGGACGGAAACGGCACCACGGCGACGCAGTGGACGGCGGGCTGGGCGAGCGGTCTGATCGAGGGAGCCCCTCGACCGCCGCATTCGTGAGATGGCACAAACCACGCGGACGCAGGCGTGTGTTCGGCCAGTCCGTGCCGCCGCAAACGCACGGGAGTTCGTCGGTACGTTGTAAAGTGCGCTGATGATCGCGACTACCCCCCAGTATCGGGGGCGGGATTCGCGCCGCATTTCCTTACAGCCAGGAGCATGAGTTCATGACACAAGCCGCCGCCACGGCCGGTGAGCTGACCGCATTGGGCACCCCGTTGCGTCCTTTTCGCTTCGCGGCTGCGGGCGAGGGGAACAAGCAAGAGGGCGGAGCCCGCAAGTTCGTTCAGACGGCGCAGCAGGCCGAGGAGTACGGCTACGACACCTTCGTCGTGCCGGATCACCTCGGTGACCAGATCGGTCCGATCGCCGCGCTCGGCGCACTGACCCAGGCCACCGAGAAGATCCGCCTCGGAACCTCGGTGCTCGCCAACGGTTTCCGGCACCCCGTGGTGCTCGCCAAGGATCTGGCCACCATCGACGTGCTGTCGAAGGGCCGTCTCGAGGTGGGCCTCGGCGCGGGCTGGAAGCAGGACGAGTACCAGGCCGCGGGCTTGGTCTACGACTCCCCGGGCGTGCGTCTCGCCAAGCTCGACGAGGCGCTGACCATTCTGGACGTGCTGCTGCGCGGTCAGGAATGCACCTTCGAGGGCAAGTACTACCAGGTCAACGGCATCAAGGGCACCCCGCGTCCGCGGCAGGGCCCGCGCCCGCCGATCTGCACCGGCGGCGGCGGACCGAAGATGCTGCGCCTGGCCGCCAAGCACGCCGACATCATCTCCGTCGTTCCGGTCACCACCAAGAACGGCAAGGGTCTGCTCTCCGGCATCACCATGGAGAAGACCATCGAGAAGGTGAATCTGATCAAGGAGGCCGCGGGCGAGCGGTTCGATCAGATCGAGCTGAACTGGGCCATCACCGCGATCGTCATCACCGACGATCGGGAGAAGACCGCCGAGATGGCGCTCTCGGCCATCGAGCGCGGTCTGCACCCCGATCTCGAGGTGGACACCAAGCTCTCGGTCGAGGACATTCTGAATTCGCCTTACGTGGCGATCGGAACGTTCGAGGAGATCGCCGAACAGATCCGTCGTGTGCGACAACTCACTTCGATGTCGTATGTCGGGGTGTTCCCCACCCAGATGGACGCGTTCGCACCGGTTATCCCCCTGCTGCGGGACGAGTGACCCGGTCTTCTCTGTAACATGACTCTGGTTTGAGAACATTTAGCCGATAGCGGTCACCGCGCAGACCGCGTGAAAATCTGCAGGTTCGGCTCTAAGACGAAGAGCACCCGCGGGCGAAAGCGAGTCGGGGCCTCACAGGTAGGTGACGGGCGGCGGTGCCGCCGTCTTGCTGCGTGTGCCTCGGAGGAGAAGAAGGAATGGACGAGACTTTCGACGACTACCTGGACGAGACCGGGAACATCCGTATTCCCGAGGATCACACCCTGGTCGATCACGTCGAGAAGCACACCCGCAACGACGCGAACACGCTCGCGTACCGCTACATCGACTACTCGCGGGAACGCGATGGTGAGGTACACGAGCTGACGTGGCAGCAATTCGGTGTCCGGCTGCGCGCGGTGGCCGCCCGACTGCAGCAGGTGACCAAGCGGGGCGACCGTGTCGCGATCCTGGCTCCGCAGGGCCTCGACTACGTGGTCTCCTTCTTCGCCGCCATCTACGCGGGCACCATCTCGGTGCCGCTGTTCGACCCGGACGAGCCCGGCCACACCGACCGCCTGCACGCCGTGCTCGGCGACTGTGAGCCCTCCGCCATCCTGACCGCGAGCTCCTCCGCGGCCGGGGTGCGTCAGTTCTTCCGCGCGCTACCCGCCGCGCAGCGCCCGCGCATCATCGCCGTCGACGCGATCCCCGACAGCGTCGGCGAGACCTGGGTGCGCCCGGACATCAAGATCGACGACATCGCCTACCTGCAGTACACCTCGGGCTCGACCCGGGTACCGGCCGGCGTGGAGATCACCCACCGCGCCGTCGGCACCAACCTGCTGCAGATGGTCCACTCCATCAATCTGGACTGGAACTCGCGCGGCGTCACCTGGCTGCCGCTGTTCCACGACATGGGCCTGCTGACGGTGATCCTGCCCGCGGTGGGCGGCAAGTACATCACCATCATGTCGCCGAGCGCGTTCGTGCGCCGCCCGTACCGCTGGATCAAGGAACTGGCCGCGGTCTCCGACGGCGCCGGAACCTTCGCCGCCGCACCGAACTTCGCCTTCGAGCACGCCGCGGCGCGCGGTCTGCCGAAGCCGGGCGAGTCGCTGGATCTGTCGAACGTCATCGGCCTGATCAACGGCAGCGAGCCGGTCACCACCTCCTCGATGCGGAAGTTCAACGAGGCCTTCGCGCCGTTCGGCCTGCCCAAGACCGCCATCAAGCCCTGCTACGGCATGGCCGAGGCGACCCTGTTCGTCTCGGCGACCAAGGCCGAGGACGAGGCCAAGGTCGTCTATGTGGACCGCAACGAGCTCAATGCCGGCCGGATGGTGAAGGTCGAGCAGGACGCCGAGGCCGCCATCGCGCAGGTGTCCTGCGGTTACGTGGCCCGGTCGCAGTGGGCCGTGATCGTGGACCCGGAGACCGTCGAGAACGACGGTGGCGGCCACGAGCTGCCCGACGGCCGGGTCGGCGAGATCTGGCTGCACGGCAACAACATGGGCATCGGCTACTGGGGCAGGCCCGAGGAAACCGCGAAGACCTTCCAGAACAAGATCACCGAGCCGCTCGTCGAGGGCAGCCACACCGAGGGCGCCGAGTCCGACGCGCACTGGATGCGCACCGGCGACTACGGCGTGTACTTCGAGGGCGAGCTGTACATCACCGGCCGCGTGAAGGACCTGGTGATCGTGGACGGCCGCAACCACTACCCGCAGGACCTCGAGTACTCGGCGCAGGAAGCCAGCAAGGCGCTGCGCCCCGGCTTCGTCGCCGCGTTCGCGGTGCCCGCCAACCAGCTGCCCGCCGAGGTCTTCGAGCAGGGCAGCCACTCGGGCCTGAAGTCCTTCGACGCCGACGACGCCTCCGAGCAGCTCGTCATCGTCGGCGAGCGCGGGCCTGGCGCGGGCAAGGCCGATCCGCTGCCGATCGCCGACGCGGTGCGCGCGGCGGTCTCGCAGCGCCACGGCGTCACCGTGCGCGACGTGCTGCTGGTGCCCGCGGGCTCGATCCCGCGCACCTCCAGCGGCAAGATCGCCCGGCGCGCCTGCAAGACTGCTTATCTGGAGGGAACCTTGCGGGGCGGTTACACCCAGCAGGCTTTCCCCGATGCACCGGAAGAGTAATTGCCCAGGGTGAGTTAGAGGCCGATCATCGACGCTCGGCGCGGATCTCATCCACGCCGAGCGTCAATCCACGGCGCGCCCGGTACGCAGACAGGTAGCTTGAGGAATTGATGGCTGACAACGAGGGCACGCCCACCCAGACGACCGAAACCGCGTCCGCCGCCCCGGAAGGCACGGCCGCGCCCGCCACCGCCGACATGTCGGTGAACGAACTGCGAGAGTGGTTGCGCCGCTGGGTCGCCGACGCGACCGGCCAGCCGATCGAGCAGATCACGGTGGATCGGCCGATGGAGGAATTCGGGCTCGCCTCGCGCGACGCCCTCGCCCTCGGCGGCGACATCGAGGAACTCACCGGTGTGGTGCTGAACGCGACCGTCGTCTACAAGCACCCGACCATCGCATCGTTGGCCGAGGTCATCGTGCACGGTGAACCCGAGGCGCCCGAGGAGTCGGTCGACGACGCTTTCTACACCGGCGGTTACACCCCCGGCGACGCACACGACATCGCGATCGTCGGCCTGTCCACCCGGCTGCCCGGCGCTGGCGACACCCCGGAGTCGACCTGGGAGTTCCTGATCAACCAGGGCGATGGCATCCGGGAAGTGCCCGAAGGCCGGTGGTCGGAGTTCCTGAGCGAGCCCGAAGTCGCCAAGGCTGTCGCCGAGGGCAATACGCTCGGCGGCTACCTGGACCAAGAGGTCGTCAAGGGCTTCGATGCCGAGTTCTTCGCGATGTCGCCGATCGAAGTCGAGCGCGTCGATCCGCAGCAGCGACTCATGATGGAGCTGACCTGGGAGGCGCTCGAGCACGCCAGGATTCCGGCGAGCGAGCTGCGCGGTGAGTCGGTGGGCGTCTTCATCGGTTCGTCCGCCAACGACTTCCAGTTGATCGCGGCGCTCGGCCTCAGCGGTGAGCGCGACCCCAACTTGCCCGCGACGGCCCAGGGTTACGCCATCATGGGCAGCGTCTCCAGCATCATCCCCAACCGGGTGTCCTACTTCTTCGACTTCCGCGGTCCGTCGGTCTCCGTCGATACGGCCTGCTCGTCGACGATCGTCGCCGTGCACCAGGCGGTGCGTGCGCTGCGCGACGGCGAATCCGATCTGGCGCTGGCGGGCGGCATCAACATGATCCTGACGCCGATGGCCACACTCGGTTTCGACATGGGCGGCGGCGTCGCGAAGGACGGCCACATCAAGGCCTTCTCCTCCGACGCCGACGGTATGGTCCGCTCCGAGGGCGGCGGCCTGGTCGTGCTGAAGCGACTGACCGACGCGGAGCGGGACGGCGACCGGATTCTCGCGGTCATCAAGGGCTCCGCGGTCAACAACGACGGCCGTTCCAACGGTCTGCTGGCACCCAACCCGGACGCGCAGGCGGATGTGCTGCGTGCGGCCTATCGCGACGCGGGCATCAAGCCCTCCACTGTCGACTACATCGAGGCGCACGGCACCGGCACCCCGATCGGCGACCCGATCGAGGCCGACGCGCTCGGCCGGGTGGTCGGTCGCGGTCGCGACGCCGATAAGCCCGCGCTGCTCGGCTCGGCCAAGACCAACTTCGGCCACCTGGAATCCGGCGCGGGCGCGGCCAGCCTGGCCAAGGTGATCATGGCGTTCCAGCACAACGTGATTCCGCCGAACATCAACTACGCGGGCCCGAGCCCGTTCATCCCGTTCGAGCAGGCGCGGCTGAAGGTCGTCGACGCGCCGACCGAGTTCCCGCGCTACAGCGGCGTCGCCACCGTCGGCATCTCCGGCTTCGGCTTCGGCGGCACCAACGCGCACGTCGTGCTTCAGGAGTATGCGTCCGCTGCCGCGCCCGCTGAGGGCGCGCCTGTCGAGGTGTCTGCTGAGCAGAACCTTGATGACGAGACCACCGACGTGGTCGCGGAGGCCACCGAGATCGTCGCCGAGGCCGGGGCGGAAGCTGTCGAGGCGGAGGCCGCTGAGGCGGAAGCCGCGGAGGCGCCCGCCGAGTGGTCGACGGACCGCGAAGAGCCGCTGCCGGTGATCCTCGCGGTGTCCGGCTACCTGCCCTCCCGGCGCAAGCGCGCCGCCGCCGTGCTGGCCGACTGGCTGGAGTCCGGCGCGGGTCGCGACGTCCCGCTCGCCGACGTGGCCCGTTCGCTGGCCAAGCGCAGCCACTGGCGTTCGCGCGGCGTCGTGCTCGCCAAGACGCACGAGGAGGCGATCGCCGGTCTGCGCGCCATCGCCGCGGGCAAGCCGGGTACCGGCGTGTTCACCGCCGACGCTCCCGCCGCGCAGGGCCCGGTCTGGGTGCTCGCCGGTTTCGGCGCGCAGCACCGCAAGATGGGCAAGCAGCTCTACCTGGAGAACGCGATCTTCCGCGCCACCGTCGACGAGGTCGACGAGCTGGTGCAGGACGAGGCCGGTTACTCGGTGCGCGAGCTGATCCTGGACGACGCCCAGGACTACAACGTCGGCACCTCGCAGGTCGGCATCTTCACCATCCAGATCGGTCTCGCCGCGCTGCTGCGCGCGCACGGCGCCGAGCCCACCGCCGTCGTCGGCCACTCGATGGGTGAGGTCGCGGGCGCGTACATCGCGGGCGGCCTCGCGCTCGAGGACGCGGTGCGGGTGATCTGCGCCCGTTCGCGCCTGATGGGCGAGGGCGAGGCGATGATCACCGACGCCGACGTGCGCAACATGGCGCTCGTCGAACTGAGCGCCGCGGACATCGAGGCCATGCTGCCGGAGTACCCGGACGTGGAGGTCGCGGTGTACGCCGCGCCGACCAACACGGTGATCGGCGGCCCGACCGACCAGGTGCAGGCGATCGTCGCCAAGGTCGAGGAGGCGGGCAAGTTCGCCCGCGTGCTCCAGACCCGCGGCGCGGGCCACACCTCGCAGATGGATCCGCTGCTCGGCGAGCTGGCCGCGGAACTGGCGGGCATCGAGCCGACCCGCATGAAGGCGGGCCTGTACTCGACGGTGAACAAGGAGCAGTTCTACCGTCCCGGCCACGACCCGATCCACGACGAGGACTACTGGGTCAAGAACATGCGCCACAGCGTGTACTTCACCAACGCGGTGAAGCTCGCGGTGGACTCCGGGCACACCACGTTCCTGGAGCTCGCGCCCAATTCCGTTGCGCTGATGCAGGTTCTCGGCACCACCTTCGCGGCCGGGCTGCACGACGCGCAGCTCATCCCGACGCTCAAGCGCAAGGAAGACGAGCCTGCGGGCGTGATCTCCGCGCTGGCCCAGCTCTACGTGCACGGCCACGCCGTCGACCTGTCCTCGCTGCTGCCCGCGGGCGAGTACGCCGATGTGCCGCGAACGGTGTTCGTGCGCAAGGAGTTCTGGCCGCAGAGCCGGATGTCCAGCGGCAGCGGCAACACCAGGGTTCCCGGTGCGCACGTCGCGCTGCCGGACGGCCGCCACGTCTGGGAGGTGCAGGCGGGCGTCGTCACCGATCTGGCCGCGCTGGTGAATTCCGCCGCGGCGCAGGTGCTCAGCGATGTCGCGGTGGGTGCTTCGATCACCCACGCCGCGCTGCCCGCCGCCGGAACGCTGACCACCACGCTGACCCCGCACCTCGGCGGCGCGTCGGCGCAGGTACACGCCAAGGAGGGCAACGCCTTCCGCCTGCTGTTCGAGGCCGTTGTCACCTCCGGCGCCGCGCTGCCGGAAACCGCTGTGGCGCAACCGGTCACCGAGACCGCTGTGGCGACCGTGGCGGAGACCGAGGTCGTGGAGACCTTCGGCGACCGCTGGGATCCCCACGGCAGCCAGACCATCGAGGATCGGCTGGCGATCATCGTCGCCGAGTCCATGGGCTACGCCGTCGAGGACCTGCCGATGGAGATCCCGCTCATGGAGCTGGGTCTGGACTCGCTGATGGCCATGCGCATCAAGAACCGCGTCGAGTACGAATTCGACATCCCGCAGTTGCAGATCCAGGCCGTGCGCGACGCCAACCTCAACGAGGTCGGCAAGGTGCTGCGCTACGCCATCGAGCACCGCGACGAGGTGCAGGCCATCGCCGACAAGCAGGCCGCGGGTGAGGAGATCGCCGTCGACGGCAATGTTCTCGCGGCGGCGCGTTCGGCGCTGGAGTCGGGCGTTGACCCGGCCGCGGCGGTGAAGGCCGCGGGCGCGCCGGTGCCCGGGCTGGACGCCGAGAACACCACGGTCCAGGCCGAGGCGGAGAAGATCGTCGCCGAAGCCGAATCGGCCGCCGCGACGCCGCAGGCCGCTCCTGCCGCCGCGGCGCAGCAGGCGACCCCGGCCGTCGCTCCTGCCGAGGCGGCCGCGGTGTTCGGCGGCCAGACGGAGAGCTCCGCCGCCGACGACGATGTGCCGCCGCGCGACGCCGCCGAGCGGTTGACCTTCGCCAGCTGGGCGGTCGTCACCGGCAAGTCGGCGGGCGGCATCTTCAACACCCTGCCGATCCTGGAGGAAGAGGTCGCCGAGAAGCTGGCGGCTCGCCTCACCGAGCGGGTCGGTGCCGAGGTCACCCTCGACGACGTGCTCGACTGCGAGACGATCGAACAGCTGGCCGACGTGGTGCGCCAGCTCCAGGACAGCGGCGCCGACGTGGACGGTTTCGTCCGGCCGCTGCGTGCGCGCGCCGAGGGGTCGAACGCGGTGCCGGTCTTCGTGTTCCACCCCGCCGGTGGCAACACCCTGGTGTACGAGCCGCTGCTCAAGCGGCTGCCCGCCGACACGCCGATGTACGGCTTCGAGCGAGTCGACGGCTCCATCGAGGAGCGGGCCCGCCAGTACCTGCCCGAGCTGCGCAAGTTGCAGGGCAACGGACCGTACGTGCTGTACGGCTGGTCGCTTGGCGCGGTCCTGGCGCTGCAGGTCGCGCAGCTGCTGCGGGCCGAGGGCGCGGACGTGCGGCTGGTCGGCCTGATCGACCTGGCGATCCCGGTCCAGAACGAGGACAACAGCCCCGCCGAGCGGGTGCGCCGGATCGAGCGTTTCCAGGTCTTCGCCAGGAAGACCTACAACGTCCCCGGCGAGCTGGATCGCGGGCAGATCGAAGAACTGGCCGCCGCCAGTGACGAAGAGCAGTACAAGATGATCACCGACCTCATCAAGATGAGCGGTGCGAAGATTCCGGGCGGCGTACTCGAACACCAGCGCACCTCCTGGATCGAACAGCGGGCGCTGCAACAGATCCAGCCGAGTCGCTACGACGGCGACGTCGTGCTCTACCTCGCCGATCGCTACCACGACGGCGCCATCGAGCTGGAGCCCCGCTACGCGGACCGGCGCCCGAACGGCGGCTGGGACGAGTACATCGAGAGCCTCGAGATCGTGCACATTCCCGGTGATCATTTGCAGATCGTCGACGAGCCGCGGATCGGCAGGATCGGTACCGACCTGACCGCGAAGCTCGGGGAAATCGAGGCGAAAGGCGCATAGTGAGCACTACTGCCGAAAAACTCGCCGACCTGCGTAAACGTCTCGAACTGGCGCAGGAACCGGCGGGGGAAGCGGGAGTCGCGAAGCGGGCCAAGAAAGGTATTCCCAGCGCCCGCGACCGGATCAACATGCTGATCGATCCGGGAACCTTCGTGGAACTCGGCGCGCTGGTGCGCAAGCCGGGTGATCCCGCCGCGCTGTACGGCGACGGCGTCGTCACCGGACACGGCCTGGTGGACGGTAGACCGGTGGCGGTGTTCTCCCACGACCAGACCGTGTACGGCGGGTCGGTCGGCGAGATGTTCGGCCGCAAGGTCGCCTACATCCTGGAGTACGCCGCCAAGGTCGGCTGCCCGGTCGTCGGCATCAACGACTCCGGCGGCGCGCGCGTCCAGGAGGCCGTCACCTCGCTGGCCTGGTACGCGGAACTCGGTCGGCGCCAGGAGCCGCTGTCCGGCCTGGTGCCGCAGATCTCGATGATCCTCGGCAAGTGCGCGGGCGGCGCGGTGTACGCCCCGATCAACACCGATGTGGTGGTGGCGACCGAAGAGGCGTACATGTTCGTCACCGGACCGAAGGTGATCCGCGAGGTCACCGGCGAGGACGTGAGCCTCGAGGAGCTGGGCGGCGCGCAGAGCCAGGCCGAGTACGGCAACATCCATCACGTCGCCAAGGACGAGACAGCCGCGTTCCAGTGGGTGCGCGAGTATCTCGGCTTCCTGCCGACGAGCTGCCAGGAGCTGGCCCCGATCGTGAATCCCGGCCTGGAGCCGGAGCCCACCGACACCGATCGCGAGCTGGACTCGCTCGTGCCGGACTCCGACAACGCGGGCTACGACATGCACGAGATCCTGCTGCGCATCTTCGACGACGGCGATTTTCACGAGGTCGGCGCGAGCGCGGGGCGCAATATCATCACCGGCTTCGCCCGGGTGGACGGCCGCAGCGTCGGCGTCGTCGCCAATCAGCCGATGGTGTACGCCGGTGCGCTCGACGCCCGCGCCTCGGACAAGGCGGCGCACTTCGTCCGGCTCTGCGACGCCTTCGAGCTCCCGCTCGTCTTCGTGGTCGACACGCCCGGGTTCCTGCCCGGCGTGGAGCAGGAGAAGATCGGCGTCATCAAGCGCGGCGGACGCTTCCTGTTCTCCTTCGTGGAGGCGACCGTGCCCAAGGTCACGGTGGTGATCCGCAAGTCCTACGGCGGCGGCTACGCGGTGATGGGCTCCAAGCAGCTCGGCGCCGACGTGAACCTGGCCTGGCCGACGGCCCGCATCGCGGTGATGGGCGCGGAGAGCGCCGTGAGCCTGATCGGGGCGAAACAGATCGAGGCCGCGCCGGAGGCGCAGCGCGCCGCGGTGCGCAAGCAGATGATCGACTTCTACAACGCGACCGTGGCGACGCCGTGGGTGGCCGCCGAGCGCGGATACATCGATGCCGTCATCGAGCCGTCCAGCACCCGGCTGGAGCTACGCAGGGCGTTGCATCTGCTGCGGGACAAGCAGCTCGCGCGCAACCCGCGCAAGCACCATCTGCTGCCGCTGTAATTCGTGGTGAACTGGAATCGGGCCGTACTCCCTGGGGAGACGGCCCGATTCGCGTTTCCTACGGTCGTCAGCCGATCTTCGCGGACGTGATGACAACCGAGTCGAGCGGCACGTCCTGGTGCATACCCGCCGAGCCGGTGGCCACGCCGGCGATCTTGTCGACCACCTCGGTGCCCTCGACGACGGAGCCGAACACCGTGTAGCCCCAGCCGGACGGGGTGGGGGCCGAGTGGTTCAGGAAGTCGTTGTTCGCGACGTTGATGAAGAACTGAGCGGTGGCCGAGTGCGGGTCGTTGGTGCGGGCCATCGCGACCGTGTACTTGTTGTTCTTGAGGCCGTTGTTCGCCTCGTTCTGGATGGGGGCGTTGGTGCCCTTCTGGCGCATGTCGGGCTGGAAACCGCCGCCCTGGATCATGAAGTTCGGGATCACGCGGTGGAAAATCGTGCCGTCGTAGTGGCCGGCGTTCACGTAGTCCACGAAGTTCTGCACCGTCTTGGGCGCCTTCTCCGCGTCCAACTCCAGGACGATCGCTCCGAAATTCGTCTCGAGATTCACCTTGGTCATACCCACACCTTTCCATTCACCGGGTATTGGGTCACCAAGTCGGGTCCACTTTCGGGGCGAAAAGTACCCTCGGCCCGAAATTCGATGAACTCGTCGCGCGCTTCCGGGACCCGTCGTCGTCCCGTTACCCGCTAGCATTGCGAACCGTGCCCGACGTCGCTACTGCTGTCTTGACGAAGCCTCCCGCCGCACCCGAAGTCCGACCGAAGGATTTTCGGGCGGCGCGAATAGTCGCGCTGGTGGCCGGTGTGCTCGGGGCGCTGCTGGCGCTGGCCACGCCGTTCCTGCCCGTCGAGCAGACCACGGCGGTGCTGAAATGGCCGCAGGGCGGCACGCTCGGCAACGTGCAGGCGCCGCTGATGTCGCAGGTGCCGACCGACCTGCGGGCGAGCATCCCGTGTTCGTCGGTGGCGGCACTGCCCGAGCAGGGCGGCATGCTGCTGGCGACCGCGCCGCCGCAGGGCGACCGCGCGGCGCTGGAGGCGATCTTCGTCCGGGTCTCCGATACGTCCGTCGACGTGGTGAACCGCAACGCGGTGGTGGCCTCGGCCGAGCGGGCACGGATGGGCGAGTGCTCCTCGATCGTCATCACGTCGGATCACCACCGCACCTTCGCCGCGTTCCAGGGCATGATGCTGAAGGTCGACCGTCCCGTCGAGGGCGGCGCGCCCGGGCAGACCGAGACGGTGCAGGTGCCCGCAGAGGGCCAGATGCCCGGTGATTTCCGGCCGCAGGTGGTCGGCGTCTTCTCGGATCTGAAGGGCGCGGTGCCCGCCGGTCTGTCCTTCGACATGACCGTCGACACCCGGTTCAGCACCAGCCCGACGCTCGTCAAGCTGATCGCGATGATCGCCGCGGTGCTCTGTACGCTCGTCGCCCTCGCCGCGCTGGCCCGCCTCGACGGCAGCGATGGCCGCGGCCACCGCCGTTTCCTGCCCGCGCACTGGCTGAAGCCGACCTGGGCCGACGGCGCCGTGATCGGCACCCTGCTGCTGTGGCACTTCGTCGGGGCCAACACCTCCGACGACGGCTACATCCTGAGCATGGTGCGGGTGGCCCCGGACGCGGGCTACATGGCCAACTACTTCCGCTGGTATGGCGTCCCCGAGGCGCCGTTCGGCTGGTACTACTACGTGATCCAGGTGTTCGCGGAGATCTCCACGGCCAGCCCGTGGGTGCGCCTGCCCGCGCTGTGCTGCGCCATCCTCTGCTGGATGGTGATCAGCCGCGAGGTGGTGCCCCGCCTCGGGCGCGGCGTGCGCACCAACAAGGTGGCGCTGTGGACCGGCGGCCTGGTGTTCCTCGCCTTCTGGCTGCCGTTCGACAACGGCTTGCGCTCGGAGCCGATCGTCGCGCTCGGCGCCCTGCTGACCTGGGTTTCGATCGAGCGCGCCATCGCGACCAGCCGCCTGCTGCCCGCCGCGGCGGCGGTGCTGATCGCCGCCTTCACGCTGGCGGCGGCGCCGACCGGTCTGATGTGTATCGCCGCGCTGCTCGCCGGTATCCGGCCGCTGGTGCGGGTCGTGGTGCGCCGTCACCGCGAACACGGCGCGCTGCCGTTGCTCGCGCCGATCGCGGCGGCGGGCCTGCTGGTGTTGACGGCGGTCTACAGCGATCAGACCTTCGCGGGCATCCAGGAAGCGAACCGGGTGCGTCAGGCCACCGGCCCGAACCTGGCCTGGTACGAGGACTACCTGCGCTACTACTACCTGTTCGTGGAGACGGTGGACGGCTCGCTCTCCCGCCGCTTCGCCTTCCTCGTCATGCTGCTGTGCCTGTTCACCACCATGCTGGTACTGCTGCGGCGCAGGCGGGTGCCCGGCATCGCGAGCGGCCCGACGTGGCGGCTGATGGGCATCGTCCTCGGCACGATCTTCTTCATGATGTTCAACCCGACGAAGTGGACCCACCACTTCGGCGCGTACGCGGGCATCGCCGGTTCGCTGGCCGCGGTCACCGCGGTCGCGGTCTCGGCCAGCGCGTTGCGGGCCCGTAAGAACCGGGCCATCTTCCTCGCGGGTCTGCTGTTCGTGCTGGCGATCGCGTTCTCCGGCATCAACGGCTACTGGTACGTCTCCAGCTTCGGCGTGCCGTGGTTCGACAAGCAGATCTCGCTGAGCGGCTACTCGTCGAACACGCTGATGCTTGTTCTTTTCGGTCTCGCGCTCGCACTGGTCGCCTGGTTCGCGCTGCGTGAGGACTACACCAAGCCGCAGCCGTCGGCGAGAACCGTGCGCGGCAGGCGAATCCGCAAGTTCGCCGCGGTCCCGCTGACCGTCGTCGCCGCGCTGATGGTGTTGCTGGAGGTGGCGTCGCTGGCCAAGGGCGCCTACTCGCAGTACCCGGCGTACTCGCTGGCCCGCTCCAACTTCGACGCCCTGGGCGGCAATATGTGCGGCCTGGCCAACGACGTGCTGGTGGAGACCGACCCGAACGGGGGCAGGCTGACGCCGATCATCGATCCGGCCAACCCGCCCGCCAACGACGACGCGCTTGGCGGCGGCAAGCCGGTGGGCTTCGATCCCAACGGCGTGCCGGACGACCTGTCCGCCGACAGCGTCGAGGTGAAGCCGGGCACCGGCAACACCTCCACCCAGTCGGTCGGCGCGGCCTTCGCCGAGGGCGAGAGCGCGGGCACCGGCGGCGGCCAGGGTGTGCGTGGCGTGAACGGCAGCACCGTCGCGCTGCCGTTCGGCCTCGACCCCTCGACGACCCCGATCATGGGCAGCTACCAGGAAGGCATGCAGCAACCGGCCGCACTGACCTCGAGCTGGTACGAACTGCCCGCGCGATCGGCCGACCGCCCGCTGGTGGTGATCTCGGCCGCCGGACGCATCATGTCCTTCGACGACACCGGCGCGATGAAGTACGGCCAGTCGCTGACCGTGGACTACGGTCGCCGCCTGCCCGACGGCTCGGTGGAGAAGCTCGGCACGTACCTGCCGCGCGATATCGGCCCGTTCCCGTCCTGGCGCAACCTGCGGGTGCCGCTGGACGAGATCGCGCCGGAGGCCGATACCGTGCGCATCGTCGCCGAGGACCGGATTCTGATCGGTGACCAGTGGCTGGCGTTCACCCCGCCGCGGATGCCGAAGCTGAAGTCGCTCAACGACTTCCTCGGTTCGCAGCAGCCGATCCTGCTGGACTGGGCCGTCGGCCTGCAGTTCCCGTGCCAGCGGCCGTTCTACCACGAGAACGGCGTGGCCGAGGTGCCGAAGTTCCGCATCCTGCCGGACCGTCCGCTGGCCATCAGCTCCACCAACACCTGGCAGGCCGAGGAATTCGGCGGTCCGCTCGGCTTCGCGCAAATGCTGGCCAAGTCGACCACCATGCCGACCTACATGAAGGACGACTGGGCGCGCGACTGGGGTTCGCTGGAGCGCTACGACCAGTACGACCCGAACGCGAAGCCCGCCCGCCTCGAGACGGGCACCGCGAACCGTTCCGGCATGTGGTCGCCGGGAGACATGCGAGTGTTCTGACCGGACCCGAACAGTAAGCAGGGCCGTGGCGTCGGTGAACAACCGACATCACGGCCCTGTGATGTATGGGGGGAGTGTTCCAGGAGTCTCGGTAGCGAAGGTTTTCCGGGCAGTCTGCTGAACACGGCTTTTCGGCGTCAGCCGCGTTGCCGTGGGGGTAGGTGGGTTCGGCTCAGACCTCGAGCATGCGGCGCCCGAGTTCGCGGCGCAGGACCTCCTGGGAAGGGAGGCGGCCGAGCACCCGCTGCACCGCAGGGCGTATTTCGCGCTTTTCCTCGTCGGTGAGCAGATCGACGAGATCGCGCAGATCCATGTCATCGAAGGCTGCTGTCATGCTCACAAGATTACGGTCCGAACGCGCCCGCGTCTCGTATTCGAATCATCGGTTACGGAGGTGTCACCTCGCCGAAACCGGCAGTGCGTCAGCGGGTTTCGCGGGCGCCCCGAGACGAGGGGTCGCGGCAGGACGGCGGTTCGAAACCGACCGTCCAGCCTCCCCCTTCGGTAGGCGACCCGCGACCCGTTCGGCGTCCGGCTCGCCGTTATCGCGGCGGATTCCCGGCCGGGTTCAGCGCACCCGGATCGGGTCGTCCTGCGCGAGCCCGCCGCGCGTCACCTCGGTGACGCCGATCTGGGCGGGCACGGCGTCCGGGGCGTAGGGCGTGAACTGTTCCAGCGAACCCCAATCACGGGCCCAGTCGTGGTCCAGATAGCTGGGCACTGTCTCGGCCTTCGTCAGCAGTCCGGTCCAGCCGAGTGGGCCGCCGCCGATGTCGTCCTGCCAGGCGTTGGAGGCGTCGGAGCCGACCCGGTCGGGCAGGATGCGCCACTTGGGCGTCTCGGCGACGCCGTCGTGGTGGTCGAACGGCCGCTGGCACGGGAACGCCAGCCCGACGTGCCAGTCCAGCAGTACCGGATCTGTCTGTCCGACAACCGAGTTGAGGGTCGACAACCGGGGCAGGCGGGGCGGGGTGACAGCGAGCCACTGCTTCGAGGTGATGTCGTTGTCGACGGCGACCAAGCGCACCGCGTTCGCTTCGACGGGCAGCTGATCCAGCGGCACACGGAGGTTGCGCCAGGAGGGGGCCGGGCCGATGTCGAGCGGTTGCACCGAGCCGAGCGTGGTCACCGCCCCCTCGGGGCCGCGGGTGCCGTACTCCAGCTTCAGGTCCTGGCCGTAGGTCACCACGCCGTCGGCGTCCACCGTCCTGATCCGGCCCGCCGCGGTGATGGCCAGCACCCGGTAGGCGGGGTCGTTTCGCATGCTGTCGGTGAGGTCGAGGCGGTACCACTGCGAGGTCAGCGAGGACTGCTGCTGCTCGCCCTCCCGGTAGGAGCCCATGACGGGGGTGCGCGCGGGGTCGAGCCCGAACGGCAGCGCCACGGAGCTGCCGTTGATGCCCGCCTGCTGTGTGGAGCCGCCGCCGGTGCCCGCGCCGGTGGTGTTGGTCGTCTTGTTCTTCGAGTCCTTGTCCACCGTGTTCGCGCCGCCCGTCGTGGTCTCCTCCGCGTCGGCGGTGAGATCGCTCGCGACGCCGTTGGGGGAGAAGCCCTTCGACTCGGCGTTCAAGCCGTCGGCGGGCGCGCCCTCGTAGGGCAGCAGCAGCGAATCGGCGGTGTCGGTCTCGACGAGCACCTCGTCGGCCAGCGCGCACGGATTGCCGCGCAGCGACTCGACATTCGACTTGGCGATCGAGTACGCCGGGTACTGGGTGGCCGCGGCCTTGCCGAGCGAGGCGAACTCGAACAGCACGAGCAGCGCGGCGGCGACGGTCAGCGGCGCGGAGGCCAGCCGGTCGAAACCATTGACGGGCGTCGTCCTTTCGCGCCGATAGGGCTCGCGGTAGTGGAACCAGAGCGCGAGCAGCAGCGCGACGCCGGTCAGGCCGAGGAACAGCGTCGAGATGCCCTTGCCCGCCACCAGCGGCGCCTTGTCCCACCACGGCACGCCGTAGCTGGACACGTACCACCACCCGTTGGAGCCGGTGAAGGTGATCGCGAGCAGGAACAGCACGGCGGCGGCGAACAGCGCGCGGTTGCGCGCGGAGCGAATCGCCGCGGTGCCCACCGCGACAGCGGCCAGCGCCGCCAGCGATCCGGCCAGACCCGCGTACACGCCGAAGTGGTGGGTCCACTTGGTCGGCGTGAACATCATCAGGAACAGCGACGCGAACACGATGCCGAGGATGCGCACCGAAGGACCGCGCGAGGTGCCGGGGATGCGGCCCTTGCGCAGCACTTGGAGCACACAGACCAGCAGGCACAACAGCATGATCAGCACGCCGAAGCGCCGGGACAGCGAACCGTCCGGCGCGAGCATCAGCAGCGAATCCCAGCGGGTGCGCTCGTCGAACCAGGCCACGTTCGGGCCGACGATGGTGCGCACCCGGGTCGCTTCCATCACGGTCGCCAGGGTCTGATCGGCGAAAACCGCGATCAGCACCAGGGTTCCGGCCGCGAGACCGGGAAACAGCAACGCCGACCAGCGGAACACCTTGGCGCGCACGGTGTCCGTGTCCGTGCCGCGCGCCCGCTTGACGATGATCTCCAGCACCGGCCGCGATCCGGCGATCAGCGCGGCGACGCAGATCAGGCCGGTCGGACCGGCGGCCAGCGAGAAGGCCGCGATGAGCACCGCGACGGCGGCGGGCAGCAGCCTGCCGGTGGCGATCGCGCGCTCGATGGAGCACCAGGTGAGCAGCGCGCCCGCGGCGATCAGCGGTTCCGGGCGCAGTCCGTTGTCGTAGGGGAGCCAGAAGGCGAGGAAGACCAGTCCCGCGGTCCACAGCGCGACCTGGTCGCGGCGTACCCGAGCGCCGAGGCGCGGCAGCACCTCTCGGCTGATCACCAGCCAGCAGACGATTCCGGCGAGCAGCGTGGGCAGGCGCATCCACGGGCTGGCGTCGGAGATCTTGGTCATCCAGGCCAGCACCTCGTAGGACCAGCCGAACGGCGCCTCCGGCACCGCGAACCAGCGGTAGTAGTTGGCCATGTAGCCCGAATGCTCCGAGGCCCTGGCCATATTGAGGATGTATCCGTCGTCGGAGGTGTTCGCGCCGATGACGTGCCAGACCACCAGGGTGCCGAGGACGACGCCGTCGGCGGGGGTGAACCGCCACCAGTGCGCGGGCAGGAAGCGGCGGGCCCGCCTGCCGTCACCGGTGTCGAGCAGGTGCAGTGCGACGAGCGCGATGATCGTGCAGACCGCGGCCGCGATCATCGCGGCCAGCTTCAGCGCGCTCGGCGTGGAGGAGAACCGCGAGTCGATGTCGGCGCGCAGCCGGGCGCCGCCCAGCTGCTCGGCGGACAGGTCGGTGAACACGCCGACCAACTGCGGGCGGATGTCGCGGTCGATCGTGTTGCGGAAGGCGGTGCCGTCTTCGCGTCGGACTCCGGTGAATTCGACGGTGGTCGCGGCCGCGGTCGAGGAGATCTCGATGCCTCCGCAGGATCCGATCTCGACCACCGGCGCGGACAGCAGCGGAATGTCGCGTTGCAGCACCGAGAGCGTGCCGCCGGCGACCGAGACCACCAGGCCCTTGGGGCTGGCCTGGCCGGAGGCGACCGGGATGGTGGACAGCAGCGTGCTCGCGCCGGATTGCAGGGTCGAGCACGGCAGCGTGGCGTCCAGCCGCAGCGGGACGTACGACACCAGCGGCGCCTCGACCTCGGCGGCGCTCGGCTGGGGCCAGTCCAGCGTCGCCTGGTCCTGCCGCACCGGCAGCAGCGGTGTGAGCAGCGCCAGCACGAATCCGAGAAGTCCGGAGACGAGGGCGATCAGGCGGTATCTGGTGAACGCTCGAGAAGATCGGTCCGGTCGCACGGTCGTTCATGCTATCCACCCCGCGATCGTGACTCTCGGCACCGAGGGTGCGGTGGCCCGCGCGCCGTGGCGGCGGAGCCCGGCGGGTTCAGCGCACAGCGCGCACGTCCCAGACCCACACGTCGTCGACGCGCGTCGGGGCGAAGCCGAGCAATTGGGTAACGGTGCTGGTCAGCACGTCGGAGTGCTTCGTGAACGGGAGTACCAGGACGTCCGCCCGCCAGAACCGCAGATCCGCCAGCGCCGCGGCGCGCTCCTCGTCACCGATCGCCGGCACCGTTCCGGTGTCCTGCGCCTTCACCAGCAGCGCCGCGGTCTGCCGCGCCTCCGGACCGTAGCTGCCCTTCTTCTCGACGCCCGTCGGCCCGACGAAATATCCGCCCGCCAGCGGGAAGGAGAAGTCCGCGTCGGCCTGCCAGCGCAGCGCTCGGGCATCCGGAGGCCGGGGCGGCGGAATCATGACCACCGAACCGTCGCGCACGTACTCTCGCACCGTCCCGTCGGCGAAGAATCGCGGCGTGGGCGCGCGCTCGGTCACGGGCAGGACCGTCGGCGCCAACGGCAGCAGCGCGAAGGTCAGCGCCGCGAACCAGGCCAGCGGCTTCCAGTCCGTCGCCGACTGCTTCCACGAGGCCGCGGCGCGATTGGAGGCCAGCGCGAGCACCGCGGCGATGGCCGGGACGGCGGCCATCGTCAGCCGGGTCTCCAGCACCGAATTCAGCAAGGGAATCTTCTCGGCCAGCGCCCACGGCAGTTCGATGCCGGTGGGTCGCTTGCCGACCGTGGCCACCGCACCGAGCGAGAGCACGCCGAACACCGCGATCACCGCCGCCGCGGCGCGCACCACCCGGTCGCGCCAGAGCAGCGCCACGGTGGCGGTGAGCACCAGCAACAGCGGCCAGCCGAAGTAGGCGTTCTGTTCGGTGTCGTTGATGGCCACGTATTGGCCGGGGGCCCACGCGCCGCCCAGGGATTCGGACGGGAACTGCACGAGGGTCTTCAGGTCGTTGCCCATCGGACCGTGGTCGATGGAGTGATAGCTCTGCGGCCCGAAGAACTGCCACCACAGCGGGACCGCGGTGAGCAGCAACGTGAGGCCCGCGGCCGCGGCGATCGTGGGGGCCAGCGCGCGCAGCGCACGCACGCCCTGCCGCGGCTGGTGCAGGTGGTAGACCACCGCGAACAACCCGAAGGCGAGCGCGAAGATCAGCAGCGGCTCCTCGCCGAGCGCGATCTGCGACGCGACGAGCACGGCGAGCACGATCGCGTCCCGCAACCGGTTGCGCGGCGCGGCCTGCGCGTCGAGGGCCGCGCGCGCCATCCGGATCAGCAGTCCGGCGATGATCGGGAGCAGCGCCAGCGCGACGAAGTTCGGGTGCGCGTTGGCGTGCGAGATCATCGCGGGGGCGAAGCCGCAGAACAGTCCGCCGATCGCCGCGGCCGCCCGCGACGTCACCAGCTCGCGCGCGAACAGCCGGTACCAGGCGTAGGCGGTCGCGGCCAGGCCGAGGGTGAGAGCGAGCACGAAGGTGACCGTCGGCCCGAAGAGCAGGGTGATCGGGGTGAACGGGACGCCGACGCCGAACATGGCCGTATTGGCCATCATGTTCACCCCGGCGGGGAAGTTCTGCAGGTTCGTCCCGAGCGGGTTCTCCAGGTGCGCGACCGAATGCGCGGTCACCGCGAAGAACCACTCCCACATGGTCTGGTCCTGACCACTCTTGATCAGGTAGCCGCTGCCGGTGTCGCGCCATTGCCTGGAGAGCACGGCGGTGGCCAGCGCCAGGTAGGCACAGCCGACGAGCAGGTCCGCCCGGTGGACGCGCAACCGTGCGATCGCGGGGCGCTGGAGCAGTCCCGGCCGGGTGGCCGTGATACCTCCCGCCGATCGCTGTGTCGTCTCCCGATCGGCGCTGTCCAACTGCACGCGCGAACTCTCCCTCTGCCCTGCCGGAAATCAGCCGCCCACGATATAGCGATGGCGGCTGAGAGCGGGCGCCCACCGAGCCTGTGCGCCGGACGGCGTTGCCGAACGGAGTCCGTCCACAGTGCGCGCGCGGCCGGAGGTACGCCCAGTGCGTCGGTTATCCAGAAACGGCCCCGCCGACACATCTGTTTCGCGGCCGGGTCGGTGACCTGGGGTTTTGCCGGTGTCAGCGACGGACGGTGACGAGGGTGAAGGGTCCGATGTCGGTTTTTGTGAAGGCGGGGTCGTCGAACAGCTGCTTCGGGAAGCTCACCGTATAGCGCCGCACGTTCGGGTCGTTCGGGTAGACGTCCTCGGCCAGGCGCAGGCTGTACGCGTCGTCGCCGCGGCGGAACAGGAAGGCGTCGGGCGCGCGCCACGGGCTGTGCGCCATCGCGTCCAGCAGCTGCGCGGGCGAATCCAGCGCGCTCCAGTCCTTGATGGTGGCCGCCCGGCCGGGGAAATCGGCGAGCTGGTTCGCGTAGTGCGAGGTGAGCGCCTGGAAACCCCAGTACGGGTAGAAGGAGAGGAAGCTGGTGTCGGCGGTGAGGACGACCGTCTCGTCGCGCGGGCGGCCGGTCTGGGCGAGTAGCGCGGCGTCGATCTCGCGGTAGTACGAGACCGCCGAGGCCGGGCGCTTGTCGGCGCGGTTGCCGTCGCCGTCGGTGTCGGTGTAGGCGGTGGTGATCTCCGGGGTCAGCACGTGCGGGATGTCCTGGACGAAGGCCAGTGCGCCGACGATCGCGATCGCGACCACGGCGGGCCGGAATCGTGGGGGCTCGCCGAACGCCTGGTACACGGCGCGGGTGCCCTCGACGAGACCGAACGCGCCCGCGGCGGAGAGCAGCACGAGCAGCGGCGCCTCCAGCCGGAACGACAGCAGGGTGGTACCCGCCGCCGTCGCCAGCATGGACAGCAGCGTCCACAGGTAGATCGCCACCACACCGATGCCGAGCGCCTGCGCGCGCCGCGACGAACCCGCGCGCACCACCAGCCACACGGTTCCGATCAGGCACAGTCCGCCGAGCAGCGTGAACTCGGCCATCGGCAGCGGAAGCTCCGCGCCCGACTTCGGCAGGTAGTGCAGTGCCGTGCCGGAGCCCGGTGTCTTGGTGGTGAGCGACTTCACCAGGTACGGACCCCAGCACACCAATGCGATCAGCCCGGAGATCGCGGCGATCGCCAGCAGGCGCACCAGCGGCGGCACCGCGGCCCGCCACGTCCGCCGCTGCCGGATCTCGAGCCCGGCGGCCAGCAGACCCATCAGCGCGATCGCGAAGGCGGCGACGAGGAAGTGCAAGGTGTAGAAGGTCGCGGCGATGCCGAGGAACAGGCCGGTGCCGATCACCGCGCCCCGGCCCCCGGCCGTCCTGATCCCTCCCGCCTGCGGGCCGGGCGATGCCCCGTCCTCCAGCGGTCGATACAACGCGCCCCAAGCCAGCACCAGCGCGGGCGGAAGCAGGAGCACGATCACGCAGCTGTACGGCTCGGGCGAGGCGTAGGTCAGCGCCACCGCGGTCGTCGCCGCCGTGACCGCCACGGCCCAGTCGGCCCGGATCAGCTGGGTCCACAGCACGAGCGCGAGCACCGCCGCCACCGCGAGCGAACCGATCGCGTACGGCTTGAACGCCTCCCAGCCGTCTATCCCCAGCACATTCGCCACGCGTCCGCCGACCCAGAACCACCCGGCCGGATAGAACGGCGGCAGATCCATGTACGTCATATCGCGCAGCGACGCGCTGTCGGTGAGCCGCGTCAAGTACTCGGTGCGGAACTCCTGATCGACCGACACGCCGAACAGGTACAGCTTCGTCGCCGCAAGCGGCATCCCGAGCGTCACCGTCACGAACGCCGAAATCCCGGCCCAGGACAGCACTTTCGCCACCCGAGGCCACTTGTGCGCCCGCAGCAGCCAGACCGCGGCGATCAGCATCGCGGCCGCCGCGACCTGCCCCGCCGTCGTCAACGCCCGAGTCACATTGGAGGAGTTGAACGCAGGCCAGGACACCAGCGAAAAGGCCACCAGCCCAACCGCGGCGACGACCGCGGCCACCAGCGCGGCGAGCAGACCCTCACCGAGTCCGGCTCCCACCTGCCGCAGGAACAGCGACATCCGCCCCGGTGGGGTCGCGGTGCTCTGTTCCGTGACAGTGGTGCTCATAGCGCCTCCGGTTCCAGTCGTCGGCTCTGCGCTCGGCACCCACCGACCGCCGCCCCTGATTCGCACCGCACGCTAACAAACTCCCCGCACACAGGCAGGAGACTGGGTCTCACCGCCGCCGCGCGAGCGGGCCTCGCCGGGATCGCGTGCAGCCCGGTATCGCACGCGATCACTCGTGACCGCCGAGCTCGCGCCGGAGAACATCTTGCGAGGTGGACGCGAAATCCGGCGGAGCGTCGATTTTCCGGCAAATGACAGACGGCGGCCGCAGTGCTCACCCGACTCCGGCGCGAAGAGATCTACGTTGTTGGCAACGGCCCCTGGCGCTGCGGGCAGATCGTCCGCGCGAAGTCGCAGTTTCCACGGCCGAGAATCCGCATCGTCGCCGTAGGTCACCGTCAGACCGACTCTGGATTCGGTCCTTCGTGCACGTTCACCTGCCGAAGTTCGGTCGCCAGTCGCGCGGCGGTGACGAAGTCGGCGTCGTCATGAACGACCACCAGACCGTGGTATGCGGCGGTAGCGCAGATCTGCAGGTCGACACTGGACAGACAGCCGTGGTTCCCGCGTTCGGCCGCGCGATCCTGCAAACCGGCGATCCACGTTCCGGCCGATTTCGGCACCGCGGCATCGCTGTACAAAGCGTCATACATGCCGCGGAAGGCGGAGTACTCCTTCAGATTGCGCGCCGACCGGAGGAATTCGGCCCGCTGCGGGTAGCAGGACCGCAACTCCCCGTCCGTCGTCGGTGTCCGCCAGAGTTCGTGGACAGCCTCGTCTCGCAGGATGCGCCACAGCGCCGAGGAATCGAGCAGGTATCCGATCACCTGGCAGGTGGCTCCTTCTCCGCTCGGTGGGCGGCCTCGGCCCCTTCGATATCCCAGCCGCGAGCCAGCTCGAAGTAGTGGTCGTACGCCGCGGCGCGGGACATCCGCTTGTTGTATTCGGTTAGCGCGGCGGCGACGGCCGCCGTCTTTGTCCGGTGCCCGCCGAGTCTCTTGGCTTGTTCCAGAGCTTCGTCATCGATCTCGATATGGGTGAGGGACATGTGCGCCTCCTGTACATAAAGTCCGCGCCTGCTCGCTGAAATTGTACATTCACCCCTGGTGATCGGGATATAACGAGAACTGCCGCGGCATCGGGGATGGCGCGGCAGTTCTGGGTTCGAGGCAATGCTCAGAGGGGGAGCTTGCGGAAGATCGGGCGGGGGATGTGGCGCAGGATGGACATGAGGAAGCGCACGGGGCCGGGGGCCCAGATGAGGTCCTTGCCCTTTTCGGAGGCCGAGACCGCCAGCGCCGCCACGTCTTCCTTGTCGACGGTGAACGGGGCTTCCTTGGCGCCGGTGGCCTTCCAGTGGTCCAGGGTGGTCGTGGTGCGCACCTGGCCGGGGCGGATGACGAGGACGCGCGGGCCGAACGGGCGCAGCGCCTCGCCGAGGCCGAGGTAGAAGCCGTCCAGGCCGGCCTTGGTGGAGCCGTAGACGAAGTTGGAGCGGCGCACCCGCTCGCCCGCCACCGAGGACATGGCGATGATGCGCCCGTAGCCCTGCGCCTTCATCTTCTCGCCGACCAGCACGCCGACGGAAACCGCCGCGGTGTAGTTGATCCCGGCGACCTGCACGGCCTTGCGCTGGTCCTGCCACAGCTGCTCGGCGTCGCCGAGCACACCGAAGGCCACGATGGCGACGTCGACGTCACCGCCGGACCACGCCGCGTCGATCACCTTCGGGTGCGAGTCGGTGTCGAGCGCGTCGAAGTCGACGACCTCCACCTTGTTCGCGCCCGCGGCCTCCATCTGGGCCACCGCGCCCTCGCGCAGCGGATCGTTGGGCAGGGTGGCCAGGACGATGCGCGCCGGCCCCTTCTTCAGGTACTCGGCGCAGATCGCCAGTCCGATCTCCGAGGTACCGCCCAGCAGCAGGATGGTCTGCGGGTTGCCTACGGCATTGATCACTGAAGCTCCAGCCTTCTCGCCATGTCGGACATGAAAACGCCTGTGGGATCCACACTCCGGCGGACCTTGATCCACTCGTCGATCCGCGGGTACATCTTGTGGAAGGTCTCGGCCGTGGTGCGCGAGTCCTTTCCGGTGTAGAGCCGCCCGCCGAATTCGAGCACCCGGCGGTCCAGATCGGTGACGAACTCGTTGAGGCCCGCCGAGATCGGGAAGTCGACGCAGATGTTCCACCCGGGCATCGGGAAGCTCAGCGGCGCTTGGTTACCCGGTCCGAAGAGCTTGAAAACATTGAGGAACGAGTAGAACCCGGACCGCTGGATGTCGATGATGATCCGCTTGAACTCCTCCACCGACTCCGGCGGCACCACGAACTGGTACTGCAGGAAGCCGTTGGAGCCGTAGCCGCGGTTCCACTCGCCCAGCATGTCGAGCGGGTGATAGAACTGCGTCAGGTTCTGCACCTTACAGCGGTAGGTGCCCGACTTGCGGTACCAGAGCTCGCCGATCGGGGTGAAGGTGTACTTGTTGGCCAACCCGTTCGGGAACACGTCGGGCAACGTGAAGAACGTCTTGCCGTTGAACCGCAGCGGATCCTTCTGCAGCTTCTTGGGCAGCTGATCCAGCTTGGCCAGGTTGCCGCGGGAGATGGCGGCGCGGCCCAGCTTGGGTTCCGGGCTGATCGCGTCGAACCACGCCGAGCTGTACTCGTAGCGGTCCTCCGAGCCGTCGCTGTGGAAGGCGATGGTGTCGTCCAGGGTCGGCGTCACGTCACCGTCGGCGATGAAGTACGCGGTCTCCGTCGGCGTCATCTCGATGGTGGCGCGCAGGATGATGCCGGTCAGGCCGCAGCCGCCGATGGTGGCCCAGAACAGCTTGGCGTTCTTCTTCGGCGTGATGTGCTGCACGGTGCCGTCGGCGGTGAGCAGTTCCATCGAACGCACGTGGTTGCCGAAGCTGCCCGCGCTGTGGTGGTTCTTGCCGTGGATATCGGAGCCGATCGCACCGCCGATGGTGACCTGTCGCGTGCCGGGCAGCACCGGGACCCACAGGCCGAACGGCAGCGCGGCCTTCATCAGCTGGTCCAGGTTCACGCCCGCGTCCACGTCGACCAGGCGAGTGTCGCGGTCGATGCGGTGGATCTTGTTCAGCGCGGTCATGTCGACGACGAGGCCACCCGCGTTCTGGGCGTTGTCCCCGTAGGAACGGCCGAGGCCGCGGGCGATCACGCCGCGACGTAGGTGGGCCGGCTTGCCGTCGTTGTCCTCGGCGACCATGGCCACGGCCTTGGCGATCACTTCCGGATCGCTGGTCGAGAGCACTTCGGCGGAGGTCGGTGCGGTGCGACCCCACCCGGTCAGTGCCCGGGTCTCGGTCGGCAACGCGAAGCCGTTGGCGCTCGCAGCGCCGTTGTCGGTGCTACCTGCGGTCCCGCTGTCACCGTTCGCGACGGTGGCGGTCGAAGCTTTCGTTGACATCGGCATAGAGGCTACAGGCATGACGGCCGGAGGGGTTGTTGTCTCCGTACTCACCAGTATGGAGACGGTCACTACCGCCGCGCGGACCCGCGCCCCTCACCCGGCCGCGCCGGTCTCCGCCTTCACTCCGGGCCGTGCGCGATGCGTCCGGGTGCGCGAGTTGAGGGCACCTCGCCTGCGCGCCGACCCTGCGCGGGCCGAGGAGGGGCGGGGTCGGGTCGCGCCCGTTACGCTCGTGCGCGTGCAAGCCGAACCCCACCTGCCGCTCCCGGCCGAATTGCCGCTGGTCGACGAGCCCGCCGGCGCGAACGACGGGCCCGAAGGAGGCAGCCTGCGTAACCACGAAGGGCCCCGAGAGCGCCGAGTCGACGACAGCACCGAAGTCGACCTCAAGACGCAGATCATCCGGTTCACACTGACCGGCGGCCTGTCGGCGATCGTGGACTTCGGGCTGTACGTCCTGCTGCTGAACGTGCTCGGCCTGCCCGTGTCGGTCGCCAAGTCCATCGGCTTCATCGCGGGCACCACCACGGCCTACCTGATCAACCGCAGGTGGACCTTCAAGGCGCCGCCGAGCCGCGCCCGCTTCGCCGCCGTCGTCGCGCTGTACGCCACGACCTTCGCGGTGCAGGTCGGCATCAACCAGGTGCTGTACTACGCGATCGGCGAGCAGTGGTGGCGGGTGCCGCTGGCGTTCGTCGTCGCGCAGGGCACCGCGACCGTCATCAACTTCGTCGTGCAGCGCCTGGTGATCTTCAAGATCCACTGAGGCGCCGCACGCCGCTCATCTGGCCAGCGCGGGGGCCGAGCCGGGCACGTCCGCGAGTTCGGCGCGGGCCTCCGCCTTCACGCCGAAGTAGTCGCCGCCCTTCGCCCGCGTATTGTCCGTGCCCCAGTCCCGCTGCTCACGTTCCGCGGGGACGAGGTGCGGAATGTGTTTGCGGCAGTGGATGTAGGCCTCCTCGACGTCGACCACGACCCAGAGTTCCGCGGCCCTTCCCTTGACGTTCTCGGGTAGCTCGGGAACGCTGCGCCGCAGCGTCGCGTCCTCCACGATGCGGGCGGACCCGTTGATGTGCAGGCCGATGAGGTCGCGCACGAAATCGATTAGCAGGATGCCTACGTGGGGATTCTCCAGAATGTTGCCGAGACTCGCCATCACGCCGTTGCCGCGGTATTCGGGATAGGCGACCGTTCGCTCGTCGATCACGTGCAGAAATCCGGGGGGACCGGCACGGAAGCTGTTGTCGCATTCGCCGTGTTTGTCGGCGGTGGCGACGAACGCCATGTCCATCCTGCCGATGAACTCGATCATGGTCGAGTTCAGCCGATCTCGCATCTGATCTGCGTAAAAACGATCGGCCCTGCCCTCTGTGCCGTACCTTTCCTGTAGTTCGCGCTCGCCATCACTGCCACAACGTGTACCGGGCATCGCGCCCCCTCTGGTCGCCGGAATCCGGGGTACCGCGCGACTCCACGTTGAACCGCGACTTGACCGAAATCCTGTCCATTTTAATGGGTTCGGGCATGGCAGATCTACGAAACCGCCATTGAGGATGCACCGAATGTGGCGTTAGCGCAAGGGTTTCCGTGAGTTTGCTGAATTCCGACCGGCCGGAATGATTTCCGGCCGGTCGGCAGGGTGTCGTCTCACGCGGGCGTCAGCGTCACCGGCACGCCGTTGAACACCGCGTTCCCCGAGGGCACGTCGACCACCGAATCATCGGTCAGCGCATTGGCATTCACCCCGGCATTGGCCTTGGCCACCGTCTGCGAGCTGCCGTCGTGGCCCCATCCGTGCGGCAGGCTCACCACGCCCGGCATGATCGCCTCGGTCGGCTCGAGCGGCACGGTCAACATGCCGGCGGCCGATTTCACCACGGCCTGGTCGCCGAGGCCGAGCCGGTTCACGTCGTCGGGGTGGATCTGCAACGTGCACCGGTTGGTACCGCTCACCAGGGTCGCGACATTGTGCATCCAGCTGTTGTTGGAGCGCAGGTGCCGCCGCCCGATCAATACGAAATCGGGCGCGTCCTCGGCCAGTTTGGCGCGCAGCCGCGCCACGTCGGCGAGCAGCGGTGCGGGCGCGAGCTCCACCTTTTTCGACGCGGTGCGCAGCGCCTCCGGCAGCCGGGGTCGCAACGGGCCGAGATCGATGCCGTGCGGGTTGTCCAGCAGCTCTTGCAGATTCAGGGTGCCACCGTTCCACTCGCCGTAGGGCCCGAGCCGCAGCATCAGGTCGATGCGCTGCTCGGTGCTGGTCTCACCGTGCAGTTCCGGCCTGCGCTCGGGAATGCCCGCCTTGTGCAGCATGCCCGCGATGACCAGCTCGTCCACCATGGTCAGCGGGTCCTGGTCGCCGGTGCCGTCGTGCGGCCTGCCGGTGAGCGCCGCGCCGAGCCGGGCCAGCACACCCGCCTCCGACGGGCGGTCGCCGAGCGGCACCAGCGGGCGCGAATAGCGGGTGTAGTTGCGCACCGCGAACTGGAGCAGCGCGAAATCGTAGTGCGGGGACTGCAACGGGCGCGGCGGCGGCAGGATGACGTCGGCGTGCCGCGTCGTCTCGTTGACGTAGCGGTCCACGCTCACCATGAACTCCAGCCCGGCCAGCGCCGCGTCCAGCCGCGCGCCGCTCGGTGCGGAAAGCACCGGGTTGCCCGCGACCGTCACCATCGCGCGTACCTGCCCCTGGCCCGGCGTGCGGATCTCGTCGGCGAGCGTGGCGACGGGCAGCTCGCCCATCGACTCGGGCAGCCCGCGCACCCGGCTGGTCCAGCGGCCGGTGCGGAACGGTTTGGTGCGCGAGATGCCGCCCGCGGCGGCGGTGGCGAACATGGCGCCGCCCGGCGAGTCCAGATTGCCGGTGAGCACGTTGAGCACGTCGACGAGCCACTGGGTCAGGGTGCCGAATTCGGCGGTGCAGGTGCCGATCCTGGCGTACACGGCCGCCGTCGGGGCCGCGGCCAGCTCGCGAGCGATGCGGACGACGGTCTCGGCGGCCACTCCGGTGCGGGCCGCGACGACCTCCGGTGTGAAATCGGCGGCGGCCGCGCGCAACTCGTCCAGCCCCGCCACCTCGACCCGCACCTCGGTCAGTCCTTCGGCGAAGAGCGTGTGCACGATGCCGAACAGCAGGTAGGCGTCGGTGCCCGGCCGGACGAACAGGTGCTCGTCGGCCAGTTTGGCGGTGCGCGTCAGGCGCGGATCCACCACGACGAACCGGCCGCCGCGGCGGCGCAGCGCCTTCAACCGACCGGGGAAATCCGGCGCGGTGCACAGCGATCCGTTGGACTCCAGCGGATTGGCTCCGAGCATCAGCAGGTAGTCGGTGCGATCCAGATCCGGCACCGGCACGGTGAGCGGATCGCCGAACATCAGCCCGCTGGCCACCTGCTTGGGCATCTGGTCGGCGGTGCTCGCGGAGAACAGATTCTTGGTGCCGAGCGCGCGCATCAGCACGGGCAGGTACAGCGCGCCCGCCACGGTGTGCGCGTTCGGATTGCCCAGATAGAGTGCGGCCGCCTGGTTCCCGTGCTCGGCGAGGATCGGCGGGAAACGTTCGGCGATGTAATCGAAGGCCTCGTCCCAGCCCGCCGTGCGCCACGTGTCGGTCGCTCGATCGCGGATCAGCGGTTCGGTGACCCGGTCCGGGTCCTCGTCGAGGTGGCCGAGGCTGGCGCCTTTGGGGCAGAGGAAGCCCTTGCTGAAGGGGTCTTGCTTGTCGCCGCGGATCGAGGTGACGTGGTCGTCGCGGTCGAGGGTGATCTCCAACCCGCACACCGCTTCGCACAGCGGACAGGTGCGCAACAGGTTGCGAGAGAGGTCTGTGATCGGAGCCATATCCCATCTTGACCCGGCGGTCGGCCGGAGGGAAGGCAAATTTGCGACATTTTTGGAAGATGTCCCATAGTCGCGAGCGGTGCCGGAGAGACGAGGACGACCGGCATCCGTCCAACGGATGCCGGTCGTTCAGGGCCGGTAGTGCGGGCCGTCCCCTCCTCCGGGGAGTCGTTTCAGCAGGCGACGCTGGTCAGCTGCGTGCGGCGCCGGGTGGTGGCCGTGGCGGCCGAGCGCACGGCGGCGCTGATCGCGACCACCGGCGGCACCCAGCGGGCCTCGTGCGGGGCGACGCCCCAGCAGGCCGACCCGGCCGACAGCTTGCTCGGCGGCAGCGGGATGCCCGCGCCGTCGGTGTAGACGGTGGCGCCCGCCTCGCGCAGCGCCTCCAGCGCCATGGCGGCCTTGCGCAGACCGGTGACGAGGTGGATCTCGCGACGGTCGGCACCGGGGAACTCGATCACCGGGCCGGACAGGTTGTTGGCGCGCAGGAAGCGGCGGACCGCACCGGCCAGCTCGCCGCTGACCTCGATGCCGGAAATCTCGTCATCGGTGATCAAGCAGATCCCGTTGGCCGTTTCGGCAACCGTCCATCCACGCTGGATGTAGTCCTGCGCCGCGGCATCGATGTCGGCCGCGGAGACGGAAGTCGGAAACGAGGTGCGCACTGTTTTTCTCCATTCCCCGGTAGATCTGGGTCCTGCGTTCATGGGTCGTATCGAGGGGCGGTGGCCCCGGCGTTACGCGATTCGCGAAAGTTTCTTGAACTGTGGACTACGTCTCATCCGGCAGGGGTCCGGTCGGGGTCGTTCGGGTCGCTGACAGGGCCAACTTTCGAGCACGTGGCTGTCGGGGCGCTGTGTCGCCGCTGTGAGGTTCCTGGGGGCTGGTTCGGGACGCGAAATGCGGGGAGGATTCGGCGCATGACCGATGAGTCGAGCGGGATCGCGCTGCCCGATCCGGAGGAGTACGAGACCGAATCTCGTTGGATCGCTTGGAAAGCGTCGGCCACCAGGCGCTTCGCCAAAGCGGCCGAGCGCGACGAGGAGCCCGCCGAGCCGTTCCGCAGCCCGCGCGCCTTCCGGCAGTGGAGCGCGGAGACCGCCCGCGCCCTGATCGACGTGCAGTTCCACCGGACCGCGACCACCACGCTGCTGCCGCTGGCCTACATGCTCGGCCTGATCTTCGCCTTCGCGGTCCCGATCAGCGTGACGGTGTGGATGTGGCAGGTTTCGGCGGTGCTCGGCGTGCTGGCGGGCCTGGTCGCGGTGCCGCTGGGTCTCTCGATCGCCGCCGCCGTGCGCCTGGTGCTGGAATTCCTGGTCAATGCCTCGCGGCTGGCCACGCGGGTGGAGCACATCAGCGAGCTGGCCGACGATCTGTTCCAAGCGCTTTCGGATGTCGCCGAGCCGGTGAACCAGCTCTCCGAGGACGTGCGCGCGGTGCAGTTCTGGCGCTTCGGCAGGCGGGGTTCGCGCAAGTAGGCAATCCGACAGGGTTGCCATGGGATGACCACGTCGAACCTGATTGTCTCTCTCGAGCCATTGGCCTGCCTGAGCCAGCAATCCTGCGCTATGTCAGTTTTGCTGTGAAACAATGCTGTTCGAGCGTTGGGGAAGGTTCCGGATGCTCGGTAGGGAGCGTCGGTATCGGCGGCACGAGGGGTCTTCGTCGTGTCACCTCGACGCATGGCGCGAGGGGGAAAGCATGGCTTTACCGCAGGGAACAACCGGATCGACCATGCCGCGTCGGCAACTCGGCCGACACCTCCGCGACCTCCGCAACCGCGCCAGGATGACCACCAGAATGGCTGCCCAGCAGCTGGAGTGGTCGGAGGCGAAGATCTGGCGGATCGAAACCGGGCAGACCTCCCTGCGCAGCCTGGACGTCGAGGCGATGTGCAAGATCTACGGCGCCCCCGGCGATCTCGTCGGCCCGCTCACCGCGCTGGCCAAGGAGACCAAGGCCAGGGGCTGGTGGACCGCCTACAGCGATGTGCTCGGCGAGGGTTTCGAGATCTACATCGGTCTGGAGGAGGCGGCGCGTCAGCTGTCGACCTACGAGAACGAGCTGGTGCCAGGGCTTTTGCAGACCGAGGCCTACGCGAGGGCGCTGCTGAGCGCGGCGCGACTGGACGCCTCGCCCACCGAGATCGAGCGAAGGGTCCAGTTGCGGCTGGCCAGGCAGGCATTGGTCACGCGTGGCGAATCGCCGGTGCAGCTGGACGTGGTGATCAGCGAGGCGGTGCTGTGGCGGCGCGTCGGTGGCGCGGATGTGACGGCGGACCAGCTCGAGCACCTGCGGCGCATGAGCGAATTGCCGAACGTGCGGATCAAGACGGTGCCGCCGGAATCCGGGTACCACGCCGGGATGGAGTCGGGCCGGTTCGTGATGCTCGAATTCCCCGAGGGGCGCATGGGTGAGGAGCCCGAGCCCCCGGTGATCTACGTCGAGGCCTTCACCGGACCGGTCTACCTGGACAAGGACAGCGAAATCGACCGGTACCGGAAGGCTTTCGCCGACATCAAGTCGGTCGCGGTGGACGCGCGCCAAGTCCTCGACGAGGCGCGGGCCGCGCTCGCCTGATCGGACGAGTTCCGCGCGGCCGGAGTGTTTCGCGGGCCGCGGGCTGCCTACTGCGAGGTGCGGCCCGGCTACTGCCAGGTGCGGCCCAGCACTTCGCGGTGCGTCGGTAGCGCTTGGTTGTAGACCCGCCTGCCCTTCTCTGTCAGGCAGACGAAGACCGCGCGCCGGTCGTCGGAGCACATGCTGCGCTCGACGAGTCCGTCGCGCTCCAGCCGCGCCACGGCGCGGGACAGCGCACTCTGGCTCAGGTAGATGTCGTTGGCCAGATCGCTCATTCGGTAATTGCCGCAATCGGCATCGACCAGCCGGTCCAGCGTCTCGAACTCGCTGAGCCCCATCTTGTGCCTGCCCTGCAGCTCTTTCTCCAGCGCGCAGCTGACGGTGGCGTGCCGGTCGAGGAGCTCGCGCCATTCGCCAACCAGCTCGGTGGGCGCGATGGTGCGCCGAGCGGTCTCAGTGGTCGGCTTCGACATGGCCCCATCTTAGTGGTGCGGGTCGATGCATGCAACAACATTTAATGTGTTGGCATTTAATGCGTGCGCATGTAATGTCCTCCACATGACTTCACCAGCAACGCTTTCGGCCGCCGCCACGGCGATCGATCCGACCAGATGGTCCGCCCGGCTCTGGGGCATGCTGATCACTCTCTGCATCGTGTTGTTCCTCGACGGTCTCGACGTCTCGATGATCGGTGTCGCGCTGCCGTCCATCGGCGCCGAACTTGATCTGTCCACCTCGACCCTCCAGTGGCTGGTGAGCGGTTACGTGCTCGGTTACGGCGGCCTGCTGCTGCTGGGCGGCCGCACCGCCGACCTGCTCGGGCGGCGCAAGGTCTTCCTGATCGCGCTGGCGGTCTTCGCCCTCGCCTCCCTCGCGGGCGCGCTGGTCAGCTCCGGCCCGCTGCTGATCCTGACCCGTTTCGTCAAGGGCCTGGCCGCCGCGTTCACCGCGCCGACCGGTCTGTCGATCATCACCACCAACTTCGCCGAGGGCCCCGCCCGTAACAAGGCGCTGTCCATCTACACCGTGTTCGGCGCGGGCGGTTACTCGTCCGGCCTGCTGTTCGGCGGCCTGATGACCGGCGTCGGCTGGCGCTGGACCTTCCTGCTCCCGGTGCCGATCGCGATCGCCGCGCTCGCCGCCGCGTGGGTGCTGGTGCCCAAGGACAAGCCGGCCGAAGAGGGCGGCCACGACATCCTCGGCGCCGTGTTCTCCACCGCCGCCATGCTGCTGCTGGTCTACACGGTGGTCACCGCACCCGAGGCGGGTTGGGTCTCGGCGCGCACCATCGGTTCGTTCGTCGCGGTGATCGCGCTGTTCGCCGCCTTCCTCGCCGTCGAGCGGCGGGTCGCGCACCCGCTGGTCCGCCTCGGCATCCTGCGCAAGTCGTCGCTGATCCGCGCCAGCCTCGCCATCGTCGCGGTCGCGGGTTCGTACTTCAGCTGGCAGTTCATCGTGACCCTGTACATGCAGGACACGCTCGACTGGTCGCCGCTGAAGCTGGCGCTCGCGCTGCTGCCGGTGGGCCTGCTCGTCTCGCTCTCCGCGGTGTTCTCCGACAAGCTGGTCGATCGCTTCGGCACCGGCCCGATCATCGCCGTCACCATGGTCGTGATGGCCGTCGGCTACCTGCTGTTCCTGCGGCTGAACACCGACCCGTCCTACCTGACGGTGATCCTGCCCGCGGTCCTGCTGATCGGCATCGGCTGGATCGGCTTCCCCGCTATCAACATCCAGGCCACCAACGGCATCGATGACGAGGAGCAGGGGTTGGCCGCAGGCGTGCTGCAGACGTCCATGCAGGTCGGCGCGGCCATCGTGCTCGCGGTGACCACCGCGATCATCTCCTCGGGCGGCCACAGCGCTTCGCCCGCGGACATGCTCGACACCTACCGTCCCGGTTTGGAATTCGCCGCAGGCGTCGCCATCGTCGGCGCGCTGGTCGCCCTGCTCGCCTTCGTGCCGAAGCGCGGCAAGCGGGAGCAGGTCGCCGAACCGGAGCTCGAACTCGTCGGCTGATCCGCAGCGGTCGACGACAATCGGAAGCCACGTCCGGCGGCACGCGCCGCCGGACGTGGCTTCCGGCATGTCGGAGAACTCAGGGGAACGGCGGCGCTGCGGCGTCTTTGGGGGAGCGCAGATAGGTCAGCGGTGCGCCGTCGCGGCCGACCTTCGGCCATTCGATGCCCAGCCGGGGATCGAAAGCGTCCAGGTCCCTGTCGAATTCGGGGGTGTACTCGATGGAGCACAGGTAGGTGACCGTCGACTCGTCCTCCAGCGAGAGGATGGCGTGGCCGAGCCCCTCGGACAGGAACACCGAACGCCGGTCCACGTCGTCGAGCAGCACGCTGTCCCAGCGGCCGTAGGTCGGCGAACCGGGGCGCAGATCGACGACCACGTCCATGAAGGCGCCGCGCACGCAGGTCACGTATTTCGCCTGGCCGGGCGGGTCCTCGGTGTAGTGGATCCCGCGCAGCACGCCCGCGGCCGAGACCGAGCAGTTCACCTGGTGCAGCTCGAACGGCCGTCCGGTCGCCTTCTCGAACTCGGAGGCCTTGAACGACTCGACGAACGTGCCGCGCTCGTCCTGGAACCGGCGCGGGGTGACGACCCAGGCGCCTGGCACCGCGAGCTCCCGAATCTCCATCTCACCAATCCCGTCCGCGTTCCAGCAGATCGAGCAGGTAGCCGCCGTAGCCGGACCGGACGAGCGGCTCGGCGCGGGTGCGCAACTGCTCGTCGTCGATGTACCCCATCCGCCAGGCGACCTCCTCGGGCACGCCGATCTTCAGACCCTGCCGCTCCTCGATGGTGCGCACGTAGTTGGCGGCGTCCAGCAGCGAGTCGAAGGTGCCGGTGTCCAGCCAGGCGGTGCCGCGGGCGAGCACGTCGACGCGCAGCCGGTCCTGTTCCAGGTAGGCGCGGTTGATGTCGGTGATCTCGTACTCGCCGCGCGCCGAAGGCCGCAGCCCGCGGGCGATCTCCACCACGTCGTTGTCGTAGAAATACAGCCCGGGGATGGCGTAGTTCGAGCGCGGGACCTTGGGCTTCTCCTCGATCGACACCGCGCGTCCGCCGGTGAACTCGACGACGCCGTAGGCGCTCGGGTCCGACACCCAGTAGGCGAAGACCGCGCCGCCGTCGATCCCGGCGAACCGGTTCAGGCTGGTGCCGAGGCCGGGCCCGTGGAAGATGTTGTCGCCGAGCACGAGCGCCGCGCACTCGGTGCCGATGTGATCCGCGCCGAGCACGAAGGCGCGCGCGAGACCGTCCGGCTCGGGTTGCACCACGTAGCTGATCGAGATGCCGAACTGGGAGCCGTCGCCGAGCAGCCGGGCGAACGCCTCGGCGTCCTCCGGTGTGGTGATCACCAGGATGTCCTTGATGCCGGCGAGCATCAGCGTGGACAGCGGGTAATAGACCATCGGTTTGTCGTAGACCGGCACCAGCTGCTTGCTCACTCCGCGCGTGATCGGGTGAAGCCGGGAACCGGTGCCGCCCGCCAAGATGATTCCGCGCATGCCCTGGAGTCTGCCAGTTCGGCCGCTCCGGGATTCGGGGAGGTTCCGACTAGCGCACGAATTGATCACGAACGTTTCGCCGCCCGGCGCGCCGGGCGATTGATGTTGCAGGGATCACACTTTTCGTGGTCTTCTGAAACACGCTGCGACATGAGCGACGGGCTCGGAGGCGGTAGCCTGCGTGACCACGCAGAGTCCCGGGAGCGTCGCGAATGCGCGCAGCGTGAGATGTCAGCGCTGACTCTCGCCCGCGGCCCCCGCTGATCAGGCTCGGTTCCGCCAGGTCGGGTTCGGCGCGCCAGGGTGAGGTAGGTGCGCGATGACGGCGACCACGGTCGACGGCTCCGCCGTCGTGATGAATCCGGACGGCCCCAGCGCCGCGGCGCGGCTGCTGCTGGCGACCTGCCGCGGCGTGGTGCGGCCGATGCTGCGGGTCGCCCCGATCACCCGGGCCACCATCCCGGTCGGCGCGTTCGCCATCGACGGGCTGGCCCGGTTGCGTCCCGCCCCGCACGGCATCGACCGCGAGCAGGTCCGTCTCGGCGGTTTCCGGATGGAGATCGTGCGCCCGTCCGGCGCGGCGCGGGCCCTGCGGCACGGCGCGGTGCTGTACATGCACGGCGGCGGCTTCGCGGTGTGCGGGCTGGAGACGCACCGGCCGGTCGCGGCCAGCTTGGCCAGGCGCATCGGTCTGCCGGTGGTCAATGTCGACTATCGCCAGCTGCCCGCGGGCAGCATCGGCCAATCGATCGAGGACTGCCTCACCGCCTACCGATGGCTGCTTCGGCACGGCGCCGATCCAGCGCGGATCGTCTTCGCCGGGGATTCCGCGGGCGGCTACCTGAGCTTCGCGACCGCGCTGCGCGCGATATCGGCCGGACTGCCCGCGCCCGCCGGACTGATCGGACTGAGCCCGCTGCTCGACCTGGACTACGCGGCCAAACGCGACTACGTCAACGTCGCGCGCGACCCGTACATCCCGCTGTCGGCGCTGGAGGCGGTCGTGAAACTCGGCGCGGAGATCGACGGCGCGCTCGATCCGCTGCTCTCGCCGGTCAACGGCGCGCTCACCGGACTGCCCCCGGTGCTGATGATCGCCGCCGAGGACGAGGTGCTGCGCTACGACTGCGAGCTGATGGCGCGGCGGCTCACCGCGGCGGGCGTGCCGCACGCGGTGGAGCTGTGGCGCGGCCAGGTGCACGCGTTCATGAGCATCGCCCCGAACCTGCCCGAATCCCGGGCGGCGCTCGGCCGGGTCGCGCGCTTCGTGCGCACCAGGTTCGAGCAGTTGGAGCAGGCTCGGACGGCCTGATCACGGTCGGCCGGACGAGTCGCATCCCGCCCCGGGTCGCGCCCGGGGCGGGATACTCGGCGCATTACCTCTCGGATAATCGACTCCGGCGCGGTGTTTCGGCAGGCTGAGGCCATGGTGGCTTTCGAGACGACCCCGCGCCGCACGACACTCGACCGAGCGCTTTCGGCGCTCGCCTACGGCCGCATCGCGCTGGGCGCTACCGCGCTCGCCGCTCCGGACACGGCGGCGCGCCTCGCGCTGACCCGGCCGACTCCCGAACTCCGTTACATGACCCGGATCTTCGGCGCCCGAGCCATCGCGCTCGGCCTCGGATACCTGACCGCCGCGCCCGGCGACCGGCCGCGCTGGCAGCGCCTCGCCCTGATGGTCGACGTGCTCGATACGACGAGCGGGTCGGCGCACCTGGTCCGCGGCGACATCCCTCGCGGCGTCGTCGCCGCGTTCGTCGGTCTCACCGGCGGCTACGCGACGATCGGCGCGCGCCGGTTCCTGCGTGACCGGCGCGCGCTCACCTCGCGGGGAACGGCGCGTTGATCGTGGTGAAGTACTGGGCGACCGCCGCGATCGCGACGGGCGCGGTCACGAACAGCTGACCGGCGACCGCGCCGAGCGGGCCGACCGTGGCGACGCCGCCGAGGCAGCCGACCACGGCCGCGGGCAGGAACGGCCCGAACAGTCCCGCGAGGGTGGCCGCGGCCACGGTCGCGCCGACGATGCCGCCGAGCACGCAGCCGACCGCCGCGCCGCCCAGGCCACCGAGCAGCGCGCCCATGCTCACCCCCAGGCCGATCGTGCTCGTCATCCGCGACCAGGCGGCCTGCTCGCGCTCGTACTCGGACTTCCACGGGGCCTTGTCCTCGAAGGGCAGGGCGACCGGCTCGTAGACGGCCTTGTCCATGGACAGCTGCGGGGTCAGAGTCGCGGTGCGGCCGGCGATCTCGGCGGCGATGGGGAACTCGAAATCGTCGACGCGGAACTTCAGCGGCGTGCCCGCGAGGACCGCGCCGTCGTCGGCCCTGATCTGGAGGACGTCGCCGGCGATCGCGAATGCCCCTGCGTCGAGGTCGATTACGGCGGCGTCGGGAGTGGCGCTCGCCGTGAAACCCACCTGCCCTGCCCCGGGGTGATCGGTCGCGGCGGCGGTGCCCGCGGTGCTCGCCACGACGGCGACCAGCAGCCAGGCGGTTGCGGCGAATTTCCTCATCAGCATTTGTCCGTATCCCTTATTCGCAGTGTGCCGGGAATTTCGCGGGGAAGTCGAAAACAATTGGTAACCTTGCGAATCGGTAATGTTAAGATTGTGTTCACTCGGTCACTGGTCCGCTCGAGCAATTCCCTGTTCGAGGCCGTTTGGTCTCCGGCTCCACGTCGACGTTAGAACCTGAACTTTTGTTCAGGTCAAGCGCGCGGTGGCTCGGAGCGTGTCTGGCGTCGAGCGGGTTGCGGGAAGTGTGCGTCGTGGCATGTCTGCGTGCGGGTAACGCCGCCAGGCACGCGAAAGCCCCGCCCGGTCGAACCGGGCGGGGCTTTCTGTTTCGCGACTCAGTCGCGCGTGTTCAGTTGTGCGGCAAGCCGTTCGGAATTACTTGGCCGGCGCCGGAGCCACGAACGGCTGGTTGATGGTGGTGAAGTACTGGATCGCAGCACCGATGGCCACCGGGGCGGTGACGAAGATCTGACCCGCGAGAGCACCCAGGGCGCCCACGGCCAGGATGCCGCCGATGCAGCCGAGGGCAGCGGCCGGGATGAACGGACCGAACAGGCCGACGATGGTGGCCGACGCGACGGTCGCGCCAGCGATGCCGCCGAGGACACAGCCGACGGCGCCGCCGCCGAGGCCGCCGACCAGGGTGCCGATGGTGGCGCCCATGCCGATGGTGTCCTTCATGCGGTTGAACGCGGCGAGCTCACGGTCGTACTCGTTCTTCCACGGCGCCTTGTCCTCGTAGGGCAGGGCGACCGGCTTGTACACGGCCTTGTCGACATCGAGCTGCGGGGTCAAGGTCGCGGTGCGGTCGGAGATCTCCGCGGCGATCGGGAACTCGAACTCGTCGACGCGGAACGTCAGCGGGGTTCCGGCGACAACTGTGCCATCGGCGGCCTTGACCTTCAGCGCGGCGTCTTCGACGACGAGCGAGCCCGAGTCGAGGGTGATGATCGACTGGGTGTCGGTGGACTTGGCGGTGAAGTTGATGGCGCCGGGCGCGGCCGGGGCCTCGGGGGCCGCGTTGACGGTGCCCGCGGTGACGCCGAGCGCGGCGATCAGCAGCGCCGACGTGGCGGCGAATTTCCTCATCAGCATTTTGTTTGGAACCTCGATGTGAAGCGTTCGGAGGGGACTAGACGATCGAAATCTAGACCAGCTAACGCGTGGTGAACCGGTTGTGACCGTTAATTCAAATTTTGTTCACCATCGCGACTCACAGCACTGTGCGTTTCCGGAAACGTACACGCGGAACAGGGTTTTCGGCGGCGAACCAAACCGGTCGTCACTTTCTACCGAAAAGTAGTGAGACGAAGGTCACAGGCGTGCTGTCAAGATCGCTCATACCTTTCATAGCCCACCGTCATAGAGCTCGCGACCCGATCCACGTAAAGTCGTGGGGTGCGATTGCTCGTAACCGGCGGTGCCGGCTTCATCGGTGCGAATTTCGTCCACCAGACCGTGGCCGAGCGACCCGACGCGACCGTAACCGTGTTGGACGCCCTGACCTACGCGGGTAACAAGGCGTCGCTCGAACCGGTCGCCGACCGAATCGATTTCGTGCACGGCGATATCGCCGATCTCGACTTGGTCGACGAACTGGTCAGCGGGGTCGACGCGGTGGTCCATTTCGCCGCCGAATCGCACAACGACAACTCGCTGACCGAGCCGTGGCCGTTCGTGCAGACCAATATCGTCGGCACCTACGCCCTGCTGCAGGCCGTGCGCCGCCACGACGTGCGCTACCACCACGTCTCCACCGACGAGGTGTACGGCGACCTCACCCCCGACGAGGCCGCCTTCACCGAGCGCACCCCGTACAACCCGTCCAGCCCGTACTCCGCGACGAAGGCGTCCAGCGATCTGCTGGTCCGGGCCTGGGCCCGCTCCTTCGGCGTGCGCGCGACGCTGTCCAACTGCAGCAACAACTACGGGCCGTACCAGCACGTGGAGAAGTTCATCCCGCGCCAGATCACCAATCTGATCGACGGCGTGCGTCCCCGGCTCTACGGCGCGGGTCATCAGATCCGCGACTGGATCCACGTCGACGATCACAACCGGGCGGTCTGGGACATCCTCGACCGCGGCCGCGTCGGCCAGACCTACCTGATCGGCGCGAACGGCGAACTCGACAACAAGACCGTGGTGCGGATGCTGCTCGAGGCGTTCGATCGCGATCCCGACGATTTCGACCACGTCACCGACCGTCCCGGCCACGACCAGCGCTACGCGATCGACGCCACGTTGCTGCGCACCGAACTCGGCTGGGAGCCGCGCTACGCCGACTTCCGCGCGGGTCTGGCGGCCACCATCCAGTGGTACCGCGACAACGAATCCTGGTGGCGCCCGGACAAAGCCGCGACCGAACACGCCTACGCGGCGGCGGGCGAGCGGACCCTGGGCTCGGTGTGAACCGACCGGCCGCGCAGTACGCCGCCGCGTAGGCGGGAATTCAGCGCCGTGGTGCGGAAACAGTCGAGCGCTGCCGCGCAGAAATTCAGCGCAACGGTGCGGGGCGCGAGCGGGCGGGGATCAGCCCCAGACGATCGTGCTGTACTTCGCGACCGAGGCGATCAGCGCGACCGAGCTCGCGGCGACGATCGTGACGGCCGCGCCCCACGCCGGAGTCTTTCCCCGGGCGTCGGTGAGCCGCAACGGCATCCAGCGCAGCAGCGCCGCGAAGGCGATCAGCGCCAGCGGCACGAAGTAGCGGCCCTGCACGCCGTCGATGATGTAGTAGCCGACCGGCGTGAACGACATGTACAGCGTCACGTAGATCATCGCGACGCTGGCCGCCACGGTGAGCGCGACGATCAGCGTGCGCACGAACGTGGCGGTGCGCGGGTTCATCCGGTCCGCGATGCCGATGCTCAACGCGAAGGCGAGCAGGCAGGCCAGCACCGCGATGGCGGGTACGTCGATGTAGGCGAAGCCGAGTTCGCCGAAGAACTGGGTGAACCAGCGCTGATCGCGGTAGAAGATGCTGTCGCCGAAGACGTTCAGGAAGTGCAGCGGATCGCCGAGGATCTCGCCGAGTTGTTCACCGGGCTTGACGGTGTACCACTGGTGACGCGGGCGCATCAGGCTCATGCCGTCGCCGGTCGGCGCGGCGATCTTCATCCAGACGGCGAAGGCGAGCCCGCCCGCGCCGGCGAACGCCCACGGCACCAGTCGTCGCCAAGTGAAGCCGGAACCCGCCGCGGCGCCGAAGAACGCGAAGCGGTCCACCGGAACCAGCACCACCAGCATGGCGAGCAGCACGTAGGTCGGCTTGCTGACCGGAAGCAGCACCGTCGCGCCGAGCAGGGCGACCGTCTCGGTGCGGGTCAGCCCGTTGCCGAGGAACAGCGCCTTGATCAGCAGCGCGGACACCATGATCGCCAAGGCGTTGGTGAGGGTGTCGGCGGTGACCGTGCCCGCCTGGAATACCGCGATCGGCAGCACGGCGACGGTGAACGCGAGCCACTGCACCCGGTGGGCGCGCAGCGCGTACAGGCCGAAACCGACCACGACCAGATAGCCGAGCAGACCCGCGAGCCTGGTCAGGGTCACCATCGCGCCCACGTCGAGGTCGAACAGCGCGGCGGCCCGGATGCCGACGGCGGCGGGCACATACGGCACGGGGGAGTAGGCGGCGGTGTTGGTGAACCAGACCGGCTCCATCGGCGAATCGACCTGGGCGCTCTTCAGCCGGTCGTACGCGCCAGGATCGGACACCATCGCGCCCGGCTCTTCCGGGTTGTCCTGGTAGTCGCGGAACGAGTAGCCCATCAGTTCGTCGATGCTCGCGGGCACGTCGCCGCCGTAGGCCAGGCCGCGATCGTCCTGGATCCGCTGCGGCAGGAACCCGCCGTAGGCGACCTGATAGGCGCGGCCGAACTGGGTGATCTCGTCGTGGCCCCAGAACGGCGGGGTGAGCACAGCGAACAACGTGCCGAAGAGCGTGATGAGCACGGCGAAAGCGACAGTCGCCGCGCCGAAGCGAGTCACGATGGCGCGCCCGGCCTTTCGGACCGCGCCGGCCGACTTCGGAGCGGCGGCCGAATCCTGTTCGCGCGCAACGGCTTCGCCCTCGGGTGCGGGCGTCGCTTCAGTCCGGTCGGCCGGGCTCGCCGCGCCGTCCTCGGGGCCCGCCCCGTTGGTCGCCGCCGTGCCTGCTTCGGTCTCCTCGGTGGTGCCGCGATCGGCGGACGTGGTCACCGCGCGTTCCCACGGGTCTGCGCGTCACCGCCGTTTCGGAACGGGTCGTCGTCCGCGGCGACAGCCGAGTACCGCAGGTAGACCAGGCGCGCGGCCTCGTGCCGGGAACGGCGAATGCCGTCGAGGATCAGTCCCGCGGTCCAGGCCAGGCTGCCGAGCAGCAGCAGGGTGAAGCCGAGGAACAGGGTGGGGAAGCGCGGGACCTCGTGCGTCCTGGTGAATTCGATGACGATCGGGATCGTGAGCACGATGGAGATCAGCCAGCTCAGCGTGCCGAACAGCCCGTAGAACGCGACGGGTCGCTCGTGCCTGGCCAGGCCGATGATCAGCGCGAGGATCTTGAAACCGTCGTGGTAGGTGCGCAGCTTGGATTCACTGCCCGCCGGGCGATCGCGGAAGCCGACCGGCACGGCGGTCTGCGGCACCCGTAGGTGCAGCGAGTGCACGGTCAGTTCGGTCTCGATCTCGAACTCGCGGGAGACCGCGGGGAAGCTCTTGACGAAGCGGCGCGAGAACACCCGGAAACCGCTGAGCATGTCTTCGACGTTCTCGCCGAACACCTTGCCGACCACGCCGTTGAGCACCCGGTTGCCGGTCTCGTGGCCCGCGCGGTACGCGGTGCCGGTGGCGTCCTGCTTGCGCACGCCGAGCACGTGATCGTAGGGGCCGTCGAGCAGCGTCTTGATCATCCGCGGGGCGTCGCCCGCCTCGTAGGTGTCATCGCCGTCGATCATCAGGTAGACGTCGGCCTCGATGTCGGCGAAGGCCCGCCGCACCACGTTGCCCTTGCCCTTGGTGTGTTCCTGGCGGACGATCGCGCCTGCCTCGCGGGCGAGTTCGGAGGTCCGGTCGGTGCTCAGGTTGTCGTAAACGTAGACGACGATTCCCGGCACGGCGGCCTGGAGGTCGGCGACAACCTTGGCCACCGAGGCCTCTTCGTTGTGGCACGGGACCACGGCGGCAATACGAAGCTCGGTGGAGTCCACCCGGGGTCATTCCTCGATGTCGGCGTAATGGGGAACACCGGGAGGGTACATGGCTTGCGGCCTCCGGCGCGCACCCGAGGCATTCGGGTGCTGGGGTACCGTCGCCCGGTGTCTACCCCCGAGCAGCCCGTGTCCGCTCCCGAGCGCTCCACTCGATCCGCGCAGGACGAACCCGCGCAGTCCGCGCCCGAGTCCGCCGTCACCGCCGCCGCGGGCGAGCCGCTGACCGCGAAGGTGGTCGGGGCGCTGCGCAAGGGCGCGGCCTTCCTGGTGGTCGGCGCGATCGGGTTCCTCGTCGACGCGGGCACCTACAACGCGCTGGTGTTCTGGGGCGGCGAAGGCGTGCTGTACCACGCGCCGCTGCCGGCCAAGATCATCGCGATCGCGGTCGCGACGGTGGTGACCTACTTCGGAAACAAGTGGTGGACCTTCGGTCATCAGCAGACCGGAAATCCGGCGCGGGAGTATCTGCTCTACGCGGTGTTCAACGTGGTCGCCATCGGCCTGCAACTGGGCTGCCTCGGCTTCTCCCGCTACGTGCTCGACCTGTCGAGCCCGCTGTCGGACAACATCTCGGGAACGCTCGTCGGCCAGATCGTCGCGGTGGTCTTCCGGTATTGGGCCTATGACAAGTTCGTCTTTACCGGCGAATCAGCAAACGATCAGCAACAATAGCGGGTGAGGTACCCCTGGTTGCTGGACGGGCGGCGTCCGACGTCGGTTGATATCCTCGCTCCCGCCGCGCACGGTATCCAGGGACGTGTCTGTCCCGTCGGCAATAAATGAGGATTTCGAGGACTTCATGGAGCAGTCGGCTACCCAGGCCGTTACCGAATCGAACGATCACGCCACGCCCGCTGCCGCGCCCGCTTCGCTGCGTGCCGATCACCGGGCCCCGGACAGGTTGGTCCTGCAGCGTGGCATCTTCACCGGTCCCTCGGCCAAGGTGAGCGACGAACTCTACGCGGTGGTCAAGGGGCGCTCGACGCGCGAACGACTCGCGTTGCACCTGGAGAAGGGCGCCACCGCCCACACCAACACCTACTTCGGCCGGTTCGCGGCCAGCTACTGGCAGCGCTGGACCATCGTCACCGAGGTCCGCGCCACGATGGTGCTCGACGTCACGAAGAAGGCCAGGGTCAGGCTGGTCGCCTCGGACATCGCGGGCCACCGCAGGATCATCGACACCGCGACGGTCGACGCGAGCGGTCCGCTCACCATGACCGCGCCGCTGGACCAGTACGTCGACGGCGGCGCGATGTGGCTGGAGTTCGACGCCGACGGCGGTGAGCTCGGCATCTCCGAACTCACCTGGTCCTCCGTCGCTCCCGAGCGCATTCGCCCGGTGGCCATCGCGATCTGCACCTTCAACCGCGCCGCGGACTGCGCCGAGACGGTGGCCGCGCTGGCCTCCGACGCCACCGTGCTCGCCGCCATCGACGCCATCTACGTGGTGGATCAGGGCACCGACCTGGTGCAGGACCGGCCGAGGTACCAGGAGGTGCAGCCCGTCTTCGGTGACAAGCTGCGCTACATCCGTCAGCCGAACCTGGGTGGCGCGGGCGGCTTCACGCGCGGGCTCTACGAGGTCTCCGCGGTCAACGAGCACGCCGACGTCATCCTGATGGACGACGACATCCTCTGCGAACCGGAAACGGTGCTGCGGCTCAACGCCTTCGCCAACATGACGGTGGAACCGACGTTGGTCGGCGCGCAGATGCTGTTCCTGCTCAACCCCGACTACCTCAACGTCGGCGCCGAGGAAGTGCACCTGCACGACCTGCGGCACGGCCAGAAGGTGCCCAAGGCGCTGCGCAACACCAGCATGCTGAAGAAGAACCAGGAGCGCCGCGTCGACGCGGGCTACAACGCCTGGTGGACCTGCCTGATCCCGGCCGAGGTCGTCGCGCGGATCGGCCTGCCGATTCCGATCTTCTTCCAGTGGGACGACGTGGAGTACGGCGTGCGCGCGCGGGAGCACGGGTTCGTCACCGTCACGCTGCCCAACGCGGCGGTCTGGCACGCGGACTTCTACTGGAAGGACTACGACGACTGGGCGCGCTACTTCAGCACGCGCAACTCGCTCATCGTCGGAGCCATGCACGCCGAGCTGGACGGCAAGAAGATCACCAAGCAGCTGTTCCGCAATATCGCCGAGCACCTGGTCGCCATGCAGTACGGGCTGGTGCACACGACCTTGCAGGGCATCGAGGACTTCCTCGAGGGCCCGAAGGTGCTGCGCGACGGCGGTATCGCCGCGCTGGCCGCGGCCCGTACCAGCCGCGCCGACTACGGCGAGACGATCAAGCACCCGGCCGCGACGCCGCCGGTGCGCGCGGCCGACATCCAGTTGCGCCGGGCGCACGGCGAGCCGAGCCGGGAGGTGCTGGTGCTGGTCAAGCGCGCGATCAACCAGTGGTTCGGCCGCACCCAGCACGGCCTGATCGGGGTCACCCGCGAGGACGCGTACTGGTGGCACGTCTCGCTGTTCGATCACGTCGTGGTCACCGACGCCTCGCAGTCCGGCGTCCGGGTCAGGCAGCGCGACAAGGCCCGCGCCCGCGCGCTGCTGCGGCGCACGTTCCACGTCTTGCGCCGCCTGCGCAAGGAACTGCCCACCCTGCAAGAGCAGTACCGCGCCGCCATGCCCGAACTCACCAGCCGCGCGAACTGGGAGCGCCTCTACGGCATCAGCGACTGAGCTGGGCCGGGGGGGGGGGGTTTTTCCAGACAA
>NZ_JBYISM010000016.1:0-181256 GCF_057708605.1 Nocardia sp. bgisy118 | reverse complement strand
ACGGTTGTTGACGTAGAGGGTCCACTTCGGCAGGTTCAGCGCCGTCATCGTTTCGATGATGATGCGCGGCAGTTCGGCATCGAAGTGCAGCGGCACCCGGTCGACACCGATGACGTCGATGTCGCACTGGGTGAACTCGCGAAATCGGCCTTCCTGGGGCCGCTCGCCGCGCCAGGCTCGCTGAATCTGGTACCGCTTGAACGGAAACACCAGGTCGTTGAGGTGGGCAGCGACATAACGAGCGAAGGGAACGGTGAGATCGAAGTGCAGGCCCAGCCGCGCGTCGCTGGCGTCGTTGGGGTCGGCCTGCAGCCGCCGCAGGGTGTATACCTCCTGGGAGGTCTCGCCCTTGGCTTGCAAGGTTTCCAACGCCTCGACCGAGGGCGTCTCGACCGATGCGAAGCCATAGCGTTCGAAGCAGGCCCTGATGATGTCGAGCCAATGCAGTTCGACCATCCGGACCTCGGGCAACCACTCAGGGAAGCCACTGATCGTTCCAGATTTGACGATTTGCGGACGGCTCACAAAATATTCCTTCGGGATTGGCATGGCGGGCGCCCAGATCGACTATCAGCAGCACCCGTTGACGATGCAAGATATTACGTGACTGTTCGCCGACACCCGGATCGCTGCAGGCGCGACCACCAGCGATCCGGCTCGGGACTCGTCGCGCGACATCTTGCCGGTCTATGACACCGGCACCTGGTAGCTGCCTCGCGATCCTCGGCAGCAGCACACCGTGGAGTGGAACCGAGTCGTGGCAGGCTGTCACCGTCGATCTCGTGGCCCGGCGGTCCGGCGAATCGGGACGCCAAGCGGGTGCATCGTCAGCGATGGCGGCCAGCGGTGGCCCAGCCCAGCGCACCCATGAACACATATTGCGCGAGGCAGGTTTCATCGACGTCGCCGAGTACCGGTTCCCGACACCGCACGCGTGGACGATGGACGAGTTCATCGGATTCGCGTGGTCGACCTTGTACACTGCCCCGATCCGCGAGAGTCCCTCCCTCACTATGGGATTCGAAAGGGATCTGCGAGCGCAGCTGCGGGAGTGCGAGCCGTCCGGACATTTGCGGGAGTCGATAGCGCACTACTACATCCTCGGCCGCAAACCCGACGCGTAGACCTCAGTGCCTGCCACCGAAGCTGGCGCTCATGATCGACACGCTCGTTCAGCAGACGCCGCCATCGATGCTGACATCCGCTGTCGCTGGTCCCCCTCGCTATCTTCTGCCGGGCCGACCACCGTGTCAGCCCCGCAGCATCGGCAACATCCGCTCCGCATCAGTTGTCGCTCCCGTCATGAAAACTGTTGTCCTACAAGTAGCTCGGCGATGTACGCCTTGATTCAGTCGTAACGAGCGGGCCGGACGTGTCGCGAAGTGGCTGTCGGGAGTGACTTCCTGCGGCCCCGTAGGCCCCCAGACCCCTAGCCAGGGCGCGAATCCGTCAGAGGGCACGTCCGTCGACGACCTACCAGGCACCGGGTCGCGTCAGCTGGCGACCCTACACGCCTTGCAGTAGCTACATCGTTCCCAGCTGACGCACCCCCGCGAACCTTCCTACAAGGAAAGAACTTTCGAGGTGACCGGGCCCGGGAAGTCCAGTCCGGCCAGCATGCGAATCACCGGCGGCCCGATGGGCGGCCAGTCGAATTCGGCGGCTACTTCGCGGATGTCAGCTTCGGTGCCTGGTGTCCACTTCGCCGCGGATGTCGCGAAAACGAGTTCGTCCGCTTCGAGCCACGCCGCAGCCTGGCACTTCTTCCGGACCTCCGCTGCGCGTTCGTTTTTGCTGTTCCCACTCAGTTGAGCGGCACTTTTGGCTTCACCGATGACCAGGACATTGTCCCGGTAGGCGATCAGATCCAACTCCACTTTTGCTTTGCCGTCGCGTACCAACTCGATTTCGGCGAGGTCCTGGTAGGCCGACTGCGCGCTACCTGTGCGGGCGAGATGGGCAGCGAGGGCGATGGGAACTTCGCCGTGGTCGTTGAGCAGTTGCCTTCCGACGGGATGCAGGTCGTAGAACCAGAGTGGTTCCTGCAGTGGCAGATTCCAGGCTGGTTGGTCGAGGTCGTTGACGGAGTCGCACCGTTCACACGTCCACCGTTGCCTGATCCGGTCGATTGGCTGGAATTGGACCTCGGTACAGACAGTGCACCCGAGCACGAGCCCTCGGCGGATGACTCCCGCTCGCAGCGCTTTGTCCAGATCTTGTCGGACCTGTTTCTCGCTGGTCGCCGAGGACGATGCGGTGAAAGCGGAAAAATTGAGGACGCCGTAGTGGGCTCGGATCCGCACTCCTTCCTCCTGCGGGTAGCAGTCCTTCGAGCTTTTGCCTTGGGCATCCATCTTGCGCAGCGCCGGCAGCAGCGGGCCGGCGAATAGATCCATGACCGCGTGTCGATCTGCGAACATCCGCGCCAGTTGGGCAGTCTTGTGCCCCGCCGAGCTCAGTCGGCTGGTGAGCTCGTGCTGCGCCAGCTTCGCTTCCACCCAATCGGCGAGGCTGAGATCGCGAAGTTTGGGTCGCGGCAGCGCGTTAACCGCGGGGATTCCGCTGAGGACGAGGTCGTAACGTTTCGACGGGTACGACGTTCCGTATCGGCTGCTGCGGGCCAGCGTCACCGGTAGTCCGCTCGTGGGTGTCAGCAATTCGCGGGCGGTCAGCCCACCCCCGAGTACCGATCGATTATCGGGCCACGCGATATCGACATGCCACGTGAGATCGGGATGCCCGGCAAGCAGCTGATCTTGCAGCAGCGGCGGCGGCAGCGGTGTCAGCATCGCCCTCGTCCCTGAGGCGTCGACTTCCGTCGGGACGTTGAGCGGGTCGTCGAATTGCTCATGAATCCCTAGATAAACGGTATTACGACGCGGCCAGACCAACTCCTCGGCCGACACCGCCTGACCGATCTCGTCGGCACCTTCGACCGGATACTGGCCGACCGCCGCCCTGAAGCGCGCCAGCACCCGGGAAAGATCCTCGGCTGGCAGTGACGTGGACGTGACCGTGACCGTTCCCTGGCCAGAGCGGGTGCTACCGAAGATCTTGATCAGGCCCGTCATCACGGCCGATGGAAGGTCGTCTCGGTCGGCGCCGAGTACGCTCGGCAACCAGATACCATGCATGTAGGTGTGCTGCCACAGACGCGCCAGCGCGAAGTCCTCGGCCGCGTCACCCACCACCACCAGTACCGTCTGCGACGAGTCGCGCGTCTCGACGACACCGGCCAAACCGGATGTGGTGTAGTCCCATGCGCGACCGATATCAGAAAAGCTGGCGCCGTCGAGTGGAAGCCGAGCCAGGGATTCGGGAGGCAGTGAACCGGAGCTCATCAACCAGTGGGTCAACTGGCGCAGCATGTCCTCATCGACGTCGGGTTCCACCGCCGCCGGATTCGGTGCGTCGACAAGTCCCGCGTGGGACGCAACAGCGACCCCCAGCAGGCCACCCCAATTCGGCGGGCACTGGGCGCAATTTACAACAGCCAGACCCGGCATGCGGTTCACGTCAGGGAAATCCTCAGGCCGTTGCCCGAACTGCCGGACAGCATCGTGGCTCTCGTTGGCACTGGCGTACTTGTACGGCGAGCAAACCGCAGCGATCTGATCCCTGGCCTGTTTATCGCTGTCGGTATGTGTTTCCCACCAGATGTTGTCCCCCGCCAACGCAACCCAGCGAGCCCGGCCAGTCAGCGGCGACCCGTCCACGGTCACCTGTAGATGCCCCGGCAGGAAATATTCGAAGTCCACCAGCTCGCGTCGGAACGTAACGACATAATCCGGATCGTAGGTCCGGCAGGCCCGCAGCAACGCAGGTGCAACTTTCCCGTCCTGGTGTGGCACCAGGACGAATCCTGCCCCTCCCCACGTCCTGCTCGCCAGGTACAGAGCTCGTCGAGCCCAGTACGACCAATTCTCCCCTCCGTCGAAAACGATCACGACGCGCGCGCAGCGAAGCCCCCGCCGCACCGTGGAATAGGCGACGGCTGTCCCAGAACCCATTCAGTTACCTAACCACACGGCGACAATCGAGTAGCAGGCAAGCCGACCGGCCATGTGCGCCAAGCCATCACACTAGCGTGTCTGCCCATCGGGCTGCCGAACGCTGCCGCAGGGAATAGCGCAGGATTAGAACATTGCTGTTCCCCAGTTGCCGCCACCAAGGCGTTCTCGATCTAGAAGGTCCAACGCAGGGGCAAAACGGTGAACTTGATCCGGCCCGCGTCGCCAGGACCGGACAGACGACACTGGGGCCACGGCTTCAAACGCCATGCGGTGCCATGGCATCCAGTGATCGAGTCTATGACGTCGCGGTCTTGGGACCACGCGGTGACGAGTGCAATCCAGCCGGGTGCAATCCCAAGAAGTCGCCACGGCCGGACGTGGCGGTTAGAGCCTGGGCGGTAGGGCGCCGGAAGATCTTCACGCACCCGACATACCACGCCATCATCACTGACCCGTTCCTGCCACGGCCCCATCACCCGCAGGTTCGGCAGAAACCAGCGGTGTTGTTCCTGCCGCAACGGCACGGCACCCACTAGACACTCAGTGGCGAGAGCCGAAGGCGTGGCAGCGTCTTCGACCACGGCGATCTCCCGATCCGCCAGCCGGAGTTCGGTCAGGTCGACCGCGCGGCCGCCGTAGAACACCGGCAGCACCGCGCGAGTGTTGACGGTGATCGCGTCCTCGACGGTCTCGCCGGTGACGCACTGGGTGGCGGGGTCGATGTCGACGAAGCGTGGCACGCCACCGGCGGTGTGGATGGCGTGGATGGTGGCGCAGAACGTCTGAGAGGAGACCACGACTTCGTCGCCGCGCCCTATGCCGACCGCCGTGGTGCAGCGTGGTCAGGGCTTCGGGGCTTCCTGGATCCAGAGCACCGCGTCCGGGTCGGCGAACGCTACGGCCGCGTCGGTGCGGGTGAGCCGGGTCTTCCCCGAGACCATTTCGAATCCGGCGTCGTAGAGTGCCGGCACGACCCTGGCCGCAACACGCTCGGCGGCGGCCGCGCGGCCGGGAGTTCCGGGTTCGCCGTCGTCGTCGAGGTTGTTCGAGTCGTGCTGGATCGTGAGCCCGCGCCTCGGTCTGCTGACGGTGTGCACCCAAACTTGCTCAGTGTCGTCGGAGGTGAGGACGGCGACCCCGGCGTCGGCAAGGATCTGGTTGACCTTGCCCTTGCGGTCGATCAGAGACAGCACCGACAGCACGGTAGGTCGGGAAAACATGGGCACCCGGCGTGCGACTTCGTTGCGGGTGACGCCGCGCTGCAGCGCATATGCCATCACCTCCACCAGCTCATCATCGGCGAATTGCCACTGCTCCACGGCGACGTCGAGGTGTTCCAATACCTTGTCGCGGTCGTTGTCGGTCACCATGTCGGCCAGACTATCGGTGAAGAGTTTGACCGGTCAAGAGTTTGACCGGTTCGAGTCAGGGCTTCTTGGAGGTTCGATGCGGCACTGATGCAAGGTCGCAATCCGCTGCTGGCTCATGGCATCTCCGACACCTACGCCGCGGGGCGGCAGTGCCGTCAACGTGGTTCTGCGCATTCCCTTGGATGGTGTCGCCGATGGGGTTAGTCGTGGCTGCCGAAGGGCTCGGTCCACCTGGCCATCTGGTCGGCGGTGAGGGTGATATCGCGGTCGGCGATCCGGTCCAATGCGGCGCGGGCGCTTCCGAGTGCGGTGTAGGCGCTGGCCTGCGCCAGAAATTCTTGGTGGCCGGTGACGGGGACCAGCCCGCAGCTGCGCCAGTGTTGGGTCAACCGTTCGGTGGCCATTCGTCCTGCGTGGGTGTTCGGGTCGGTGTCGTCGGGTATGGGCCGGGCCACGACGAGCCCATCGTGGGAGGACAGCATCCGGCCGGCGACTTCGCTGAGCATCCAGGCGCCGAGTTGGCGGCCGCGCAGCGGCAGCGCGAGCTGGGCATCGAGGACAACGACGACATCGTTGATCAAGGTGGCATCGAACTGCTCTTGCACCGCCTCGTCGAGCCACAGCCCGTCGAACAGCGGGGCAAACTCGACGGCGGTTTGGGAGTAGGAGTCCAAGATGTTGTCGGCAATGAGTTCGCGGCCAAGCCGGATGGTGAGAAAATCCAGGCAGCCGCAGCACAATTCGTAGCCGTCGAGTTCCTCCACAGTCATCCACAATTGTGCACACCAGTCCAGGCACGGGTCGTATTCGCTGGTGTTGAGGCTCCGGTAGCGAATGACGGGTCCTGCCAGGGCTATCGATTCGTATCCACTGCGGCGGGCGTGTTCGGCCAGCTGAGCCAAGGTCATCGGCACGGCGGCCAGTATGCCCCACACACCCGGCCAGAGACCGCACCGCTGGTGTACCCAGATCGAGGGCCGCGGACCGGGCAACCGCGACCCTCGATCAACGGGCGTGCACCGCAGGAAGCGGTCGTGCGCGGACGAGGTCTGCCGATGGCATCGGCACGGCGGACCAGTATCTGGCGCACGCAGGGAGTTTGGTCAGTGTTAAAAGGTGAGGCCGAAGTATCTTTCTTCGGGTGTGGCGGTTAGTTGCAGGTCGATGTCGGCGAGTGCGGTGAAGTCGAGGCTCGTGCCGGGTAGGTCCACTCTGAAACCGCACTCGCGGAAGAAGGACGCGAGGTTGGTTCGTTCGGTGTCGAACTGTCCATGCACCACTTGAGCGTTCGCGCTGCGGGCTTGATCGATGGCAGCGCGGACCAGTGCGGCGCCGATCCCGCGGTGGCGGTGTTCGGCGTTGACCGCCACGATTTGGATTTCGATCGTGCGCAGCAGTGCGGCGAGGAGCGTGTCGCGTCGGCCTTCCACCGCGGGCTGGAGCAGCATCTGCACCGACGGCCCGGCGACGAGCCCGCCGGCCATCTGCCCATCTACCACTGCCACCAGCGCCATGGTGCGCCTGGCCACCGCGGCGGGTAGTCCGTCGTTGTGCAGGGCGTGGATGACGCGGCCCGGGTCGGTGTTGTTCAGGTTGGCTCCTAACGTTTGGTCGTGGCTGTGGGTGAGTAGTTGACGTACCAGCAGGTTGGGGTCGCTGACTCCTGCCAGCTCGGCCAGGCTGTGGAGGCCGATCAGTTCGTCGTCGTGTTCTGCGTGGCGAACGATCGTCTGTGCGGCCAGGTCGGCCGGGGTTGGGCCGGTGTGCTGGGGGTGCTGCGTCGCGGCTGGTGTTGTCGTGGTGTGTGGACATGGTGTTCTCTTTCTGTGGGAGGGGTGGGTCAGCACGCCGTTCGTCGGTGAACGGAGAGGTTTTTGGGTTGTCGTGCCGGCGTGGTGGGATTCGGGGTGGCCGCGATGGTGCGGGGCCGTGTGCGGTGAAGGTTTGCGCGGGTGGCTGACGACGCAGCAGCCGTTTGAAGCGGCGTGTGCTGGCTGGCCAGGGGTTGGTGATGCGGCCGGTGGGGTGTTTGAACCAGCTCGGGCTTGTGGCGGGCCAGACGGTGTGTGCGAGCGCGTCATCGAGCCAGCGTTGGTGTGCCCGCGTCGCCTCGTGGGTGACTTCGATTGCGGCGGCGCCGATCTGGTTGCGCCAGCGCAGGCAGTCGATGATGTAGTCGATCTGGTGCTGTTTCATGGCCGGGTTGCTGCCCGCGGGGTTGAACGAGTTGGGTCCGGCGATCAGGAAGGCGTTGGGGTAGTCGGGCACGGCGAGGCCGAAGAATGCGCGGGCCCCGCTGCGCCACTGCTGGTGTAGCGAGATTCCTTCTCTGCCATACACATCGATGGCGACGAGGAACTCGCTGGCTTCGAATCCGGTGGCGTAGATGATCGCATCGACCGGATGGGCTGTGCCGTCACCGGCCTGGATGCCGTCGGGGTCGATGCCGGTGATCGGTTCGGTGATCAGTTCGACGTTGGCGCTGGTCAGCGCCGGGTAGTAGTGGCTGTCGACAATGATGCGTTTGCCGCCGAGGCGATAGGGCGGGGTGAGCTTGGCGTGCAGCACCGGGTCGGCGACCTGGCGTCGCAGGTATCGGCGGGCGGCCCATTCGGCGGGCCGGGCCGACCAGCCGCGGCGCATGATCGGCGCCAGTACGGCGTCGGCACCCACGCCGAGGCTGTGGCGGTAGAAGTGGTGCGCGCCTGGCAGCCGCAGCATCGTCGGGTGATGGGCCGAATCCGGTGGCGGGTTTGGGCAGCACCCAGTGCGGCGTTCGCTGGAATACCCGCACGTGACGGGCGAGCTGGGTGAGGTGCGGGAGGATTTGGGCGGCGCTGGCGCCGGTGCCGATGACCGCGACATCCCGATTGCGCAGATCGACCTCGTGGTCCCAGCGTGCGGTGTGGAAGGCGGGTCCGGTGAAGGTTTCTCGGCCGGGGATCTCGGGTAGGTGGGGGCGGTGCAGTTGGCCGACGGCGAAGACGACGACCTCGGCCAGTACATGCTCTCCGTCGCCGGTGGTCAGTTCCCAGCGTGCTTGGTCGTCGAGGTAGGTGGCTTGGGTGATCGCGGTGCCCAGCCGCAGGTGCCGCCCAAGGCCGTGCTTGGCGACGATGCTCCGCAGGTAGGCCAGGACCTGTGGTTGGCTCGGGTACCGGATGCGGGTGTCGCGGTAGGGCTTTGCGGATAGTGAGTACAGGTGGGCTGGGACATCGCAGTGGCAGCCGGGATAGGTGTTGTCGCGCCACACTCCACCGATGTCGCTGGCGTGGTCGAAGATCGCGAACTGGTCGATCCCTGCCCTGCGCAGCGCGACACCCATCCCCAGGCCACCGAACCCCGCACCGACCACGGCTACCTGCAACACCGCACCGTCCACGGTCGAGGACCCAACTCGCTGTCCAGCCCTCACCGGCGGGGCGTTCAGTGTGCCACCGCCCAGTGGAACAGGGTCTCACTGGGTAGCGGGGCGACGACGACGGGCAACTCGGCCCACGCCCGCAGGTCCACCGGCAGGCCGGGTGCGCACAGGCTCATCCCGCAGCGGTGAAAGAACGCCGCCGTGCCGGCGGCGTCGGTGTCGAACTGGCCGTAGACGATTCGAGCGCCGCTTTCCTTGGCGATACGCAGCGCTTCACCCAGCAGTGCGCGCCCGATGCCGCGACCGTGGTGGCCGGGCAAGACGGCGAGGGCATGGATTTTGATCGTCGCCAGTGCGCCCTGCACGACGGCCTCAGGTCCGAGGACGGCCAGCTGGGAGACCAGGTGAATCGACGGCCCGCCCGCCAAGCCCCCGACCACCCGGCCATTGACCGAGGCGATGAGCGCCATCGTTCGTGCGGCCCGCACCATCGAAATCCCACCGACGGCACTGGCATCGCGGCGTGCGGACGCCGCGTAGTCGCGTGACAACCCGGTCGACAGAATCCCGGCGTCGTTGGCGTGCAGCAGGTTTCGTGCGGCGCGGCGGCCGCGAGGCACACCGCAGAGCCGATGCCATCGCTGGAACTCGCGTAGCTCAGCCTTACTACTGGCAGGGCGGACCTCAACGGTCAAACCGCCGGAATTCTGGGCCTGAGTCATGGCGTCTCCTGAGAACGAAGGAAAGTGTTGGGTGGCGATGGGCCAGCGGGCCGCCGTGCCTAACAGGTCTGTGCCACAGCGCTATTTGGGCTGCCACTGGCGTTGTCCGTCGGTGTTGGTGGTGACGTGGCCGAGTTGGATGTCGGCGAAATGGACGCCGAAGCCGAGGGTGTTGGGGCGGGTGAGTTCGTCGAGCAGGCGCATCGCGGTTGCGCGTGCGAGGGCGGGCTCGTCGTCGGTGACCGTGGTCAGGTGCGGGTGGGTGATCTGGGCGGGGGTGGTGAGTGCGTCGCCGAAGGCGATCAGCCGCCGTCCGCCGGATTCGAGGAGGTAGCTGGTGTGGCCGAGGCTGTGTCCGGGGGTAGCCATGGCGGTAACGCCGGGAAAGATCTCCTCTCCAGCGCTGATGGTGTGGATCTGGTGGGTGAAGATGTCGAGGACTTCGCGGGGGGGTGCCGTCGACCGCGGCGAGTTCGGGGTGTTCCCATTCGGTGCGTCCGACCACCACCGTGGCGTCGGGGAACGGGCGGGTGGTGTGGCCGGGCTGGTGTGCCCACAGCCAGCCGATGTGGTCCATGTGCAGGTGGGTGATCGCGATGAGTTCGACCTCGGCGGGGTTCTTGCCTGCGGCGGCGAAGCTGTCGAGCAGCTGCCCGCCCCGCAACAGCCCGACTGCCGTGGGCACCGCCAGAGGGCCGAAGCCGGCGTCGATGAGCATCGACCGGCCGTCGTGCTCGACCAGCAGCGCGCCGACGCTGGCCACGAGATAGCCGTCGTCGTTGATCAGATGGGCGTGTTCGGTCCATACCTGTTCATCGCTGTCGGGCAGCCACGCTTTGGGTTCGAGCAGGGCGACGCCGTCAGGCAGGTAGGTGATGGTGTGTTCGCCGAGCTGGTGGCTGTGGACGGCGGCCGGGCGGGCGCTGCGGTGAAGTGTGAGGGTCATGGCGGGGATTCCTGTTCGTGCGGAACGGCGGGGGCGTGTGTGCGGTCGTCGCCGGCGGGGCCGGGTGGGTGGTCGGCGAAGGTCTCGCCGTTGTGGTGGTCTGGTCATGTCGTGGGGCGGGTCGGTGTGCGCCTGTGGGGATCGAGTCGACAGGCATGGGTCCTGTTTGCGGGCGGCTGGTTCCGGCAAGCCAGATCGCCGCGCCGGGTTAGCGGTCTGGTCCGGCATCGCGATGGGCCTCGGTGGTGGTCGGCTGCTCGCCGCCGTCGAAGCCGGGATCGGCGTCCAGGTCGGAAGCGAGCTGGTCTGGTAGGGCGGCGGCGATCGCGGCCTCGGTCGCCTGGCCGGACTCGGCCTGGTCCATGGCTACCGCCTCGCCGAGGACGGCGCGGGCGCGTGATCTCAGCTCCGCGGGTTTGGATAGATCGGCATCGAGCTCTGAGGTGGAGGAGCTCGTCGTGCGGGCGTCGCGGCGCAGGCTCGACAGTGAACGTCGAACACTGGCCGCGACCGCGGGGCTTGCGTGGTTGCGCCATTCGGCGTTGAGCTCATCGAGTCCGTAGTGCAGGTACTGCTCGGTGCGCTGCTGCAAATGCTCGTCGGTGATGGTGAAGGCGCGGGCGCGTTCGCGTCCGCTCATCCCGATCGCTGCCGCGGTACGGGTCGCGCGCGTCCACAGCGCGTCCATGTTGCGCCGGAGTTGTTGCGCGGCAGCGGGTTCGGGCTCGCTGGCGATGCCGTGGAGGGTGAGGAGGTGTTCGCGGGCGGCGGTGATCGCGGCCATGTCGACCAGCTGCGCGGCGTCGGCGATGACCCGTTTGACCGTTCTACGGCCTGCCTGCTGGCGTGTCGGTGCCCGTAGCAGTTGCTCGTCGGTCCAGGCGCGCCCGGTCTGTCCGGCTTGGCGTGCGTGCTCGACCCAGCTCGGTGGGATGCCTTGGCTGCGGGCCGCGATTTCGGTGAGTTCGCGCTCCCGGTCGAGGTGTCCGAGCTGGTCGAGTACCCCGGCGCTGTCGGCGGCGCTGAGTCTGTCGGTGTGCATGGTGTGGCGCAGTCGCGCGGATTCGGCGGCGAGGTGGTGGATTTCGCGCAGCAACACCGCGTGCTCGCGCGGGAGGTCGCCAACGCGCGTATCGGCGTTCGGGCCGCTCATCGCTCGATCCCGTCCGCCGTTGGCAGGGTCGTGATCTCGGTCCAGGGGTCGGCGCCTTCGGGATCGCTGAATACCGGTGGCGCAGTGGCAAATTCGAGGTCGACGTCTGGGCTGTAGGTGAGGTTCGCGGCGTCGACGGCGGCCTCGATCTGGTCGGCGGCGGTGAGCGCGGGCTGGAACAGTGGTTGCGGTGGCTGTACCGAGGCAGCGACGCGAGCCCGCAGATTCTCGAGCCGCGGGAGCGCTGTGGTGGTGTCGATCGGTATTCCGGCGTCGGCCAGCGCGGTGGCTTGGCGGGCGTAGCTGCTGGTGTCGGTGCGCAGGGCTTGCTGCCAGCGTTGAGCGATTCCCTCGGCTGGAACGCCGTCGAGCATCGCGACCGAGGCCTGCACCCAGTCACGAGTAGTGCCCCACAACTGGCGACCCTGTCCAGCGGTGAGGCCGAACAGGTTCGCCACCCCCACGGTCCGGGTGTGCAGCGCATGGAGATTGCCGTCGAGCCCGGCGCCGTCCGCAGTGCCGGGCTGGGAGTGGTGGGCGGCATCGAGTGCGGTCCATTCGCGTAGCCGCTGGACGTCACGGTCGAGACCGTCCAGTACCCGGTCCCACTCGATCGGTTCCGGAGCACGCAGAGACAGATCCGGGTGCCAGGTGATGCCACGCTCGCCCCGCTCACGGACGCGGTCGATCCACGCCCGCGGAACAGCGGCGGCGAGCGCGGCCTCGGTCAAGGCCTCGCGCGCGACGGCGTGGTGGTGGAACTCGGCATACCACTCCGGCGGTGGGCGTTGACCGGTCCGCTGTTGGTGTTCGGTGGCGGTGGCGTGCAGGGCGCGCAGGTGCACCGACTGGTTCTGCACGCTTTCGAGCACCTTGACCTGCGCTGGTGTCGGCTCCTTCATGACCGGCCTGCTGCCGGGTTGCTACCGAGTGCACGGAAGTCGGGGCCGAACCCGAGCCGGTCGATCGGAGTTTTGGCTCCCGGCGTGCCGAACCAGTTCGCGGGGATCGGCACAGTGGGCAGCCCTGGCGTGGGGTTGTGCTGGTCGGGCGTGCAGCGGTGCAGCGGTCCGTTGGCGGCATCGAGGATCAGGCGCATGTGCGGGTCGATGTGGCGGGTGAACAGCGCGCTCATCGCCATTTTGTCCTCGGCGCGCAGCGCGGCTTCGAACACCGCGTGCAACCCGGCCAAACGCACCGCGACCCCGTGGTGGCTCCACCACTGCCGACACCACGTGTACTGGCCCTCACGGTTATTCGCCGCGATCCGCACCGACGTGACCGGCAGCAGCCACTCCTGGACGAACTGGCTGAAATGCGCGAACCGTGGCGGCGGCTTCTTCTCCTCGCCGTCCCTGCTGCCGGTGTTGTTCTTGGCTTTCGCGAGGTTGCCCCAGCTGGCCGGTACTGGGGTGAACGGCAGCGACGGTGTCGGCACGTGGCTGGCGCGGGTGCAGCGGTGCAGCGGTCCGTTGGCCGCGTCCAGGATGACCTTGAAATGGGCATCGACATGGGACAGCAGGTACGAGCTGAACGCGTTGCCGGTCCGGGCGCGGCCCTGGGCTTCGAACGCGGCGTGCAGGTGGGCCATCCGCACCGCGACCGCGCGGTGGGCCCACCACTGCGAACACCAGGTGTAGGTGTTCTCGCGGTTGGCTTCGGCCAGGCGGACGCTGATGACCGGCAGCAGCCAGCCTTCGACGAAGTCGGTGAAATGCGTGAACTGCGGCGGCTTCGGCGGCTGGGACTTCTTTCCGGCTGCGGCGGGCGGGGTTGGGCTGGTCATGGCTGCTGCCCCGCCGCGGGATCGCTACTGTTGCTGGGCAGGGCGATCGGTTGGGCGGCTTTGTCGAAGCGCGCCAACGATTTCAGGATCAGGGGCGCGTATTCGGTGTCTTGCCACCAGATCTTGCGCACCACCACCGGACCGTGGCCCGGCAGCCGTACCAGGGCGCGGTCCTTGGGCAACGCGGCGAGCAGGGCGACGTCCAGGTTGGGCTCGGAGCGCCAGGACAGGCTGCGTTGGACGCCTTGGGTGCCGTGGCTGCGGGAGCGGTCGGCCACATCGTGGGGTCCGGTCATCGCCGCCCAATGCTCGAGGTAGTCGGTCGCGGCGATTCCGCCGCCGTAGACCTCGATCGATTGGGCGCGCATCGTCTTCAAACCATTTGCCCCCCACAGGTCTTCGCCTTGCTCCAAGACCTGGAGGATGGTCATGAGGATGATTCCGCAGCCCCCGGCGTAGGTGTAGTAGGTCGGGAGTTCAGCCAGTCGCGCGCAGTTGGCGGCCTCATCGAGCACTCCCAGCAGTGGCACCGTCAACCGCCCATCGGGGCGGGCGCGCGCGGCATCGAGTGCGGCTTCGAGGATTTGGCCGACCAGTGCCGAGGTCAGCGGGGTCGCACCATCGGGTCCGGCCATCGACAGCGCATACAGCGTGTCGGTGGAGGTGACGAATTGACTCGGTTTGAACTCCGGCAAGAAGTGGGTCTGAGCCTGTGCGGTTGTGACCACGACCAGGCGGGTCTTGCCTAGCGCGTTCTTGTCGGGTTTGTCCTGCACCTGCAATTTCTGTCGACGGGGTGGGGTGACCATCTGGGCGTAGCCCTCGTCGGTGAGCACGTTGAGGTAGCGGCGCGCCATGTCGTAGAGGCCGTCACGTTGGCGGGCGTAGAGGGCCTGGGATTCGAGGATGCGTTCGGCCGGTCGGTCGTGGCCGTAGCTGCGCAAGATCAGCGCGGGAGTCTGGTCCTGGTCGCGTCCGAGCCATTCGGCCACGTGCAGCAGGTCCCCGTCGGCGCAGGCGGCGGCATACATGTACAGCGCCAGCAGCTCCTGTGCGCCGCCATCGAAATAACTGTCCACCTTGGCATTTGCGGCTTGGGAGGCTGAGCCGGAGGCCGCGGAGACGAAGAACCCGGCCAGCTTGCGCGCCGCGGGCAAGTTATCGACTTGGGCGAGCAGGTTCACCCAGAATCCGCACTCGACCTTCCCGGTGACCGCCTGCAGGTCGCACAGCCAGATCCAGCCGCGCTGTTCGCGCCCAGAAAGGGTGTGGCGGTATAGGTCTGGCTTGTTCGACGTCGCCAGGCACGGCCCCCACGCCGCCAGTACCGCGGGAATCGCCCAGGCCATGGTCTTGCCGGTGCGGGTGCCCGCCGCGATCGTGACACCGAGCTCGGCGGGTACATACAGCTCAACCCCGCCGATCACGGTTCTTCCGAGGGGTGGGCCTTTCATCGCTTGGGTGGCGGGGTCGGCGTCGCGCAGCAGCCGCCGGTTGGCGGCGGCGTTGTCGCGTGCTCGTGCGAGCCGGATCTGGCCGGGGCGTTGCATGGTGCGCGCGGCAGCATCGATTTCGCTACCTGCCGACAGCGCTCGCCACCCGGCCGCCGCCGCGGCGATGCCCGCGGCGAGGAAGGCGACCAGCAGCACGCTGGACTGCCAGGGCCACCGGTGTTGCCCGGAGATGACCGCCAGCAGCGCGCGGGATGGGTGGGCGATGACGGGTTGCCCGGCCCACCAGCTACCCACGCACAGGGCCGCCCACGCCATCAGCGCCACGACGATCACCGCCAGGGCCAGCAGCAGTAGCGCGGTTTCCTCACCGATCCCGCGTTTGGTGCGGCGGCGCGTTTCCCGGGTCGAGATCATGGTCAGAACTCCTTGGTTGTGGGTTGCGTTGGGGTGCAGTGGTTTTCACGAGGCGACGTCGACGCCGAGGTCGCGGTGCGCCACCACGGCGGTGGCGTCCTCGGCGTGCTCGGTGCTCCAGTCGGCGGCCTCGCCCTCGGGCATCGCGGCCTCGATCGCGGCTTCGATCTCGGCTGCTTCTGGGAGTGGGTCCGGTTCGCTGAGCTGCCGGTCACCGGGTTGTTGGTGCCAGTAGGTGCCCTCGCGCCCGGCGAGGTAGACCGCTTCGATATCGGCCAGCGCCACCCCGGCGTCGGCGGCGTTCATCCGCGCGGTGCGCGCCGCGGCGAGCAGGGATTCCAGGCGCGCGATGTGGGCTTGATCGTGTTCTGGTGAGCCCTCCCAGTTCTCGACCAGCCGCGCGTGCTCGGCAGTGAAGTCCTGCACCTCGCGCAGCGCGGCGATCTGCGCGGGCTCGCGGTCGGGTTCGCCGGTGTATGTGTCAGCGCCTGGTGCCGGACGCAGGCGCTCGGGCAGCAAGTCGGTGTGCTCGTGGGTGCCGCGGTCGAGGTCGCCGAGTTCTTCTTCGATCGCCAGCAGCCGATCGGTTTCGGCGATGACCGCGTCGACCTCGGTCAGGGTGGTCAGCTCGGGCCCGCGCCCACCGAGAGCCCGGTCGAACAGGGTGGGGCGCTCCGCCTCCCGTGTGAGGGAGCGCTGCGGTGGCTGCCAGCGAGCACCGTCCTGGTCTGAGCCGGTGACGGTGGTTTCGAGGTGGCCGGTGAGTTCGGCGGCCTGGCGCAGGTTGCGCCACACCATCTCATCGACGGGTAGATCACCGACCGCTTGCGCTTGATCGAGGCGGTTGAACAACTGACGGGTGGTTTCGGGGCGGATTTCCCACCCTGAGATCGCGGCCTGCATCTGCCCCCACAACGTGCGAGCCTCGACCGATTCGTGGCGGCCGTGCTTGGCAGCCAGCTCGTCAGCGCGGGCGGTGAGTTCGCGCCTCTGTTCAGGAGTCTCGCTGTGCGGGGCGATCAGCCGCAGCTGGTAGTAGCGCGAGAAATCGGCGCGGACCTCGGCTTCGAGGCTGGTCGCGGCCTCGCGCCAGTAGGCGGGATCGGTGGGTCCGCGGGGCGGATCGGGCCAGCTCATGCCCGAGCCCTCGGCTCCAGCTCAACGTGCACCGCTGAGTGGGACAGGTGTGGTGATGCGGTGGTGGTGGACATCGACGACCTCCGGAAAGTGGAAGGCGTAGCGCCAGGCGACCGCCAAGTGGTGGTGCGGCGCAGGAATGTCCCGGCAGTGATGGTTCGACGTCACGGTCTGTTGGCCCGTAACCAGACGTCAACGAAAAGCGTTAGGCACAATCAGGTTTCAGTCGGTCGGTTCGCAGCGAATCCTTTCGGGGTGTCGTGGTCATATCTCGGTGCCGAGATCGGTCGCGAGGCGAGGCTCGTATGAGTCGGCGGGATAGTCGAGCTCACCGGCCCCGGCGGTGTCGCCGACGGGCAGCGCGGCGTCGCCGCCGCCATCGGGCAGCGCGGCCTCGATCGCGGTGGTGATGGCGGTGCGGTCGGCGGTGAGGTCGTCGATCACACCGCTGTCGGACAATGCGGCGTCGACGAAGCGCGCGCGCAGCGAGGCGCTGGCGGCGTCGATCATCTGCTGCGGCGTCGGCGGCGAGGTGTGCGCGCCAGCGGTGGGGGTGGCGGTAGCGGACTCGGCGGGAAGGTAGGGCGGGATCGCCAGATCCGGGCTGGCGATGGCGTAGGCGTTCCATTCGGCGACCACACTGAGCTCTTCGTGGGTTTCGACATACAGGGCATGGCCGCGGCGCGCGCCTTCGGCACCAGCGCCCCAGAGGGTTTCGGCTTCGGCTGGGGTGATCTCGGCGGCGTGGGCCAGTGCGGTGACGCGTTGGTGGCGCAGCTGCATGTTGTCGGCGAAGCGTTGTTCGGCGATCGGGTTGGCGCCGAAGCTCCACCGGCCGGTGGCTATACGGTCCGAGCGCGCGGCGGACAGGCTGGCCATGCGTTCCAGATGCCACAAATCCAGTCCGAGCATGTCGACATACATCTCCTGGGCGGCATTGTCGCGCGCGGGTGCGTGGCGAGTGGCGGACCGGATGGGTGGGTGGGCATCGCGGGTGCCGAGTTCGCGGATGTCTTCGACCCAGGTGGGATCGAGCCCCGCGCTCAGCGCGGTCTGTTCGGCCTGCTCGCGCTCGGCTTCGAGGGTGTCCAGGTGTGCTAGGTAGGCGGCGCGGTGCTCTTCGTTGAGCGCGGGGTCCTCGGTGGTCTCGTAGCCCGCGTTGCGGACACGGGTGTGTTCGGCGGCCAGCATCCGGATCCGCAACAAAAGCTGGGCTTGCCAGCCGACCACAGTGTCCGGGGGTGAGGAATCGGGGGTGGTCATCGCCGCGTCCTTCAGAGCTCGTAGCCGGGCTCTGGACCGGAATCGGTTGTCCGGTGGTCTGTTTCAGCACCGGCTTCGCTGACCCAATCCCGGCCCGAGTCATCGGGGAGTGCAGCCCCGACCGCTGACCCGATCTCCGCGGTAGTAGTCGACATCGTGGGATCGATCGTGGAGATCGCTTCGGTCGCGCGATGGATCAGCACATGCGGGGTCGGTGGTGCGAGGTCGAGCTCGGCGTGGGTTTGGTGAGCGAAGACGAGGTGATCACTGCCCCGGCGGGCTTGCTGTTCGATTCCGGGCCAGGCGTAGGTGCGCCACCGCTCGTGCAGTTCGGCGTCGTCGTAGCCCCGCACCACCCCTGCCAGGTGCTGCCACCCCGCCCGGTCACGCTCCCACAACTGGCTGCCCTCCTCGGCGGTCAAACCGATCACGTGGGCGGTGGTGTTGGCGCGCGCCCACAACGCGACCATGTTCGCGTCGAACTGCGCGTCGGCCCCGGCATCACGTGCCACCCGGCCGTCGAACCCGCGCAGCCGGTGCTCCACGCTGATCACGGCCATGTGCTCGAGCTGCCACACATCCGAGGCGATTCCATCGACCATGTGGCGAACCGGGTCCTCGCCGTGCCGCAGCGTGGGCACGGCATGGGAAACCTCGTCCCATTGCAGGCCCCGCTGCCCCGCCGCCTGCGCCTCGGCGATCGCCGTGGCAGGCACCCCGACGGCGGTAGCGTGGATCTCGATCTCGCCGCGGTCGGCCTCCAACGCCCGCAGATGCGCCCGCCAGCTTTGGATCGGGATATCCCCCTCGCCGTAATGCGGGTGATATTCCGGATGCCCCTGCATCAGCACCTGAGCGTGAACGGCGGAGAGGTTCTGGATGCGTTCGAGCAACCGCACCTTCCAGCCCGGTAATCGTTCCAGCTCCGGTAGTGGTTGATTCACGTCGTTTGCCTTTCCATGTAAAGCGTTGGTGTGCAGTAGTTTTCGAGCTACGAGGACCGGCTATAGCCCTCGCCCGGCGTCGAGCTCACGTGGTGGATGTGCGGGTTCCACCGCCTCCTCGGCGAGGTCGGATTTCCCTGGCAGAGCTGTGAGTCCGGCGGCGTCGATCGCGGCGTTGATCGCCGTTGCGGTCTCGTGGTCGCGGCCCGGGTCGGTGACGGTCAGCCGCCGGGCGTCCGGGGTGTGTTCGCTGAGCGCGGTGGCAGCGAGCTCAACCATGCGGTCCGGGGAGATCGGCATCTGGGCGGCGGAATCTTCGTTGGTGATTCCAGCCCATTGCAGGACCAGGACCGGCGCGGCCACCACGGGAAACTCCATGCCCGCCACCTGATTCCAGCGCCTCACCAGTTCCTGGTCGGGATAGTCGCGTACCTGCGCGGCGACGACCGTGGACCATTGCTGGCGCCCGCGCTGCCAGACCTGATGGCGTTCCTCCTGGCTCAGCGTCAAGGCGTGGGAGACCGCGCCGAGGCGCTGCCAAGTCATACCCATGACCCGCCGAAATTCCGCAACCGGACCACCGCCCAGGTCGCCCCGGCTGATGTAGGCGGCATGGACACCGGCCATGTCCTGCAACCCGTGCGTTTCCCGGGAAAGCGCGGCGATCAGCGTGTGGCGCGGCACGTGCCCGGAGCCGAGCATCACCTGTCCCGGCTGCCACAGCACCCCGCGTTGCCCGGCGGCGCGGGCGTAGTCGATCCACGCCTTGGGTGCCCCGATCGCGACCGCGGTGGTTTCGAGTTGTTCACCGGAGCGCTCACCGATGTCGAGGGTGCGCAGCATCTCGGGCGACGTATCCGACTGGCTGGCGGTGCGAGCCCGCACCCGCAGCTGCTGGTTGTCGTTGGCGAGGTTCTGGATCGCTTTGAGCAGATGCGCCTGTAACGGAGTCGGAGCGTCCATCACCGGCACCCGCCCAGCCGCAGCGCAACCGTCGGTGTGTTCATCGCTCGACCCCCGCGTCCGGCACGGGCCCCAGCGGGATCTCGACCGGATCGAATTCGATGTCCACGTCGATGACCGCGTCGTAGTCCACACCGGTCAACCCCGCGGCCTCGACGGCTGCCTCGATGCGCGAGCCGTCGAGGGCCCCGGTGTCGAGAACCTCGGCGTCGACTACGACGTCGCCGGTGTCGTGCTCGAGCTGCGTGGCGAAGCTCAGCTGTTCGGTCAGCCCGGCAACATCATCGAGCGCCCCCCGCCATGGCCCGGCCTGCTCCCACTCGGCCGCGAGGTCGGCCAGAGCCTCGAAGTCGTCGACATCGAGACCGGCGTCCTCGGCAAGCCGCGCCCGGTAGGCGGCCGCGTCCTGCTGATGCTGATCCGACAGACCCTCGGCCGTCTGAGCGTTGGCGAACGCCGCCGCCGAACCCATCGCGGCCCCGGCATCACCCTGCTCGGTCAGCGAGTCGGCGAAACCAGCCGCGCGGCGACGGATGTCGATGAGCAGCTGCTTGTACTCGACCTCCAGCTCATGCACCTCGACCGCGCGGGCTTCCCGGTTGACGTAGCCGTCGACCTGATGCTTGTGGAGCTTCTTTTTCTGCTTGCGTTCCAACCTCCCCGCCGCATTGCGACGGGCCAGGTCTTCATCGGCCCGCTCGATCTGGCGTTCCTTGTGCTTCTTGTCCAGCTCGTACAACTGTCCGCCACGCCAGGTCCGGGCACGGACTTCCTCAACCCTGGCGGAATTCAATGCCCGTTCCTGGTCGGCCGACTCGATGGAATCTCGCACGCGGATCCAGTGCTCGAGAGCGGAGCGTTGTTCCTTGGCCTCGGCATCGTGCATGCGTTGAACATGTTCGGCCTTCGACCGGGATTCCCCACCGCGCCCGCGCATCAGCGCAGCGGTGGTGTGCGCGGTCTGCAACGCTTGAACAAAACCCTGGCGAACAACCTGGCTGCTTTCTTCGACCGGATCCCCGCTCATTGGGGCACCATCCCTTCTGCAGCCCGAACAGTTAGGGTTGTTACCTCTCGGTTCCGGTGGGTGCATGGCCAGCGTCGCGTGCCATCCGATGGCCAGCGTGAGTATTGCCAGCCCCACCGGGCCGAGGGCCATAGACCGGCGTCAGGGACATGCCCCGCAGAGGGCCGATCAATGAGCTTCCGGCGGCGGCCCTCGATTCCGACGAGGTGGTTCATCGACCTCGAAGGAGTGCAACCTTGGCGTTCGTCGGCTGGGACTGGGGCTGCAGTGCCCACGAAGTGTCCGTACTCGACTCCGAAGGCGGATGCATCGACCGATTCGCGGTGGCCCACACCGAAGACGGCATCGCCGAGGCGTTGCGGCGGCTGGGCACTCACGGTGCGGCGACGGATCTCGCGGTGATCATCGAAACCACTCGCGGGCTCGTGGTCGACCGGCTGCTCGCCGCCGGTCACTCGGTGATTCCGGTGCACCCCAACGCTTTTCATGCTGCCCGACCGCGTTGGGGCGCGGCGCGCGCCAAGAACGACCCCGGCGACGCGTTCAAACTCGCCGACTATCTGCGCACCGACGCCCATCGACTGCCCGCCCTGGCGCCGACGCTGCCGCAAACCCTCGAGTTGCAGGCATTGACCCGGTTGCGCGCCGATGTTCTCGAACAACGCATTACCGCGGTCAATCAGCTCACCGCCCTGCTCGACATGCACTGGCCGGGCGCGAACACGATCTTCGCCAAACTCAACTCCGACATCGCCACAGCGTTCCTGCGCCGCTACCCCAACCCCGAATCCGCGTCCCGGCTCACCGCTGCCCAGCTCGACAGGTTCTGCCGTCGCCACAGCTACAGCGGCCGCCGCAGCGGCACCGAACTCCTCGCCCGGCTGCGCTCGGCACCCACCCCCGCCAGCCGGCTCAGCCAAACCGTGATCGCTCAGCTCACCAGCACCCAAACCGAAGTCATGGCCTCGCTCCAACAGCGCCTCGACGAACTCGACATCCTCATCCGTGACGCCGTCACCGCCCACCCATACGCGGCGCTGCTGGCCAGTCTGCCGCGCGTCGGAGTGCTCAACCTCGCCCAGATCATCGGCGAGGTCGGCCCGATCCTCGAACGCGTCACCAGCTTCGACCAACTCGCCGCCGAAACAGGGCTCGCGCCAGTCACCCGAGCCTCCGGCAAAGTCCATACCGTCGCTTTCCGACACGCCACCAACCACCGCGCCCGACAAGCCCTGATCACCTGGATCGACAACAGCCGCAGGGCCAGCCCCTGGGCCGATCAGCGATACACCGCCGCCCGCAACCGCGGTCAACGACACCCCCACGCCATCTGCACCCTCGGCCGCGCCTGGCTGCGCATCATCTGGGCCTGCTGGCGCACCAAAACCAGCTACGACCCAACCCTGCGAGAACCACTCCCACAACAACGCGCCGCATAGGGGTTGACTCAGGGAACTCACGCCCGCACCTGCAGTCCTGTCAGCAGCCACGCCGAGCTCGCGCTGACCCGCCACGCGTGGGCGTAGACGGCGAACACGATCCGCGCCTGGCCGGCCGGTTCGACCGACACGGCCAGGACCCGATCGGCGGTGGTGGCGGTGTCGGGCCCGTGATCGTCCTCTGAGACCCGCACGCTGGTAGTGAGCTCGGTGTCATCACGCTGCCATGCCTGGAATTGCTCGGCGGTGATCGGCGCCCACACCAGCGCCGAAGGTTCGGCCTGGTCGGCGAACCGCGGGTCCATCAGCGGATACGCGGCGCGGAACGCACCGCGCTGGTCGGCGTGCTCACGCGAGCGGTAGCCGAAGATCGTGCTCACCGCAGCGGTCAGGACCGCCTCGGCCTGGCACGGATCCAGCTCGTGGAAAGGCGGGGCGAACCGATCGGCGCGGCATTGGTACGGGGTGGGCGCCGTGGTGTCGGGAGTGGTGGACGAGCACCCCGCCAAGCTGGAGAGCACCACGGCCGCCGTGATGACGAGAATTGTTCTGCTCATGCCGGTTCCTGGGACTCGAGCAGCCCGCCCAGATCGGTACCGCACCAGTCGATGAAGGTGGGGCGGGTGCATTGTTCGGCGGCGGGGTGGTGCACCGGATCGGTGGTCACCTCCAGCACCAGCGCGGCGGCGACCGCGGCCTCGTGCAGCTTGATCAGTTCCACCCCGCGGCTGCGGGCTAGGACCAGGTGCAGGGTGGCGGCTTCGGCACCCCATTGGCAGCGGGCTTGCCCCGCGAGCCAAATCGCTTGCCGTGCCGAGGCTTCCGCAGCGGCAACGCCGGTAGCAACCGGGTAGTCGGGCGCAAAGCGGTCATGCCAGATGACTCGGCCGTCGGCCCGGCAGATGGTGAAGGCATCCATGGTGGCCGCCGACCACAACATCAGCTGCGGCCCGCGCCGCGCCATGGCCACCAGTCGGCGGTGCACGCTGCGCCGCGCGGCCTCGACCTGGCGCAATCCTTCGTAGTCGATCCCCGCGACATCGTGTAACGCGGTCACGAACCGCTCGAAGCTGGCGGAGTCGGTGAAGCCGTGTTGGATCGCGATCTGGTCGAATTGCCGCTTCCTGGTAAGCTTTCGCAGGTCGGCGACGCGCACGCGCACGACCTTCTCCGGCGTGATTCGGCTACCGGCGACTGATCTCGATACGCGGTGGGTGTTCATGTGCGACCTCCTGGGAGGCTGGTGTCGGGATTCGAGTAGCGGCGCACGTCGATGTGCTCGCCGTCCCACGCCGACAGCGGGGTGAGGGTGACCGTTTGCCCGGACTGCGGGGCGTGCAGCAGCAGGTCGCGACCCTGGTCGTCGCGGCCGTAGTAGATGCCGACGTGATGGGAATCGGCGTCGCCTCGGGCGGTGAAGAAGATCAGGTCCCCCGGCGCCCGCTCGGCGAACGGAATCACTTGCGCGGTGGGGTGGTCTTGCTGGGCTTGGGTGTAGTGCGGCAACCGAATACGCCCACCCGAGGCGTGGTAGACCGCATACAAGGTCAGCCCGGAGCAGTCGAATCCGCCGCCGGTCGGGCCGTTCACATCGCCGCCGCCCCACACATACGGGGTGCCCATCCAGCGGGACGCGTGCTCGATCACCGCGCGCCCAAACTCGCTCGCCTCGCCGGGCAGGGGTGTGCCGGAGCCGTTCGGCCCGCATCCCGCCGCCGGTGCCCCGGCTGGGGTTCGGGGCATCGAGGCCGGGTCGATGTCGGCGAACAACGCATACAACCGGCGCGCCAGCTCCAACTGTCCGCTGTAGGCGTTCGGTGCCGACCGTTCGATCTCCTGGGCGAGCTCGGCCGGGGACATCGCACCTGCCCGAGTTCCGAGGGCTTCGGCGCGGTCGTAGAACCAGTTGATCTGATAGACCGGATCCATCAGCATCGCGATGCCGACCGATCCCCAGACGCTGGCGCGCATCTGGTGCGGGCCGACCGAGTCGTGGTCGAAGCCCAAACCGTCGTTGGCGTAGTTCAACGACTCCGGCACCGCCGGGTTGGCGAGATTGCGGAAGCTGGATTCGGTGGCCTGGGCGGCCAGCTCGGCGATGATCACCGGCTCGGGCATCCCACGCTGGCGGCCGATCGCCACCCCGTTGCGGGCCAGCTGCAACTGCCGCTCTGACAGTCCTTCCACCGTCTGCCCGGTCGGACCACTCACCCCGGCTGCGCCCTCGGAGACCGGGGGTGTCGCGCAGGTCAAGGAAGGGTCGGCGCCGACGGCAATGAGTAACAACAGCAGCAGTACCGCGGGTAGGCCGAGGGCGGTGGCGATCACCGCGCGCGAGGAAGTGTCCATGGGCACTCATCACCTGCTCGCCTCACCGGCGGTGGGGAGGTTGTCGAAGCGACGGTTGGTGTTGTGCACATCCGCCTCGCGCTCGCTCGGAGTGAACACCATCCGGAACGCGATCCCGGGCTCGTTCGCCTCCCCGGTCTTGAGCAGGAAACATCCTGTGCCGGGCGGTGTTTCACGCCGTGAGGGGTCGAGGTCGTCGTCGCTGGGCGGCCGCGGCGCGGCCCAGGAGGTGACGAGCAGTTTTTCTGTGTCGGTGATGCCCACCGCGCTGCGGATGCGGTTGATCTCCTCCGGCCCAACCGGCCCGATCAACTTCGCGCGCGCCCGTTCGAAGAAGCCCACCGCTTTGGCTTGCGCCGCCGGGGAATCGAAGGCTGCGAGGTCTTTGATCGTGTGGCTACACATGATCAACCCGGTGCCGAGCGTGCGGTTGAGTCTGGTCAACGCGTCGACGCGATCGACCATGAAATGCCCCACCCCGAGCACGCGCCAGATTTCGTCCATGACGACTTCGAACGTGCGCGGCGGGGCGAGCCCGGCGTCGGCGAGTGCGTGGGCGGCGGCGACCGCGCCGAATCCTTCGCTCCAGCAGACCATCAGCACCGCGGCCAGCAGTTTGGTGTCGCCCTCGGGAATGCGGGAGACATCGACGCACACCGCCGGGCTGGACAAATTCAGTCGGGTGGTGGTGGGGCCGTTAAAGATCGCTCCGAATGGCCCTTCCACCAAGGCACGCAGAGAACGCCGCAGGGTCTTCGTGCTGGCCCGGTAGGTGGCATCGTCGTCTTCCTCGGCGAACTGGCGCAGCTGCTCACCACCGCCGGAGATGACCTCAAGCAGGTCCGACAGCAGCGGCGGATTGTCGTAGCTGAAACCGCTTGCGGGGCTGTAGAGTTCGCGAAGCCCTGCGGCGATCAGGACTTCTTCGTAGTCGGCGACCCGCGACCCGCGCACTAGCTCGATGAGTCCGGCGACGATGTTGACCTGCCCGGCTTCGACCCGCGCGGTGACCTGGCGGCGTTGATCGGGGTCCGTGAGCCGCTGCACGACCGCGCCGAGGGCTCCGACGTCGAGCGGGTTGAGGGTGCCGTGCCCATACCCGACATCGACGACCTGACCACCGAGGCGTTCGACGAGGTCGCGGTAGTCGGGTTTGGTGTCGCCCATGCACAGCACCGTCTCCCCGGCCGCGACCGCACCGGTCACCATCCGCCGGATCAGGCTGGATTTGCCGAATCCGTTGAGCGCCAACACGAATGCGATCGGCGCGGTGATGAAGCCTTTGAGAAACCAGGACATCGGGTCGAAATGCACCGGGGCGCCGGTGATGTAGTGCGCACCGACCGGTGTGCCGACTGTGGGGGCGCTGGCGCCTACACTGAACGGCCACAATCCGGCGACTTGGACGGTGGTGGCCCGCCACTCCGGGGTGGCCGCGACGACGGCGGCGCGGCCACCACCGAGCCCGCGATATCCGCGGTCGGTCAGGGTAGCCAGCGATCGGTCGAAGCCATCGCCGCCGATATCTTCCGCGCGGCGCGCGGCGGTGACGCGCCGATGATCATCGCTCGACATCGCCAGCCGCGCCCGCCAACCACGCAGACCGGGCCGGGCGGTCGCGGCCTCGACCGCGGCACGCGCCTGGGAACTGAGCACACGCACGCCCGCGACGGTCTCGGTACGCGCCGGTCGTGCGGATCGGGACGGCTTGGGACTCATGCCGACACCCGCTTGGAGATCGAGGTGTGCTCGGGCAGGATCAACCCGATCCCGAGCGAGGCGGCGAAGGCGGCGGCTTGACTGCCGTAGCAGCGACGCACCGCCAACCGCGAGGCCGCGGCCATGCCCTTGACCGAGGCTTCGATCCCGGGCAGATCCCCATCGAGGTGATCGGTCACCGTCACCAGCACCCCGAACCGCGTCAATCCGGCGCCGCGGGCTTGCTCCTCACGCGCGGCTTGGGTGTTGGCGACCCGGATACGCGCCGAGGCCGTCGAGATACCGCGTTCGGTCTGCTCCGCGGCGACAGCATCGCGGAAATCGGAGTCCACGAGGCTGGTGGCCTCGGCCGCCGAGTGCAGCCGGTAGATGATCGCGACCCGCTTGCGCGGGATGTCCGCGCGCGGGCGCAGCAGCTCTTCGAGCACGGTTTCCATCACCGCCCCACGCGGAGCGGCGTCCATCTCCCAGGTGATCGAGCGCGCGCCGTCGTGCAGGTAGTGGTCCCACCGATCCTGATGGGCGACGGGCCCGACCGAGTCCCACGACTGGCTGCCGGTAATGTCCGCGCCCGCGGCTTCCACATCGCGTTGCGCGGCCAGGTCGTAGCGAGTGCGCACCAACCCCAGCACTTCCCACGCCTGCAACGGGGTCGCCGGAAGCCCGGCGCGGGCGAGCTGGGACAGGACTCCCTGCAGGCGTTGCCCGATCTCGCGGGCCTGCTCGGCTTCATCGCGACGAATGCGGCCCTTGCCAATCGCGCGGTAGGTGATCGCGATACGTGCTTCGATCCGCACTCCGACCCCGCCGAGGTCGGCGGCGGCTTCCCGCATCACCGCCTGCGCATACGCCGGGGCATCCGGACGGACCAGGCGCGCGACCTCACGCGCTTGCTTGAGCCGGGTCTCGACGGTGTTCTCCAGCACCGCGGTCACCGCCACCACTTCCCCGCCACGGCTCTGCGTGGCCAGGAACTGGCCGTACCCTTCGATCCAGGCATCGATCTGGGCCTGGTCGACGAGCTCCTTACCGCGCGGGATCACCCGCAGCACGACCGTGTAGTGGTCGCTGCGGCGGATGTGGATCATCGCGAACCGCTTCCCACCCGCGGTCTCGTACTCACTGAGCCGCGAATCAGCCAGCAGCCCAGGAAGTTTCGCGACACCGGGGATTCTGGAGAACCGACCGCTGCGGTAGACGTGCTCGCCCCGGGTTTGGGCGGCGGCGAATTGCATGCGCAGCAACACGATTTCCCAGCCACTGCGGCCGTTGCGGGTGATCGCCAATGGCGTGAACACCACCGCCGCGACCGCGATCATCCCACCCGCCACAGTCAGGGATCGGGTGAGCATGAACGCCACCATCACCATGACGATCAACGCCAGCCCGAGCATCGACACACCCCAGGTGAGGCCGAAGAACCCGGCCGATCGGGGCCGTTCCCACCGGCCGTACATGCGTGCGGTCATCGCCGCACCTCCCCCGGGCCGAGGGCGTCCGGATCCCACCCGGCCTCGCTGGCATCACGCACCTGGCTATCGATGGCGGACACACCCTGCTGCGCGAGACCCGCACCGATCTGCGCCCCCATCACCGCCGCACCAGCCGGGCCCGCACCAGCGGCGCCAGCTACCGCGCCACCGCCACCACGAGCAGTTGCACCTGCCGACTTCGCCGCACCGTCGTTTGGGCGCACTCCGCCTCCTCCACCGCCGGTGGGGCCGGGCCCAGGGCCGCTGGAGCCGCCGCCGGCGCTGACACCCGCCGAACCACCACCACCCCCGGCAGACATCGAGCGTCCCCCGCCACCACCAGACGATCCGGACGGGCTGTTCGGTGGTGATCCGTTGGGCGCGTTCTCGCCTTCGCTGACCTTGCGTCCCTCCGAACGTCCACCGATCGAAGCCATCGCCACACCGGCCGCGCCACCGGCCAGCACTGCCGTCGCGCCGCCACCACCGCCGAGTGTCGCGACCGCGGGGGCAACCAGTCGGATCAGAGCGGGCAGGACGACCACGCTCATCACCAGCAGAATCAACCCCAGCAGCACCAGCTGCGGGTCGCGTTGATCCTCGTTGCCGATCACCGCGAACGCGATCGCGTACACCAGCGCACCGACCGGTTTCCACAGCACGAACGCCAGCGACCACGCCAACAGCCGCTTGTAGGCCTGCGACCCAGGACCGGTTCCGGATGCGGCAGCGGCCATCGGGATCACCGCGACGACCACGATCAGCAGCGCTTGCCGGATCACCAGCATCACCAGCTGGATCAGCATGCTGATGGCGCCCAGGACCGCTACCAGAAGCAAAATTCCCGTCCCCAGCCCAGAACGGGTTTCGCCGTCGAAATCGGTCAGCCGGTTGACCGCGCCTGCCCAATCTCCGCTGCTGGAGTCGAAGATCACCCATTGCGCGAACGCATCGCCCGCCCGTGTCCCGGCGGCGATCACCGCCGCGAAGGTCATCGACGCGAACACCGCTCGCGCCAGCATCAAGAAGCTCTCCTGCGCCTCACCGGCCACGCCGCCGCGCTTGGCCAACGCCAGGCGCGCCGCGGCGAACATGATCCCTGCCGTGAGTAACACCACCTGCAGACCGCTGGTGTAGTCGCGAATCGCAGACAGCGCCGCGCCAGGCTCGCCCTGCGCGCCTGCCAATTCCGGAGCCGGGATCGTGGTCCACCACGTCATCGCCAGCCGGAGTCCGCTAGCGAAGCCGTCGAGCATCGTGTCCGCCAGGTCGTCGAGTACCGAGCTCGCGGCCTCGGTGGCGGTTTGCTGGAGTTCTTGGCAGGCTTGTCGTGGTCCGAGGGGCAAGTCGCAGAGGTTGGGTCCGGGTAGCTGTGTTCGCCAGCTTTCGGCGCCGTGGGTGGTGTAGGCGAGGGTGCGGTGGGTCATGGCTGTGCCTTCCATGACCCGAATCCCGTCAAGGTTGCTGCCGAGGTCCCTGGTCCCCAGAGGGTTTCGATGTTGTCGGGGACACGGACGCGCCAGTCGCCGTCGATCCAGGTCATCGGCCAGGTCGCGACCGTGTAGCCGATGTCGTCGCGGGTGGCGAACTGCACGACGGCGAGGTCGTCGGCGTAGCCGGGTTGGATTCGCACGCCGTCGGGGACCACGACGTAGCGGGCCGCGCCGATGGTGCGCCGGGAGCGGGCGAATCGGTCCAGCAGGGGTTGGCCGCCGCCGTAGTAGCGTTCACGCACCACCTGCTGCCAGACGCCTTCCGGCGCGGATAGGGCTCGTGCCATCGCGTCGAAGGCGGCCAGCGCTGCGCCTTGTGGTGTGCGCGCGAACGCGATCGCGACGCCGTCGTAGACCGCGGTGGGGCCGTCGCTACTCGAGAATGGCAATGCCGCACCGCCCCACCCGCGCTGCCACTGGATCCGCGCCGGCGGCGCGCTCAGGTAGTTGGGGCGTGCCGGGTCGGGCCGGGCAGTGAAGTCTTGGGGCAGAACAACACCGGTCTCAGTTGCGGGGGTTTCGAGGCGGTTGCCGAACAGGTCGGTGCTCGGCGGCAGCAGCGCGGTCGTCGGCGGCGGTTCGGGGTAGGTGCGTTCGGTGGGGCCGTGTCCGGGATCGGCTGGGAGGTCGCGAGGCTGGTCGTCGCGGGTGATGGTGACCACGAACGCGGCGATCACGACGACGCTGATGCTGACGAGCAGGATGATCAGTAGGCGTTGGGATTTCATGTCGGCGGCTCCTCATCGAGGCGTGAACGTGACCATGTCGGCCGGTGCTCCCGGGACAGTGGTGACTGGGCTGGTGGTGGCGTCATCGGGCAGTCGCAGCCGCCAGTCCTCGCGCTGCCACAGCACTTGGGTGCTGTTGCGGGTCAGCGAGTTGTCCGGATGCAGGCTGTAGATTTCGACATCGGTGGAGTCGAGGGCGTAGCGGGTTATCTGGTAGCCCAGGATCTTCGGTGCGCCCTCGGCGATGGGGGTGGTGATCGAGATCTGGGCTCGTGCGGTGGCCCAGGCATCGCGGCCTGGCCCGGAAGCGAGCATCTGCTGACCGACCGCGGCCCATTGGCTGTCGGTGGCGATCGACATCCGCACCGTCGCGTGGATCGCCGCCAGCGCCGCACCGGCCGGGGACCGGTCAAACCCACCCGCCACCGGCCCTTCGGTGCGGCGCGGGCCTTGATCGGCGACCGGCAACTCGATGCCTTGGAAGGGCCGCCACGCCATCCCCGTCGGAGGTGTCGCGATCGCGACCGACGAAGGTGTCGGGGTCGACGAGATGGTGTCCTCGCTGGTGCAGGCGAGGAGCCCGGCGGCGGCGATGGGCCCGGTGAAGGCCAGCACGGCGATGACGCCGAGACGGTGGGGGCGGGTGGTGTTCACAATTCTCCTGGTAGGCAAGTCAGTTGGGAAGCACAGCGAGGGCGATCGAACTGGCGGCACCGAGTAAGGCCGCGCCGAGCAGCGCGCCGAGGAGTCCTTCGACGCCTTCTTCGCGGTAGCTGCGGATCGCGAGCAGCCCCGCGACCCAGACCGCGCGGCCGATGCACAGCAGCAGCACCAGCCACGCCAGCCAGCCCAGCAGCTGCGTCAACGGCGAAAGGACCTGCGCGGGAAGTGGTTCGGCGATCACCACGACGCCCTCCCGTGCTGGTGGTCGCGGTAGGCGACTTCGAGTGCGGCGATGATCGGCTCGGCGGCTCGGGCGGGGTCGGCGTGCGGAAGGGAGTGCCCGGCACCGGGAATGGTGTCGTAGTCGGCCCACAGACGTTCGGCCAACGCCTCTGCGCGCCGCGGTGCGATGATCGGATCGGATCGCCCGGCCAAGACCCACGTCGGGATACGGCGCACGATGCTGACCACCTCGGCGGTGAACGGGGTGAGATCGGAAGTCAACAGCGCCGCACCGAGGGCATCAATTCCTGCCGTGCTCGTCTCGACGCGGCTGCGGCGGAGAGGACCATGGTGGCTGGGTGGGTCGTAGAGGTGGCGGGTCAGCTCGGCGAGCAGGAGATGTTCGCGTCGTGGAGACCCGCGCGAAGCCAGGCTGTCCACCAGTGTGGTGACGTCGCGGAGGTCCGGCCACGGGTTGAGCAGGACCAGTCCCGCCAATGCGGCAGCCTGGCGCGGATAGTGCTGAGTCCAGGCGTTCACCAGGAGCGATCCGGCCGAGTGCGCGACTAGGATCACCGCACCATGGGCGAGGGTCAGGATCGTGTCAAGGTCCTCGACCAGCACCGGCAAGACCGAACGGGCTTCAGTCTTGTCGTAGAGGTGGCGTTGCGGGCGCGAGTAGACGATCTGGGTGATGCCGCCGCCGAGGCGAGCGTGCAGGTGGCCGGTCAGCGACGTCCAGTAGGTGGAGTCGGTGAGCAGTCCGGGAATGTAGACCACGCTCGCCGGGGACCAGACCGGCCCCAGACGTGTCGCCGACAACGAGATCCCGTCCGAGACAGCCACGTTCACCTGCTCGGCCTCTACGCGTGTGGCCGGTCCGGGTGAGCCGATCGCTACGGGGGCAGAGCTCTGGCCGGGGCTGGGTGTTCCGTACCGCGCGGCTGTATATAGGTGGGGATGGTTCCGGTTGGCGGGCATGGGTTATGCGCCTCCGGTGACGACGGCGTTCATGATCCCGCCAGCGCCGGTGGCGATGATGCCGCCGACCAGTGCTCCGAGGATGATCTTGGGAGATTCGACCGCTCCGCCGTGGAAGCGTTCCCACCCGAATTTCCCGCCCGCGTAGATCAGCGAGGCGATCCCGGCGAGCATGACCAGCCAAGACAGGTAGTTGACCAGGTTGAGCAGCTGTGGAGCCCCCGGCGGTTCGGTGGGGGTGATCCTGATTTCCTGCGCGAGGACGGTCAGCGTCTCGCCGACCGCGGAGGCGGTGGTCATGACGGTTGCTCCAAATCAGGTTGTGCCGCAGCAGTTGTGCGGTTGGCGACCAGGTGGGTGATGATTTGCGTGCCTGCGGTGTGCACGTCGGCGGGGACTGCTTCGCTCAGCAGAGCGTGCCGACGCCTGCGAGGCGGTGGGTCGAAGGGGATGTACTGCGCCAGCTCGCCCAGTTCCCGCACGACCAACTCGTCGTGCCAGCCGATCTCGTAGACCGTCTCCGCCAGCTCGGCGACGACACCGCGGTAGCGGCGCACCGCGGCGGGAACCTTCCCGGGCCGCGCCGCCGACAGCACCAAGCCGAGGACGGTGACTCCGTCGGGGGCCAGCCCGGCATGCCATTCCCGAAGCCGCTCGGCGGCCGCGGTCAGCCCCGGCATGCACAGTCGCGCCGCAACCAGGACTCGCTGGGTGGTCGCGGGTGAGGCGGGCCAGGCCAGGCCGGTGTCGGCAGCGGGAGCCCACCATCGCGCCAGAGTCGAGGTCCCGGCCCCACCGTGGGCGCCGAGCACCGCGAACAACGGCGGATGCGCTCCGGTGGTGGGCAGCGGCTCCTCACGGACCGGCGCTCTGCGCTCGGCCGCGGGTGCGGTGATCGTGTCGGGATCGAAGCGACGGTCCGCGCCGAGTTGCGGAGCGTGGTCGCCGGCGGTGTGCAGATGCAGCGGTGCGGCCACGGTTCAGCCCCGCTTCTGGATGTTGGAAATCACCGTGGCGCCGTCTGGGTTGTGGCCGAGGTTGATCAGTTGCAGGTAATCGATGCGCTGCCCGTCCGGATGCAGCTCCACCAGATGCACATCGGCCGCACCGTCGGCGATCGGGGTGATCGCCACGCAGTGGACGGTGCCCGGCGGGATGGAGGCGATACCGGCGGCCAATGCCTCGGGAATGATCCCGACTTCCGGTGCGATCAGCCGCAGCGCGGCCTCGGCGTTACGCTGCACGTAGTAGGCGTGCTCGAACGCCGCGATCACCCCCGCCGGACTGTGGATGTCCCCTGGACCGTCGGTGACGATCTGACCGGACAGACCCGCACACGCCCCGGCCGCAGCCGATGTAGTGGTGGTCGGGGGGCTCGCGGTCAGCGTCGGGATCACCGCTGGCGTGTAATCGCGGTCGGCGATCGAAACGATCCCGGCGACCACGAGCACCGCGGCGACACCGAGCGCGGTGAGCAGGATCAGCCATACACGCCGCGGCAGCCGCGGCAACCAGGTGCTGCGGACACCGGTGCGGGCAGCAGGCGCAGCGGTGGGTGGGTGTGCCACCCACCGCCACTCGCTTGCGCCACCGGCGGGGTGCTCTGTGCTGTCGTCGGTGGGAACTGCCTGGAGGACAGCCGGTTCGGTGCGTTCGATCCATCCCGAGCCGTGCTGGGGAGAGATGTCGGGTTGCGGGTGTGGGGTGTGGATGTCGGCCATGGCTGGTGGTCACCTCCTCGGCGTTCGGTGTTCGGGTGGATCGGTGGGGCCCTTCGGGCGGAAGTGCCGGGGTAATCAGCGCTCACGGGCCCGAGACAGCTGATCGGTCTTCCGCCCGAAGGGGTTCAGGGCGGCCCGCCGTGCGGGGTGGACGTCGCCGCGGGCGCGCTGCTAGTCGAGTGGGATGGTGTGGACGTGGTGAGGCGGGGAAGCGGCTTCGGCGTGGCGGCACCCGAACCCCCGGTTGTGGCAGCGAGGTCGCGCGCTGCGGCGGTGAACCAGTCCGCTGTCACCGCGAAGGTCGAGCGGCCCTGCGGTGTGGCCGGGACACTGCGGTAGGAGCCGTGGCGGCCGGTGGTGTCGCTGTACTGGGCTGAGGCGGACAGCGTGTAGAGCTCACCGGGGTCGGTGATCGTGGAGGTGATCGCGGTGAACGCGTCGTTGACCCAGCGGCTGGCTGTCTGCGGCGGCACCAACTCCACCACCGCGCCCGCAAGTTTCGCGCCCAGCGCCGCGACCGCCGCCCACGGATTGGCCAAACCAACCGTGGCCAGCTCCGCGACCGTGGCAGGGGTGAACACTCTCTGCGCCACCGAGATCACGGCGTTCAGGCCGATGCTGCCGATTCTGAACAGCGCGGCCAACGCTTCGTGCGGCCCGGGTGGTGTGGAATTCGGTTGGGAGGCTTGAGCGATGCGCTCACCGAGCGTTTTTTCTGGTTGGTAGGACAGTTGGTCCAAGCTCGTGCCGGTCAGGTCCTCGTTGACCACACCGACCGCAGTGGTGTAGACGGTTGCCGAAAGTGACTGCACGACAGTGGAAATCGCCGCAATTGGGTCGCGCAGGTCGGATCGAGCGGCGATGTTGGCGACTGTTGTCACCAGCGGTGAGCCGGTCGGGGTGTCGCAGGTGGCATCGCCGGGAACGCACAGGTCGGCGACCCGGCCGGTCAACGCGCCGTAGTTCTGCGGCGGTGCGGCGGTGATCCCCGCCCCTGCTAGGGCGGGGTTGGTGAGCGTGATCGCCGAGACCTTCTCCCCCGCCATGCCGGGCGCCGCGGATGGTGTGGTCGATCCGGATCCAGGCAGCACCGCAGTGCTCGCTGCTCGGTCGGGGTTGGCCAGCAACGCGATCGCCGCGACTTGGTCCGCGCTGACCCTCGCGGTACCGGTGCCGACGTGGTGGGCGAAAGTCGATACAGCGGGTGCGCCGTGGGCGTAGCCGGCGGCGGCGATCTTGGTAGTCGGGCAGCGGGTGAGGACTTCGCTGGCCATCTGCTCGAGCTGTTCCGCCGCCGCGGTGATCGCTTCGTCGTACGGCGGCTGGGCACGGCCGGATTCGCGGCCGTAGGGGACGTAGGCCCGTTGGACGAGCTCTCCTGCCGCAGCAGCCATCGGCCCGAAGACCTGCCCCAACGCACCAGAGTCGCTGGTGGACGCGACACCTGGCGAGGACTCTTGCCCGCCCTGGACGCCCAGGACATACAGGGAGGGGCAGGTTTTGCCCATCGGCACATCCGGGTCGGCGTGGACGTTGCCGAGGACCGTTGTCGAGATCGCAGCAGAGCTCACCACCACCGCCAGAACACGGCGTAGTCGCCTGGTCGCGGGTTGGAAGTTTCTGCAGTACACGGTGATTACCTCGATCTCGATCGGGTTGCCTGCCCGCACCCTCAGCGAGGGGTCTTCGGGTGCGGGCAGGCGATTCAGGTGGTCTGCGGAGCCGAGCGGCTGGCGGGGCGGCGAAGCAGGTAGCTGGCCAATCGGGCGATGGCCTCACCTGCTCCGGCCTGGGCGGCGCCACGGTGCGCGGTGGGGTATTCACGCCAGGACAGGTCCACGCCGAGGGCGCGGTATTCGGTGAACAGCCCTCGGCCCATGCCGACGGGGATGAGGGTGTCTTCGGTGCCGTGATAGAGGTGCACCGGCGCCAACGGTGTTGCGCGGGCGCAGGTTTCGTTGCCGAGCACATACCGCCAGATCGGATCCGACCACGGATCCGGTCGCTCACACCAACGCCCCAGCGGCACGTCGCGATAGGTGGCCAGCAGCGCAGCCAGGCTCATATCGCTGGCGATGCGGGCCGTCTCCTCGCCGTCGTCGGTGAGGATATGAGCGGCTGGCAGATGCGCGTACGCGCGCCCGAGTCCGATGAGCCCGGCCAACGCCAGCCCCGCCCACGCCCCACCGTCGAGCCCGAGCACCAAGGCCCCGGGATCGGCGACGACCGCGCCCGCCGCGACACCACGCAGATCCAGGTCGGAGGCGTAGGTGGGATGTTGTTCGGCCGCCCACACCGCCGCCCGCCCGCCGTCGGCGTACCCCCACACGACCAGCGGCACATCGACCGCGTCGAGTTCGGGCAGCAGGCGCACCGCACGGGCGAGGTCGAGCACCGCGTGCGCGGCGGCGCGCCCGGCCAGGAACTGGTGTGGCCCCAATCGGGTCATCCCGAGGCCGAGCCCGTCAGGTATCGCGACCGTCCACCCGCGCGCCAGGGCCGCGCTGATGAACACCGCTTCGGGTTCGGTGCCGTCGGCCAGCAGGCGCGAGGGTGCGCAGCCACCGCCGAGACCGTGAAACGACGGGCAGTACACCAGGATTGGGCGGGGACCGGTCCGTTCGGCGCTCGCGGGGGCGATGACGGTGCCGGAGGCGGGGATGGGTGCGGAGAAACCCGTGCGGGTGGCGTAGACGAGCTGCCAAGCTCGTCCGGCTTCGTCCAGGTCAGTCAGTTCGATGCTGCGGCGGCGCAGGAGGTCGCCGGGACGGGGGTCGAAGCCGATCTGGCTGCCAGTGAAGAAGTCGTCGACCTCGGTCGCTGGAAGGGGTTCGGGTCGTTCGGTCATCAGCGGGTTCCTGCGATGTCGTGAGCGGCGGCGACCATCCAGGCGACCCCGGAGTTGAGTTGTCCGGTCAGGGCGTAGCCGTTGTGGCGGGCGACGGTGTCGGCGTAGCGCAGCCAGATCGCTGGATTGACGAGGTCGGCGTTGTCGGCGACCAGCTGCCCCCACGCCGCACCGAGTTGTCCGGCGAGCTTCGGTAGCAACCCGAGCGGGTTCGCGGAGACGGTGGCGGTGATCTCGGTCCACCGCGCCGCCGCCGCACCGATGTCCTCGGGCGTGGGTGCGGGGATGCGGGGGTCGGCGGCGTCGATCAGCCGTCCGGCCAGCGGCAGCTGCGGGGCGTAGTCGACGTTGCTACCGCCGACTTGGAAGTCGTTGAGTATCACCGTGGTCCACGCATCACCCAGGGTGGCGTGGAACAGGGCGTTGAGGGAGCCGATCGCGGCGAGCGGGTCGCGCAGGTCGGCTTGGGCGGCGATCTCAGCGCCCACGCGCAGCAGCGCGGCACGGTCCGGCGCCGAGCAGGCCAGGTCACCGTCGGTGCAGATGTCGGCCACCCGCCCGGTCAGCGCGCCGTAGCTGGTCGCCCCGTCAGCGATACCGCCACCCGCGGCGGGCGGGTTGGTGATCTGCACCGCCGACACCGCGACCCCGCTGGTCCCCGGTACAGGGTCGGGCACCGTCTGGCCAGGGCGACCCGGAAAGATCGGAGCACCAATCGCGCGGTCGGCGTGCGCGTACAACGCAATCCCGGCAATCCGGTCGGGTTCGACCGGACCAGCTCCGGCACCGACATCGGCAGCGAAGGACGACATCGCTTGCGCACCTTGGGAATAGCCAATGCCGGCGATCATCGTGGCGGGGCATTGCTCGGCGATCTCGGAGACGGCGGCATCCAACTGGGCGCGCGCATCAGTCACCGACGCCACATACGGGTCCGGCCCGCCGCCGGGGACCGCGCCGCCGAATCCAGCGCCGTAGGGGATGTAGCTGCGCTGCACCAAACCGGGCGCGGCGTTCAGGACCGGGGCGATCAGCGCACCGACGACACCGGTGTCGGCCAGCGGATCCGCAGTCGGCGAGGACTGACCGGTGCCTTGAATTCCCAGCACGTAGAGCGCCGCGCAGCCCGGCCCAATAGACACCGCCGAGGCATTGCCACTTCCGGTGGTCGCGGCGGACAGGCCGACGGCGGCCGTCACCGCGGCGGCAGCCGCAGCAGTGCGTGCGCGGGCGTTGGTCGAGGTGTTCATGGCTGACCAACCCCCACTCCGGCACCGAAACCCGCCCCGACGGTGCCACCAGCGACCGCACCGACGGCCGCGGCCGGAACACCGACCACCACGGCACCGGCCGCGGCACCGGCGGCGGCACCGAGCGCGGTCCCGGCCACACCTGAAGTGACGGTGCCGATCACGGGTACTGGGACGAGGGTGCCGAGCGCGGCTCCGGCGATACCGCCGATGGTGCCGCCGATCAGACCGCCGACGACCGCGCCGGCGGTGCCGACGGGTACCCCGGCCAGCGTCGCGCCTGCCGCGCCGCCGATCCCGGCACCGGCCAGGGTGGCGCCGCTGACCCGGTCCGAGCGCCCCGCCGGGATGCCGATCGAGTCCAGTGCGGTCGCGACCTGCGCCTCGGCACCCGCAGCGGCGTCGTTGATGACCTCCGCGCAGTGCGGGGGGACCCATTCCGGGCGTGGGGTCTGCCACTGCCCGATGCGGATCGTGTTCTCCGGCGCTTCGATCGGCGCGACCGGCGCCACCGGCGCGGGCAGATGCAGCTCCTCGAACCGGATCGGCTCGACCGGCACCTCCGGCGGCGGGGCCGGGCGTGAGGGGGATTCGTTGCGGACCTGCGGCGGCTGGGAGTAATACACCGGCGGCGGCGGCGGTTGCGGCGCGGGCTCCGGGTCGGGTACTGGAGGTGCGGGTGGCGCCGGGGGCGGGGTCGTGCCGGGCTGTGCGGGCCCGGTCACCCCGGGCTGGTCGGCGATCACCGCTGGGGTGTCGGTGGCGGCGCTGGCCGCTCCGGCCGCGGCGATCACCATGGCCAGCGGAACCGTGCCGGCCAGCAGCACGCGACTGGCACTAAGCTTTCTGGATTTTGGCATGCGAAATAGACACTTTTCATCATGGGGGAGGAATTGGGGTTTTTGAATCGGTGAATGCGCGGAGGCGGCGCGGGATTCGCGGCTCCCAGAGGCGACTTTGCCTCTGGGAGAACGCTTCTCAGGACGTGCTCGTCAGATGAAGGGCAGGGCGAGCGCCAACGCCTGCGCTGCCACGGCCAGGCCGTTCGACAGCACTGACAGACCGGCGTTCACCCAACCGAGAATCACGAAGGGGTCCAAGACTGTTTCCTTTCAAGTGGTTCGGACTTGCCTTTCCATCAAAACCACGAAAGGTGTTGAAGCGCTAGGATTCTGGCGTACCGAATTTCCGGTACGCTTCCCGCCGGCATACTCATACACGTCGTATCCAGGCTGTTTGCCGATGATTTGACGATCTAACCGTCGTACCGAATTTCCGGTACAGCCCTTGGCGCAACCCGCGGAACCGGTAGGGCGGGCATGCTCAACGTGCGTCTGAGCCAGCTATTGCTGGGCGGACCACGGGTCGGAAAACCCTTGCCGGGGCGTTACCTGGTCTGGTAGGAACGAAGCATCATCCCGGGGGTAACTCTTCATCGTATCGCTACCAGTCCTGCAACGGAAGACAATTGGAGAAGGGGGGAACTGGCATGAGTCAGAATCCCGCACGCCGATCACCAAGAATCAGAAGACTCAGATCGCAGGTCGCCATCCCGACCTTCGGCAGCACCTGCCGACTGATCCGCGAGGATCTGGGGCTCTCGCTCACCAGGGCCTCCCCTCAACTCGATATCGCCCGCTCCACCCTCACCGACGTCGAAAACGGCTTTCTACCAACCCTCGATACCGTCAACCAGATCATCGCTGGCTACAAAGTCGACCCCTTGATGGCGCGGCACCTGCGCGAACTTCTGGCGCCTGCCGAAGATCTCCCTTCGACCGACTACCTACGCCAGTGCGTGCGCGAGAAGACGGCCGCGGTCGATCATCTGTGCGACCTCGATGAACGCGGCGTCTTGGCCGCTTACCTCGATCCGCTGTGGAACCTGTTGGCCTGCAACGACTCCTTCCGAGCCGCGGTGCCAGGACAGCACGAAACCGATCTGATCCCCGCATGGCTGTTCAGCCCGCCAGCGAGAAACTACTTCCTCGACTGGCCCGGCGAGGCCACCCACACGGTCGCCTCCCACAAGACCATCCTCGGCCGATACCGCGACTCCGAGCAAGCCCAGCGCTTCGTCCAGATCCTGGGACAGATCCCGGAGTTCGTCGACTTGTGGACCTCGAGCATCCGCATCGCATACGGCCGCAACACCGCCGACCTACTGCACATGCGCGACCGCGCAACCGGTGACCCCGCGTCCTACAGCCTCAGCATCTCCAACGTCACGCAAACCGAGCACGTCTTGCTGGTCACCGCGATACGTAAGCCCTACTCCGGACCGGCGTTACACCACCCCGTGACATCTTCGCGACACGCCGACGCGACACGCCCATAGCCTTCGGATCCACCATCCGAACCACACACGTCTCGAGCCGACAATCCCGACCCCGCCGCCACCGTCGGCGCCCGACTAGACCGCCCCAAGGCTATCTAGTGGCACACTCCATTCACAAGCTCGGCTTCGCATCCGAACCGGACCAACACTCATAGCCCGGACTTAAACGATGCGATTTGCTAACCAACGCCACGGAATCGAACATATTGAATGTGAGGAGATCTTCGATGTCTGGCTACCGAAATGTGATACGTGACACGAATATGGCGTCCGAGTTTGCTTCGTCCGCCCTCCCTGCTCGGCCTGTTCCCCGTCGGCAGCCACGCCGCCGTGCCTTCCGGCCCGGCAGTCTGCGAGCGACACTGCCACGACACCACCCTGCCGCCAGAGTGCAGGGTGGACAACGTCCCGGAGCTGGCCGTTCCAAGGCGGGCACCGTCGATGCCACCTCTGCCGCACGAGCCGACCTACCCTGATTCCGTTGGTGCACGCGCAGTGCGAAAGTCGCGCCGCTGGTACGAACGGCAGCTCAGGGCAGGCCACCTACCCGAACGCAAGCAGGCAGAACCTGGTTCCTCACCACAAGCGACATCACCGCAGCACTCAAAGCAACCAGTCCCACTGCCAAGCTGACAATGCCTATCTGTCTGTCGTCCGAGAACACCGGCCTTACGACACCGTGCCGGTTGCACCGCGCACCGACAACTCGACACCGAATCATGTGTGGCCAAAGCGCGCCGAAATCGGCATCCCCAGGCGTCACGGATGGGATGAGCCCGAACGGGTCACCGTGGAACGGCTCGTACGGGCAGCCGCAATTGCCGCTAACAACGAGGCCGGTTTCGTACGGAACGGCCTGAATCTCCTAGACACAACACGATGAAATCCGCCAGCCTGCGCTGTTCGGGCAGGGCAAACTTGCCCCAAAGGCCGGACCTGGTGCATCTTGGGGCGACGGGTAGTTATCGTCGACCCGGGATACGGCAGCGCGAGATCTGAACCGCCTGCTTGGAGACCCCAACCAGTCCAGGGTCAAGGAGTGAATCGCGAGACCGGGAATCGCTCCTCACGATCTGATGGCATCGGCAAGAACTTCGTATGCGTGATCCCACGCGATACGTTCCTGTTCGAGGAGTACGCCTGTTTGATGGCTGGCCGCGTGGTCGAGGAGATGTTCGTAGAGGCGACGTTCCGAGTTGGTGAGGTGGGATAGATCGATCCGGGTCGCAGTCGCCCCTTCGACGGCGAGGTGGCGGAACCGGTCGAGAGTTCTGAGGTCCATGTGTACGGTGTCGGCGCGAACGCCGAGTCCTCGGAGGTCACTGATGAATGCAAGGCCGGGTAGATCTATGTCGCCCCAGTAGATCACCTTCCGTGCCGAGCGGACCCATGTGATTCGGGCATAGTGAGTGACGCTGAACCCCGCGCCGTGAAGCACGACAGTTCCAGGGTGGTCATCGGTGATCGCGTAGCCGGTTTCCTTGTTTTCGAGGATCACGACGGTGTCAGGCGTGCGAGGCCATTGGTTGAGGTCATCGACACCGGCAGCGAAATGACGCATGCCGGCGAGCTGTTGACGGAGTACGGGATCGATGACCGCGACCTGTATGAGGTAGGGCGGGATGCGCAATCCGAGGCGTTGGTGTAGTTGGATGCGTCGGGACACCGGAGCGTCGTCGTCTGCGTTCTGCTCGTCGGATGGTTCGTAATCGAGGTCCTCACGGGGTTGTTCATCACCGAGGAGTGCCAGCAGCAGTGTGGCGTGGCGGGCGAGCCATTTGGTGTTGATTCCTTCGATCGGCAGCTGGCGGAGCAGCATGCCAGAGGTGGGGTTATCGGCAATCCAGCGTGCGGTCGAGGACAGACATTCATAGTCCTGGTCGGGTAGGTCAGTGAGACGGCGGATGATGCGGTCGAATCGTGTTCCAGGAAAGGTGCGTGCGAGTTCGGTCAGGCGCGTGCCGCAGCGGTGCCATATCGCCTGCGTGTCGGGAACGACGGCGGCAGCTGCCCCGGGTGAGGTGAACGTGAGGGTCTTGGGCATGCTGTGGATGCCGGTGGGGAAGCGGGCATTGGCATAGTCGAGGACCCCGGGTCCGCTGTAGCGTGCCCAGTCGTCGGCCCAGGCGTGGCATGCGACGGGGTTCTCGGACCGTTCGGCTTTGGTCGGTGGTTTCAGGTTGATTCGAAGCGGCCACGATCCTTTTCCGCGGGCCCAATCGGGGTAGTCGCGGTCGAATCGCTCTCGTATGTCGCGCTCGATGTCATCGGGATGGCGCATCGCTCAACCTTTCCGGGACTTGCGGTGTTCACGCGGACTCACGGGCCGCCTCGTACTGCTCGCTCATCCTGCGTGTGAGAAGTTCGCCGAAGGTAGCGGATTGCGCGGTCGAGCGAGCTTCTGTTGCAGTGACATGTTTGTCGACGAGCACGGCTTGCCCGATGAACGGTTCGACGATCCCGGACATCCGAATCGGCGCAGCCATGATCAGTTGGAAGCCGAACTCTTCGAACGCTGCCAATGCTTGCTGTGCGAAGGTCTCGTCGGATTTGCTGAATGCTTCGTCGAGCATGAGCGGGGCGAAGGTTGGTCGTCCGTCGGAGTCACGGTCGGCGAGGTTGTAACTCAATGCGGCTGCGAGACAGAAGGCAACCAGTTTTTCTTGTTCGCCGCCGGAGTTGGAGGCGGTATTGCGGTACGCCTTGGTGGTCTCTCCGTTGTTGTTTTCTTCGCGGCCGTAGAAGGTGAAGCTGTTGCGGACGTCGAGTACGTTGGTGCGCCAGCGCCGGGATTCGGTGTCGGTCCCGGTGAAGCGCGCCATCAGATCGCGGATTCTGTGTACTTGCTGTATCAAACGGCCGCGATCACCGCGAGTGGTTGCTGCGTCCCTCAACAGTGTATCGACTTGGTTGCGGAATTCCTTCGCCTCAGCGGGTTCGTTTGTCTTGCGTACGATCTGGAGGTGGGTTCCGGGGTCGAATTCCACGCGTTTGAGGCCGGCGTTGACCATGTCGATGCGCGTTCTGATGTCGTTGGTGGCCTTTTCGATGGTGCCGTGCAGGAGGCTGATGGACGGCACCATGTTCTCGCTGATCATGCGCTGGAAGTTGTCCATCGCCTCCGGCAGCTTTCGCTCGACGATGTCGGCGTGTAGCTGTGCGAAATCGCCACCGCTGTGCTCGACGTCGCCGCTGATGTCGGGTGCGCTGTCCGGCCATTGCTCGAGGAATCGGGCGATCGCTGCCTTGATCTTCGAGTGGGCGAGGATGCGTTGGCTGTTCGCATTCTCGCGGCGGTGTTCGAGTTCCTTGCGGAAGGCGCTGCGGACCTGTGGCATCGAGTCGACGGTTGCCGGAACTTCGACGGCAGCGAGTATTTCGTCCAGGTGGGCGCGGTCCTCGGGGTCGTCGATGGTGTGAGGTTTGAGCTGTTCCTGATCGAGTATCGCGATGAGCTTCTCTTGTTGCTTATTGTTTTCGCTGAGCTTGTTCTCAAGTGCGGCACACGCCGCAACGAGTTTCTTCCAGCGACCCTCGGCGTCGTCACGCTGCTCTTGCAATGTATGCAGGTCGATATTCTCGGCCTTGAACTCTTCGATTCGCTGCTTAAGGTCTGCGACTCGCATGCTGGCGGTTCGGTGATCGATCTCGCTCCAGTTGGTGTATGCGGTGAGCGACCGCGCGGCCTCGCGTGTGGCTGTGAGCGAAGTAATGGTGCGGTTGAACTGGTCGGCATCGTGAGCTGTTCGTGTCGCCTTCTCCTCGAGAGCGGTGACTTCATCTTCGAGGGCTTGACGTTTCGCGGCGACGTTTCCACCCAGGATGTAGGAGGAAGGGCTGGTCACCGCGGCCCGATCGTCTTTGCGATAGTGGCCTCCCGGCAGTTTCACGGTGCCGCGGATGGTCACCGCCCGCGGGTATGCGTCCAGGTCGCGTGCGTTGTCGACGCAGATATGGTCGAACTTTTGCGCGAGCTGTGCAGTGAGCCACCCGGTAAACGGGTGAGAGGGGTCGACGGTGAGTTTCGCCGCCAAGGAGTCGGCGTCGACGCGAGCGGGCACAGTTGTCGCGTTAGGAACGACGTGGTATTCGACCAGGCTGCGCATGTCGTGCTCGTCGATGAACCGTTTGACCGAAGCCTGGTGTTCTTCGGGTACCAAGAGGCGGAGGCCGAAGTTGCGTAGCACCCTCTCCGCGGCCGGTCGCCACAGTTCTTCGCCGTCGACGATGTCGATCAACTCGGCGGCGTACGGCAAGGCGTCGGTCGAGACACCCGCGCCTCGAGCGATCAACTTGCGCCGAGCGCGATGCTGCTCCGGGATCAGAGTGCGCGCTGAGCGCAGCGCCGCCAACTCGTCGCTCCGGGCGTGGAATGCGTTTTTCGCTTCTCCAGCTGCGGCGTAAAGCGTATGAAGCTGAGGCTTTTTGTTGTCCAGCTCGTCCTGTGCCCGGTCACCGATGTCGGCGAGTTCGTCGTGGAGTGCCGCAAAATCCTCGGGGCACTCCGGTGTTGGTCGTCCGAGCTGGTCGACCAGCGCGGTATACGCGGTGTGTGCTTTCTGAACCGCAGCGGCTTCGGATTGCCTCTGACCGAGGGTCGATTCGAGCTCTCGCAGGCCTGCGCCTTTCTGGTCGAACTCGCGGGCGAGCGCCTTATAGGTCTCGTATGCGTCGTCGTGGCGGGTCGTTTGTTTACCGAGTTCGAGGTCTGTGTCCCGCACGGCATCGTCGATGCGGTCGAGTCCGTCTTCGACGGCCCGAAGGTAGACCCCGCGCAGGTAGTGCTCCATCGAGATCCCTGACAGCGACTCGGCTCGGCTGTGCAGGCGGATGGCCGCCTGGTAGTTCTGCCAGTTCTCAGGAACTTCCCGGAGTACTTGTTCCTGGTCGAATGCGCGTTTTGCGGTGTTGTATGCCTCATTGAGCGGTATGAACGCATTGACCATTTTCTGCGCTGCCTGAAAGGTCGGCGGCTCGTCCAGCATGTTCTCGCGGATGAACAGATTGAGGTCCCCGACGTTCTTCATCGCTTTTGCCTTGCCCAGCAGAGACAGCGCGGTCTTGGAAGTACCGAGGCCGATCCGTTTGGCCAGCTCAAGGGTGTAGCGGGTTTGGGTATCGAAGTGGGTGTCCGGGTAATTGTTCTTGTACCAGGCCAGGTCGTAGCCGCGTGCAGCCCACTGTTCCATCACCCGAAGGTCGAAGTCTCCTTGGTGGAGCTGGTGCATGGTTTTCAATGAGCCGCCGTCGACCTCGCCGCCCGCGAACCATTTGACGACTACTGCCGTGGTGATGGAACCGAGTCCGTCGGCGTAGGTGGCCGCGATTCCGGACCAGGTCGATTTCCCGGCACGCAGATAGCGAACCTGGGACTGCTCGTGCTCGTCGTTGGTTTCCGACCACGCGCCTCTGACGTAATCGGCAAGTGAGCGGGTTGCTTGCTTGGCTCCGCGAGCGGTCAGATCTGCCGAAGCGTTGAACCGCTGGTCGTGCGTGGGTAGCAGAACCACAGAGTGCGCATCCATCAGCGACGACTTGCCTGACCCGGACGGACCGGTGAACAACACACCGCGCTCGTCAACAGGCAGGTCCTTGTACCCATCGAAGGTTCCCCAGTTGGCGATCTGCAGCCGGGCCAGACGGTACTGGCCGAGGTGGATCGCGCGGCGCGGGCGGTTTGCCCCACCGGCGGACGGGGAGGTCCACCCGGTGGTGTTGGCTTTTGTCGCGGAGTGCAGATCAGGCACCGTGCGCCTCCTCGCCGTCGCCGTCAGCGTCCTGCAATGGTTCGGCACACGCGATCGCGCGGTAGCGCTGCTCCAATGCTTCGATCCGGTCGGAGGTGAGAAGTGAGGTGATCACACCGTAGATCACGTAGCGGTTGGTGCCCGGAACCTGTTTGATGATCGCCGCTTCGCCCAGTGCCCTGATCGCCGCTCGAATCTTGTTGTGGAAGTTGCCTTCATCGGTGTCTTCGGGCCGCTTGTAGGCCAGCATGTGGTCGATCATGTCCTGAGTGGTGACAATCGGGTCATCGGGTGCCGTCAGATACTGCTGGTACAGGTAGAGCGCCAGAGCGCTCGCCGCGAGGCTGAGCGTTCGCGTGCGCAGAATGGTTCTGCTGTGCGGGCTCGGGTCGACGGCTGGCTCCGTGAAGGCGTAGCGGTGCTCTCGGTTGATCTTGAGCACGACTCCGAGCTCGGCCAGACGACTGCGGAGAATGTCTTCGTACTGAAGCACGCACGACCAGTATTTGCGGTCTGCCTCGCTGACGTATGGCGCGGTAATCAGTGCCTGCAACGTCCAGCACACCTCGGGCGCCAGTTCGCTGGTGTCTCCATCGAAGCGCGGCTCATGGTGGCCGGGTTCGACGCGCGATCCGGATACTGCTTGGTCCGGCTGGTTGAATACCTCTTCCGGATCCAGCGCCACAGCCGCGGGGGCGAGACCGGTATGTAGGTCGGCGAAGACTTCGTCGAAGGGTTCAGACATCCTCGTCCTCTTTCGTGGGTGGCTCGAATAGCATCTGCTGGGCTCGCAATGTGCGTGCGTAGCCGGTGTGGGCTCGCTCGACCGGCTGGGGAATCGGCGTGCTGAACAGCACAGACGGCAGGGTGATTTCCCGCGGTCCGCGGCTGGTGTGCGCGACCACCGTGACAACGGCGTCCGGTTGTGCTGGAGGTGAGCCGAGTGACCAGAGACCGATCACGTCACCTGTTCGTGGGCGATCCAGTTCGGTGAGGACATCCCGCAGGTCGGCGTGGCCGCCGCGTCGACGCAGAGCTGCGTTGACGGCGTCGCGAAGCACAGCCCAGTCGATCGACTCGCGGCCTACCATTGCGGTCACATCGACCGGCGTGTCGGGGATCTCGACCAACGGATCGGGTTTGTCGACTACCCCTTCATGGAGCCGTAACCGTCCCACAGACGAGGTGTCGACCCCACTCATCGGGACAGTGAACCCGATATCGCGGCCTCCGTGGGTGCGTTTGAATGCCTCCACGGCAGCGGCCTGCGCGTTACTGATACGTGTCCGAATCCCCTGATAGTGCAAGGCATCGCCGCTGCGGACGAATGCGTTCATCCGGCGGAATGCGACCTGGCGGGCGTCTTCGACTTCGCTGATCCGGCTCCACATCGCGTCGATGAACCCGTCCAACGGCTCAGCGAGATCGCCGGGAAGCTGATCCAGGTGATGAAGGATGGCCTCGATGTCCGACTCGAGCTGACTTCGTTGCGACGGCCGTGACACCAAAGTCGCGAACGACCGAAAAGCCAAACCCTCAGGGGATTCGCTGATCACGTCATGGCCGTCGAACATCCGCCCAAGGGAGTCGGCGAACTCGGCAGGGTCGTCAGCGAACGTGCGCCGGATCAGTTCGGCTGTGTTGGCCTGCATTTGCTCGCCATACCGTGCGATATCCGAGGGCATCCGTTCGATCAATTGCACCAGCGCAGAAACCTTGTCGATGAGTTCACGTTGATTGATCTCGATCGGGATGTCCTCGTCGAGTGCATCACGCTGGGCCGCCAGTTGCGCGATCTGCTCGTCGAGAGCAATCCGACGCGACTCGGCATCGGGGTTCGCCTCGGTCGCGATCTGCCGGATCTCCATCATGACCATCGCCAGGGCCGATTCGGTGGCGATCGAGGAACGCCGTCTCAGGTTGCGCATCTGCCGCACCGCCTGGCCCGCGCCCGAGGTGAGCTGATAGCGCTCGATGCGACTGTCCGGGTCGATTGTTCTGCGCACCCACCCCCGTTTCGTCCATCGGATCAAGACGGCGTCGGTGTCGGGGAACGAGACCAGTTCACCTTCCTCGCCGTGGGGGTAGCTCCGCAACAGCCGCGGCAGGTCTTCGTCGAGGGCCGCAGTCAACGTCTCCCCGTCGACAATCTGACCGTCACCCAGATGCGCGGCCATCAGAGCCAGGTGCAACAGGGCGTCGTTCGACCGCAACAGTGACATGGTGACGTCGGTGTCTGCGTTGCTACGGAACTCATGCAGCAACCGTTCAGCATCACTGTTCGGCACCAGCTCCCCCTCGAATCGTCGCTCTACGGCCGCCTCGCCAGCATAAGCACGTGGACCGACAGCAAAACTGCTCACCGGGCGGCGATCGCAACCTCAGGACCACCGTTGCGCAGGGCTTCAGTCGCGTGGCCAGGATGTGTGCTCCCCCGGCCACGCTCCTGCTAAGTCAGCGCTTGTAGGCCGCTGGCAAGGTCAGCGTTGACCAACTCGTCGCGTTCATCGGCGCTGAGCCACCGTGCTATCGAGCTGCCGCCGGTCGGCCGCTCGACCCAAAGGACATCGTCGACAGCTTCCGCGACCGCGTGCAGATGGCTGATCACCATGACGAGGCGCTCCTCGCCGGTCTGAGCGCGCAAAACGTCGAGTGCCGATTGCAATGCATCGGTGTCCAGGGTTGCGAAGCCCTCGTCGAGGAACAATGACCCGAGGCGGGGGCCGTTGAGGGAATGCAGTTCCGCCAGAGCGAGAGCCAAGGCCAGCGACGCCAGGAATTTCTCGCCGCCGGAAAGCCGGTTGGCACTGTGCTCAACCTGGCTGCTGCGGCTGACGATATCGCAATTAGGGGCGAACCCGAACTGATTCTCAGTCAGCTGTCCAAGCAAGGTGCTAGCGATACCGAGGAGCGTTTGAGTGTTCAGGGTCGTCAGATGGCCCAGGAACTTGGCGTCGACGAACTCTCGCCGTAGTACATTTAGCGCCGCGTAGCGTGCCTCGCCGGCGGCGATCGCGAAATCGAGGTCCGCCGCCTGCTGTATCTGCGCCTTTGCCACACTTTCAGCCGTGCGCCAGTCTTTGGCGTCTTTGCGAGCCTCTGTCATGGCCTCGATGAGCGGGTGAACCGACTGCGGCCTGGTCCAGTCGACGGTCGCGTCGACGCCTGGCACGTCGGGCAACTGTCGGGCCTCCTCGACGAGTTTGGCAGTGGCTTGTTCGTATTCCAGGGTGTGTGCAGCGTACGCGCTGGCCAGGTCGGAGTTGACCTCGGCGGTAATCTCGCACAGTTCGGTGAGGAGTGTGCGAGTCTCGTCGACGCCCGCTTCAGCGGGGAATCGCGGGACCTGATTCTTGCCATCATCGAGATAGTCGATCGCTCGATGCAATTCTTTGGCCCAGGTACCTAGTGCGCTCTGTAGGTCCGCCAGCGGCCTATCCAGGAGTTGGTTGGTTTCTTGGTCCAACTGGTGCTGCTGGGTGAGGACATCGGTCATCTCCTGGCGAGCCGCCTCCCGAGCATTGACCAGAATTTCTATATCGGACTTCGCGGCAGTGACCGCATCGGTTGCCTCGAGGACAGATTCGTCTGTGATGTCGAGTATTTCACCCGCCAGCATGTTTCGGATGCGGACGGGCAGGCCGCGGACCTCGGCAGCGGTACGATCGATAGCCTCGGCTTCACGGACTGCAACTGTGCCAGCTTCCTCGACTGCCGAAAGATGTGCCCTTTGATGGTTTGCGAGCGTTTCGCGGTCAGACTTGATGGTGAGAGTGGCCCGAAGCTCGTTCTCCCGGAGCCGCGTAATGTGGGCCGAAACTGCCTCCTCGCACCTGGAGATCGCTGAGGTGATCGGCTCTGTCAGGGTCTGGTCCTGCGCGACATGTCCTGTTGGAGCGGCCAATGTGTCCATTACGGCGGCAAGCGTCGTGAATGATGCTGCCGCATCGAAGGTTCCACCGACTCGTGCGACAAGGGAGGAGAACTCGTCGAACTGTGTGCGCGTCGCGTCAGCGGCGCGCTGCGCGTCGAGCTCCGCGGCGTGAAGTTTTTCCACGCTGTTCGAAACTGCCTGCGATGCGGTGATGATTCTGGCCTTGGCCACGGCAAGTTCACCATTGATCTTTCCGCGCAGCTCCGTGGCATCGTCCAGAGCGGCCCTCGCCTTACGCATCTCATCGGTGCCCGGAGTTGCGTCGGCCTCGAAAGAGGCTGGCACTTGCTGTCGACAGACCGGGCAGCAATCACCGGGATGGACGTCCGCCGCGATCAGGGCTGCCCGATCCTGCCGTTCCAGTGCACCTTTCCTTTTCTCAGCGGCGGTGACTTCGGCAATCGTGGCAGCAAGTTCTTGCTCGAAACGTGCCCTGACCTTGTTGGCGTCGTCCAGCTCATCGTTCGCCGACCTTCGCGCAGTGGTTGTCTCGGCGATCAGCAGGGCGGCCTTGGTCGAGTCGGCGATCTGTGTACGGAGTTCGCGGGCACGGTTCCACACACTCTGGCCGACTTCGGCGGCTGCGTCGGCCTCGTCGACGAGTGGCTGAATCTGCTCGGCTTGTTTGTCCAATGCGGCCTCGTCGGCGGCGATTCGACTGGCGTCCGCAGCCAATTGTGCGGTGCGGGTCTCGAGGCTAAAGCGCTTTTGACGGTGACCTTCGATGCGGTCTGGGAGGTGAGCCAGGATCGCGGCAGCGTCGGCAAGTGGACTGAGGCCCTCCCCAGCCTGCTCTCGCTGTCGTATCTGTTCCACCAAACCCCGCTCACGAGTCTTGATTTTGGCTGCACTGTCGACGAGCGAAGCTCGTTGTTTCTCAGCGTGTTCGGCGATCGGCGCGAGCTTGTCGAGGGTCGCGACCGCATCATGCACCACCCCGTCCGCGAGGTTGTCGGCGGCCTTCTGGGCCGCGACTGACGCCCCGCGAGCCGTGGAGACCTTCTCCTGCAGTGTGCTTATTGTGTCGATCGATGTCACCAGCCGGGCTGCCAACGTTTCAGCAGCTGAGGCCTTCGAGCAGCAATCGGCGGTGGTCTGCTCCGGCTTGTCGGGCATGCCCTTGCGTTTTTCGGTTGCTTGCTCGAGGAGTGCTTTCAGCTCTGACGCCCGCTCCCGAGCGACGTCCTGGACCGCCTCCAGCGAATCCGCACCGAACAGCTCGCGCAGATGTTTCTTACGCTCACTGGGTTTCGAGGTCAGAAGTTGGTCGAACTTTCCCTGCGGCAGCAGTCCCACACGTAAGAACGTGTTGTAGCCCAACTGCAGAACGGCTTCGATACGGCTGGTCACAGCCGTCGCGCCGTCGACTTCCTCACCGGTGTCGAAGTTCTTCAGATGGTGTCGTCCAGCATTGGAATTCGTGGCATGGATTGTGCGGTGCACCTGCCACCGATGCCCTCCGTGTGTGAAGGTGAGTTCGACGCTGCCGATGTCGGCGTGGTCGGCGATGAGTAGTTTTGTCTCCCGGCCGTCCCACGAACTCTTGCCGAACAGCGCGAAGGTGATCGCCTCCAGGATGCTGCTCTTGCCGGCGCCGGTGTCGCCGAGCACAGCGGTCAGACCTTTGTCGGTGAAGTCGATAGTCGCTGGTTCGGGGTAGCTGCGGAATCCCTTCATGGCGAGTGTGATCGGCTTCATCGCGGTACCTCCGAATCAGTAGAATGGCCGACGGTCAGCACACCCGCACGATCGATGCTGTCGAGGGGCCGCCCGTCAATTGCGGCGGCCAGCAAGTTCTCTTCACAGCAGGCTGTTCGGTCTGTCGGATCCGGGTCCGCCTGTAGGTCAGCGAAGGTGGTCATCACGTGGTCCAGCGCCGGTCCGGAGACACGACCTTCGGAGAGGTATTCGCGCAGAATATCTTCCACACTGGGGAGGTCCGCGGCTGCCGTTCCCCGGTCGAGGATCTGCTTTTCGGCACCCTCGCGGATTTCATCGATGCCGACGATAGTCGCCTTCGGCAGCATCTCTGCCAGTGTCTCCGCAAGCCTCAACGTCGGACCGTCGGTGTGGACGGCGACCTTCACCCAAGCGTCGCCGACTCGGCCTGCATCGGTCCTGATCTGATCCAGCGTCCCGACAAGCTTGACCAGTCGTCGGCCGGATTCCAGTGGCACAATCTCGATTCGAGGATCTCGACCGGGCGCGATCTCGGCGAGAACCACGCTCTTGGTGTCGCGAGTCTCGCCGAAGTCCATCTGGAGCGGACTGCCGGCGTAGCGGCCGGTGAAGCCGATCCCGTCGATCCGCTGCGGCTTGTGGATGTGGCCGAGTGCACCGTAGTCGACCAGAGGCAGGCTGGTAGCCGTCGCGGCGTAGTCGGACTCGATGGAGATCTGTCGCTCGGAATGCGAGGGCGTGGCTCCCTCGACGAACAGATGCGCCGCAAAGACCAGCACGTCATGCGGACCACGATCGTGAGCAAGGCGGCGATACACGTCAGCCTGCACGGCCCGCATCCGCTCGGCGTAGGTTGCGGTCGCAGTCACCGGGTCGGCGAAATCGTAGGCAAACCGATTCGGGTGCAGATACGGCAGCGCACCCACTCGAACCGTGAATTCCCCTTCAGCGGTCGGATATTCGGCAACCAGCAGTCCGTCGGGCCGAGCGTCGGTCGCGAACCGCACCCGGGCTTCGTCGTCGGTCCGGGCACCCATATCGCTGAGCATGAACTCCAGGAACGACAGCACGTGTCGCGTGTCGTGGTTACCGGCGACAACCACCACGGGCGCGATATCGCCAAGACGTCGCAGTGCCCGCGCAGCTCGGCGCATGTCGTCCAGACTCGGTCGATGACCGTCGAATAGGTCTCCACTGTGAACGATCACGTCGGGTCCGAAATCAGCTGCGATATCTACGATCTCGGCCAACACGGCATCGAATTCTGCGTCGCGCCGGTGGCGTCCGATCTGGCGTCCCAAATGCCAATCGGACGTGTGGAACACGCGTGCGGTCACGAAGTACTCCGAAGAAGGTAACGGGCGGGCATCCCATGCACCGCCGCGGTCGAATGGAGTCGAGCAGCACTGAGATTACACCACACTCGGGAGGATGTCAGGAAAAACTCTGGAAGCCTGGTAGGCTCCGAATCCATGAGCAACCCACTGGACGCGCTGGACAAGAGCATCGCCGAGCTGCGACGCGCGATCCGCGATGCGTCCGCCGCTGGCGACTCGGAGCGGGTCGGCGAACTTCGGGCGCAGCTTCGCCGGACCGAGCGTGCTTGGGATGCCCTCGTCGAAGCCGACGCAACGACACCGTCGACTGCGATTCCGGACCAGCCGGCGGCGGCCGAACCACGCGCGATGACACTGCCCGCCCGCGAACACGTGCAGCGAGCACTGGTTCTGCTCCAGGCCCCCGCGGCGCCGAAGCTGATCGTCGATGTCCACGACGCGTTCTTCCCGGGAGATCTGACGGCATCCAAGCTGTCGAGCCTGCGCCGCGACGAGGAACGCTCCTACCGTTCAGCTCCTGGCGCTCGGCCCTACTACCTGTGTCCGGCGCTCAACCACGACCTCCTGTCGCCGACCAGAGCGTTGCTCACGATCAGTACCTGGCCGCTCGAGCAGCGCATCATCGGCCCGCTATCCCCCCGGGTGAACTTCCTGACCGGCGCGATCCGAATCGCCGAGGCCATTCGCGGGATGCAAACGGCCGGTTCAAAACCCACGCCAGCGGCGATGCGCTTGCTATGGCGCTTCGCGACCAACATCCCTGGCGCGATGCCGCCGGAGGCGAGCCTCGTCGTACACGACATCGGGCAAGTGATCGATGCGTCGCTCGCCGAGCTGGAGGTCCATTCCGATGCCGATCATGCGACCCGAACCGCGTCCGCGCAACGGGCACGAAAGCAGCTAAGCGACGAACAGCAGCTGTTCGGCGCGCCGATCCGACAGGCCCGGCTCAAACATGCCGACTCCTGACCAGGTTAGACCCCGATAGGCCCCTCCAGTCCCCCTCCTCAAGGAATCACACTGCCGTGAAGGTAGCTCCCGACCCCCGATTGGATGCGTTGCGTGGGTCTGCACCGCGTCTGAATTACAACGCTCGGTCACTGGCCGCGCTCGAAAACAATCCGCGCTGCACCTTGAGGGCGGTCCTGGATGCCTCCGGCTCCAACAAGACCGCCATCGCCGCCCATGCCGGATACCCTACTCAGTTCGGCCAGTCCATCTTCGCTATCACCCGAGGGAACAACTTCGAGAAGATGGTGAAGGCCAACGGATGCGCCGAACTGCTGCGCGTACTCCGAGAGGTCCTCGAACTACCGATTCCAGAAGTCGGATACCGGGATCTCAACGACGTCGGCGGCGCGAGCGGCCTCTCGGTCCGCTACACCGAGACCGAGAAGCTACTGCTGGCAGCCGCCCGAGGCGATGCAGACGGCACTCTCTACGACCACCCGCTGCTGCGGTTGGAGGTCGGCGGCCAGCCCGTATTCCTCGAACCTGACCTCGTGGCGTTAAAGTTCGGCGCCCAGTTCTACGTGGTGGAGATCAAAAGCTTCCCGATCGTCGACGGGCAGGCGGACACAGCACTGGTGAAGTCGGCGACAACCCAGGCATGCGCGTACGTCCTCGCGCTACGCACCATGCTCGCCGCTGCCGGCATCAGCAACCCCGACGAAATCGTGTCCGACAAGATTGTGCTGATCGGACCCAAAAACTTCACCAACCGCCCGACCGGGGCCTTTGTCGACGCGCGCAACCAGGTGAAGAACCTCGCCCGCCAGCTGGCCCGCATCGAACGCATCGGCAACCAACTCGACCTGCTGCCCGAAGACCTGACCTTCGACCTCGCCGAGGACAAGGACGGACGCCCGCAGCGCCCCCGAGACGAACTGCGGGATGCGCTCGACACCGTGCCAGCCGCATACCGTCCCGACTGCCTCAATCACTGTGAGATGGCCTTCTTCTGCCGCTCACGCGCACGGGCCGCCGGATCCCTTGATGTGATCGGGTCGACCGTCACCGAGCCCCTCGGCGGCATCGACACCATGACCATGGCCCTCGGGCTCGCCCGCGGCGAACTCGAGCCGAACCAGGAGCAAATCGAGATGGCAGTTGCTCTGCGCCACGCCGCACGGCTGCGAGCTGAACTGGTCGACACCGGCAGCACATCGATGAGGAGCGCGCGGTGAGTAAGGTTTCGGCCCTGGCGCGCCTGGAAGCACTGGAGTCCATGAAAGCGCTGCCCATCACGCAGTTTCGGCACCGACGGCTCTCGGACAAGCCACTGGTCGTGATCCCACTCGTAATGGCTGGCGAAGCCGGCTCCCCACTCGCGGTGATGATAGGCCAGACCAAACGGTCACCACGACTGATCATTGTGGGTCAGCCACGAAATCCTGATCAGCGTTTCGTTTTCGCCGCGGAACTCGGCGACGTCGTGATGGGCTACATCAACGACCACCGGCTGAACCGCCGGGAAATTCGTTCTCGAAGCGGCGAGTCGCGATCCCGATTCACCGGAGCCCCGCAGGTTCTCGTGCCCAACCGCGGTGGCATCAAAGCACTCGCAGATCTGGGCCGTACCTGCCGCTTCCGTAAGACAACCGGCGACTTCCCGGTCTCCGCTGTCGTCCCCGAGTTGGGTAGGTGGCTCACCTTCCTCACCGACTCGGCGGAGCAGGCCGGAACCTCGATGCTGCTGGCCGTCACCAATCTGCTCACCGACCACTGGGCGACGGGACAGAGCACCCTCGAAGACCAAAATCTGGCTTCCGTCATGGCCTGGATCGCCCCACCAACCGGTGTAAGCGTCGAGCAGGCGCTCATGGACGCCGAGAACCCGGTCATCTGGCCGCCCGCCGGACCCTCGACATCACCCGAATTCGACAATCAGCAGTTGCACTCGGCGATCAAGGGATTCGACGCCGCTCGAGAATCCGGCGACACGGCGGCCTTCAATGCCGCCCAGCAGGAGCTCCGCGACCTCATCGGCGACCAGATCAAGCCGACCTGGCGAATGATGTGGGACGCGATCGCCCTACTGCATGGCGTCCCGGAGGCGCCTAGCGCAGCAAAACGTTTCGACGCGGACTGCGCGTCGTTCACAGACTTCTCCGATTATCAGGAGACTGGTGCCGCGCTGCCCCAGCGGGCGCGAGACAACGCAGTCGGCGCCGCGAGACGACTCAGTCGCCTGGAACGCTCTATCGAAGCTTTTGAAGCCGACATGGCCTTCGATGACCCCTTCGTACTCGCCGACCGACGCAGCATCGGCGAAGCGTTTGCCGGCACCGTTGAAGCCGTGGAACCCGACCGGGTCGTTACCAGTGACAAGAACCGTCCGGTATTGAGACCGCTTATCGCTATCCGAACCCTCGACCCCACCAGGCTCGCAGATGGAACCCAGCTGATCAGCCCAACGATGGGAGTCGGCCATAAGGCCAAGATCGTCGGAACAGTGCTCGACGAAGACTCGAGCCTCGTCACTGTAGAAGTCGTTGGCGGCATGGGCCGTCCGGGGAAACCGACCATCGGATCAGTCCCCGAACTCGGTCGGATTGTCGCCTATCTACCCGATCCGGGCTGGCGGGCCACGCCTACCTTCCCTGCCACCGGGACAATGCCATGGACACATACCGATACAACGGCACCCGATCTTGACAGCTCAACTTCCGCCACAGCAAGCACAGAGGAGTGGGGCGATGAGGACTAACAGCCCGCTCGCCGTCGACCCCGCCATGCGAGCTGCCGCAGTCACCGACAGGATCTTGACCGACCTCGCCAGCTCCGACTACCGAGCAGTCGTTGTCGACTCACCGCCCGGAGCCGGGAAGAGCACTCTCGTAATTCGCGCCGCGGGCAACCTCGTCGCAGGCAACGAGCGCCCAATGATCGTTGCCCAGACCAACAATCAGGTCGACGACCTCATCATTCGCCTGGCTCGAGAACACCCCGAAATCCCGATCGGCAGACTCAGCGGCGGCGACTACCGGCCTTCGCCGGTGGTCGCCGACGTCTGCACCGTCGGGACGAACATCGCTGCCTTGGCCGCATGTCAGATCGTCGTCGGCACATCCGCCAAGTGGGCCTTGGATCGCGACAGCCAATTCGGGTGGGCGATCCTGGACGAGGCGTATCAGATGCGCTCCGACAAGCTCCTGCAGATCGTCGAACGATTTGATCGGGGACTGTTCGTCGGCGACCCCGGCCAACTCGATCCCTTCACCGTGGCAGAAACAGAACGGTGGACAGGTCTTCCTCACGACCCGACCAAGAACGGCGTCAGCGTAATGCTGCAGCACAACCCACAGACCCCGGTACACGAACTGCCAGTCTCCTGGCGCCTTCCAGCTTCCGCTGCGCCCACAATCCAGGAAGCCTTCTACCCGCTCTCCGAATTCACCTCCGGCACAAAAGCGGGCACGCGAACCTTACAATTCCGGACTATGGGCTTCGGCTCTACAGCTCTCGACGAGACACTCGAAATGGCCGCAACAACCGGATGGGCACTGCACGAACTCCCCCGTCGACATGTCCCCCGAACAGACTCCGAGACAATCCAAACCGCAGCAGACCTCGCAGCCAGACTACTTGACCGAGGCGCCGTCGGGTTCTGCGAACACCACCCTGACGGTCGTGAGCTACAGGCCAGCGACATCGCGATCGGAGTGGCTCACCGAGACCAAGCCGACCTCGCCCGGGTCGCGCTCACCCGAACAGGCAACCCCACAGCGAGTAGAATCACCGTCGACAACGCCAACAGACTCCAGGGACGCGAATACGAAGTCGTCATCGTGATGCACCCGCTATCAGGCCGACGCGACGCAAGCTCGTTCCACCTCGAAGCTGGCCGACTCTGCGTTCTCACCTCACGGCACCGCCAGGCTTGCATCGTTGTCGCCAGAGCGGGCATCACGGACCTGCTCGACAGCCACCCATCAACCGAGCCCATCCATCTGTCGGTGCCAGCCAAATTTCCCGATGGCTGGCAAGCGAACCAAGTTGTAATGGCCCACCTCGCCCAGCATCGCGTTGGAGCCTGACACATAGGGTGAGGTTCACCCTCAATGGTGAATAGGGGTTCAAGCCGCTTCTTCTGCGACTGTGAGGAACTACTCGTAGCGAACAGGACTGAGCATCCTGATGACGGAATGCCGCCGGTCAGTGCTGTACCCCGTGGATCTCCAATTGTCAACTGCGGTAACGAGTTCCGCCTTGGCGGCGTAGGCGTGCCGACAGTAGTGCTCATGTTTGAAGGTCCACCAGAATGATTCGGCGGGACTGTTGCCCCAGCATAATTCGGTCTCGCCCATCGACCGCTTCAGTTGGTGGCGGCGGCAGGCTTACCTTGTCAGCGTCGCGGTGAACTCACCACCACGATCGAAATGCAGCACTGCGCCCGCGACGCTGCGGCCACGGGTCTCCACCGCTCGATCGGATGGCCTCACACACCATGTCGGCGCCGATGTGGTCAGCCACGACGTGGGCGAGCACCCGCCGTTACGACGCCCGTGGACCTGGTCAAGCGGCGAGGGCGAGCATGCTGGCACGCACGCGCGGCCGACGACCGGCGATGATCTGGGCGGCCGATTCGAAAGGAGGCTCGACGCCCTGACGGGAGGTCCGGCATCAGCGGGTAGTGGCGCCAACGCAAAAGTTCAGGTTTCATGGATTGGGGTGATCAGGCTAGACGGGCAGAAAGTGAACCTCCCGTGCCTTCGATCCGTCCAGTCCAGCCGCAACCCGACCCGCACGACCACAGGTCGCCGACGTCTCGTTCTACGAGCAGGAACCACGACCACCTTCCCTCGGCATCCACCACGACCCAACCACGGCCCCGCCCGCGGGTGCCGGATCAGTTTGCGGTGCACGACATCCGGCGCGAACCCGACCGTGGCAGAGAGCCGGTCCTCCAGTTCGACGGTTTGCTCCATACCCGGAAGCGACGTGCCAAGACGGCTGGCACAGTCCCCTTTCAGTTTCCTGCAGAGCTACCAGCAACACCCATAGATGAATTAGTCCACGCCACCGCAGCTTTGGACAATCGCGGGCGTCTCGGCAACAAATCACTGTTCCGCCTGCTGTCCTGGACCTCGGCTGATCGTCTACAGATCACCGTTGAGGGACAGCTTCCGGTCATCCGGCGTTCTCAATCGGGTCGGTCCTTGATTCGCGCGAATGGCTACCTCTATCTGCCTTCCGCGGTGCGACGCGACTGCAACCTCACGGCCGGCGAACGAGTCCTCCTTGCCGCAGCACCCGCTTTAGACGTCGTCGTGGTATATCCGCTGCAAGCTGTCGCCGGGGCGCTGTGGGCCTACCGTCGTCACGTCTGGGAGCGCAAGCCGTGACTACCGACGATGACATCAGCACCGCGTTGCACCTGCTATCACGTCTCGGGCTGACCGTCGCCGACCTGCAAGCGAGTCCTCAAGCAGCAAATCCGATGCCGACGTTCCGGATTTACATCCACACCGTCTCCGAGAGGTCCAACGACAGCACACTGCGCAACTACGGTACATATTGGCGATTCCTCGAAACGCATTGGGGTGACAGACTTTTAGGAAGTCCTAGCACGAGTGAGATCGAGGCAATAATCGAGAAGTATCGTCGGCAAACGGCGGTTCGCGCGAACACACGGGACGGTCAGGGCGCGGCCCGCATGTTCGTATCCGCGATCCGGCATCTCTATCGACATGCCGAACGAGACGGCTTCGTTCATCCGTCCAGCAATCCTGCCGCCGCCGTACACAAGCCTGCGCAGCTAGCGAGTGCCCGCCATGCCCTCCCCCTCCAACAGATCAACGAACTGGCACGGGTCGCGTCGACCACTGGCGACGACCGTCAACTCGATGCGCTGCTGGTCCGGTTTCACATCGAGACGGCATGCCGGCGCGGTGGTGCGCTACGTCTGCGAGTGGCGGATCTGAACATCGAGCACTGCCTAGTCAGGCTCAGGGAGAAGGGAGGCACTCTTCGATGGCAACCGGTATCACCAACTCTGATGCGGCATCTCGTCCAGCACGTCCGCGAGCGAGGCGGCACAACAAAAACCGATCGCGTATTCCGCTACCGCAACGGACGCGCGATCGGCCGCCGACGCTACGACACCCTCACTCAACGGCTTCGCGCCGAACTACCCTGGGCCGCTGCGCTTCAAGTCTCCGCGCACTGGTTCCGACATACCACCCTGACCTTCGTGGAACGAGAGTTCGGCGTCGCCGTCGCGCGCGCCTACGCCGGACACAAAGGACCCGCCCCCGGATCCGGGGCCACACTCATCTACACCAAGGCCGGACTCCTCGAGGTCGTCGAAGCCCTTACCGCGCTTACAGGCGAGCCCCATCCCCTGTCGGGAGCCAATGAACCGATCCCAACGGAACCAACCTGACACCGAAGACCGAAACGGCAATTCTCGAACCAGAAAGTCTGCCCAACCAGCGCTCCGAAGGAGTCAAACCACACCTATTCCGACCAAACGAATTCTGCCGCTTCACAATCTGGTGGATCGCTCTGCTTGCGCTCCGAACCAACAACGTCCCGCTTCGCCGAGCCCCGTAGGCCAGTGCGCTGCTCGACCCACGCCAGCATGCTGCTGCCACTCTGCAGTAACAATGAGATTCCTTGCCGAATCCGGCGGATAGGCGCTGCGATCGCCTGGCCGCCCACTCGACGTTCAACTCCCCGTTGGAGTTCTCGCCGAGCCCGGAGAATCGGCGCTGCCTATCGCGGTCCACCATGCACCTGTGGGCCAGCGAGTTGAGATTCACGCCGGACCCGGAGATCCAGCGCTGCACGTGATCAGGGAGGTCCGCCACCGAAGTTGATGTGGCGCAGGACGATCCCCGGCAGGGCTGGCCGGGTGAGCCGCACTGTGCGCCGTCATCGGCTAGTCCCTCCTGACGCGGGCGAGGAGTCGTGTCATTCTCCCACCCCGACACAGCGGATCGTCGCCTGCGCCAGCTCCGAGTTATGGGTTGCTTCCACAGATCAGAGCAACCTTCCTGCCGTACCGCCGACACTCCTGACTTCGGCCCGACCTGTGGCATCACCCGGGAACGGCCGATGTTCCAACCATGCGCTACTTCATCGGCAGCTCCCTGTGAAGTCGGCAGGTTCGGCTAGTTATTGCGATTCTCGCCGAGCCCGAAGGCTCGACGCTGCAGGCCGCCGTCGGCGCGGCGGTGGGGTCGGCAATGTTGAGATTCTCGCCGAGCCCGGAGGCTCGGCGCTGCCATGAGCGCGATCCCTCGATCGAGGTCCTCGGGCTTGTTGAGATTCTCGCCCAGCCCGGAGGTTCGGCGCTGCGGCTCGGGTAAGGCTGTCGACTTCGCCATGCCGATGTTGAGATTCTCGCCGAGCCCGGAGGTTCGGCGCTGCCGTTGCGGTCGTGAATCGCGGGGCGGCCGATCACGTGTTGAGATTCTCGCCGAGCCCGGAGGTTCGGCGCTGCGGGAGGAAGTGGCCCTTGGTGTCGGTGTTGCTGTTGTTGAGATTCTCGCCGAGCCCGGGGGTTCGGCGCTGCGCCGACCGCCTCCATCTTCAGCTCGCGTTTGCGCTGGTTGAGATTCTCGCCGAGCCCGGAGGTTCGGCGCTGCAGGGCTGCGATCGGGTCGTGTGAGGCAGTGCCGTGGTTGAGATTCTCGCCGAGCCCGGAGGCTCGGCGCTGCCCCTGTCGGAAATCATCGAGGGCCTCGCCGACGGGATGTTGAGATTCTCGCCGAACCCGGCGGCTCGGCATTGCCTTTGGTGATGTCGGATTTCGCTTCGCCCTCGGCGAGTTGAGATTCTCGTTGAGCCCGGCAGCTCGGCGCTGCCGACAACGCGTCCTCGCTACTGCCGAAGGTCCGGCGCTATCCGCTGGAAGTGAAACCACGACCGCGAGGCGCGGTTGAGACTCTTGTCGGACCCGGAGATCCGGCGCTGCATGGGCGCCGCCGTATTCGACGTGCCGTTCGAAGTTGAGATTCTCGCCGGACCCGGAGGTCTGGCGCTGCGAGGACCAGCCTGACGCGGATGATCTCTATGGGGTGGTTGAGATTCTCGCCGGGCTTGGAGGCCCGGCGCTACTCGCAAGGACGGGTGGGGTGTCCTGCGCTTCGTCGAGGTTGAGATTCTCGCCGGACCCGAAAGTTCGGCGCTGCACCGCCGACTGCATCATTTTCGACGAGGCCATGATGTTGAGACTCTCGCCGGACCCGGAGGTCCGGCGCTGCCCCCCGAATTCGGCCCTGATTGCCACGCTCAGTCACGTTGAGATCGTCGCTGAGCCCGAAGGCTCGGCGCTGCCACCGAGTACCACTTCAGCCGCTCCATGTCGGTCAGGTTGAGATTCTCGCCTAGCCCGGAGGCTCGCCGCTGCGATGATGTGAGGTGGGCGAACGCGATCAGCGACGAGTTGAGATTCTCGCCGAGCCCGGAAGCTCGGCGCTGCGGGTCCACCCCTTGCCGACCGCGCCGTCCGCCCGATTGTTGAGATTCTCGCCCAGCCAGGAGGCTAGGCGCTGCACTGGCGGGCACTCACCAGACTTGGGTCAATACTGGGCTTTTGAGATTTTCGCCGAGCGTTGGGACTCGGCGCTGAGGCGAAGTCGTCCATTCTTAGCCGACGATTTTGGTGAGTGTAATCGCGTCGGGGATGGCTGTTTCGTTGATGGTGATGGTGTAGTCGGTGAAGGCGCGGATTGGTGTGGTGTGTGGTTGTTTCGTGTCGGGAGTGATGGTGATGGTGTCAGTGAGGATGTGTGCGGGTGCGCTGCCGTAGGCGTCGGGGTGGGTGAAGATGTAGAGGCCGCGCAGGGCCATTTCGGTGCGGGCGGCGGCGCGGTCGTGTTCGAACATCAGGGTGAAGCTGCGCCACAGCAGTGCCAGGTCTTCGGAGGTGACGCCGGTCCGGTTGGCCAGTGGGGCGCTGTAGTGGCCGACTCCGCGGTAGAGGCCGTAGGGGATGGTGTGTTTGCTGCCCATTTCGGTTTCTTTGTCGGCGTCTTCGCGGGTGCGGGTGACGCGGGTGATTCCGTGTTCTTGGGTCAGTACGGGGTGGATGCTTCGGGAGAATCCGATTTGCAACGGTCCTTGGACGCGGCCTGCGGTTTTGGCGGCTTTGCCGTTGTCGCCTTTGCCGGTGGACATGACGGCGCCGAACATGCGGACGTCGTAAAAGGTTTCACACATCCAGCGTTGCGCGCGTGGTATTGAGTCCTTGCCGCTGTCGAGTTTGAGTTCCGTGTAGGCGCGTTCGTGTTGGGAGTTGAGGGATACGCCTGCTTGGACGTAGATGTCGGTGCCGGGTTTGCCTTCGCCGAGCAGGCTGATCATGTTGCGGATCTTGCGTTTGATCGCTACGTCGGTGACCAGGCCCTGCATGGTTTCGGGGTCGGTGCGGGGCATTCCCGCGGCGTCGGGGTCGCCGTTGGGGTTGCCGTCGGTGATGTCGAACAGGAACACGAAGTCGTGTTTGCGGGTCGGGTTCAGGTGAACGTGATCGGTCATGTGGTGGCTCCTTTGTGGGAATTAGATTGATGTGGTCAGCAGGTGAGAGCGGCGGCTGCGTTCTCCTTGTCGCTTCTGGTTTTTCGCATGGCAGCGAGGTCAGCGGCACGTTGATGGTCGTAGCCGAAGATGAATTGGGTTTGACCGAGGTTGTCGAGGTGTTCGGGCATGCCATCGGCGCGGTCGAGCAGTGCGATGAGTTGCGCGAGTTTGCGGTCCAGTGCGATGCCGGCGGGTTTGGTGCTGTCTTTGCCGGTGAGCTTCTTGAGGTGGCTGTTGGCGTTGGAGCGCAGCCGCCGCATGGTGGTTGCGGGTTGGGTCATGGCGACGGTGAAGTAGCGGTCGCGGATGGTGGTGTTGATGTCGGGGATCGCGGTGCGTTGGATTGTTTCCAGGACCGCGAACATGCGGCCCCACACATAGGCGGGGTCGGTGGCGGTCTCGTCGAGACCCGGCATGATCGTCTCCTTGTCGGGGGAATGCCTGTAGGGCGGGCGGTTCACGCACAGGCGCAGCGTCGCGACGCGGGCAAGATCTACGTGGTGGTCGTTGCGGATGCGGTGGAGCAGTCCGGCCATCAGATGTGGTGGCGGCGCTCCTCCGTGCAGTGCGCATCGCAGGAGGTCTTTCTCGATGCCGTGGGCGGCGCTACCGGCGACGTAGCGTTTGCGTTGCCGATCCCAGCGGCCGCTTGCCTGCACCATGGCCCACAACGGGACGTAGTGCAGACCGTCTTCCCACGGCTGGGTGGATTGGTGATCGCGGAACCAGTCTGCGAGGCGCTGTTTGATACGGCTAACGGGGACGTCGATCCAGTCTCGAACGATGACCCGGCTTTGGTTGGCCGACAGCGTGAGCGCATAGAACTGGTTGGCGCTGTCGTGTTCGTCTTGCTCGTCTGCCTCCGAGTCGTGTTGGTTTCCGGCGGGGCGGGGTCGGCCGATGTGGGGTTGGTGGAGCAGTTTCTCCACCGCTTCGCGGTTGGGTGTGTCCAGGTCCATCCAGCTGGTGTCCGCGGGTACGCGAAGCCACCACGTGAACACGGTGTCCTCACCACGGCGACGCTGATCCGGGTCGGTCAGGAGGTCATTGAGCGCGGTCATGGCGGTGGCGCCACAGTCCTCACACACGGGAGTGTTGACCAACTGGACGGCCCCCATCCGCCCTTGGGCCGCCGTGTTGATCGAGACGAGTGCGGCGTCGCGGCCTTGCTTGGGGCGGCCGTGGCTGTCGACGCCGACCGGGATGAGGCGACCTTTCACCATGTCCGGAATGGTCTTCAACAAGGGCCCGGCCGTGCCGCAGGACAGACACAGCCCTTCAGCGCCGCTGCTCTTGCGGGTTCGTGCGACCTGTGCCCAGAATGCAATCGCCGAGGGCAGTTGATGGGCCCAGACACCATCGATCATGACACCCACGAGGTCGGACACGGACAGTTCTGCTTCAGTCGCCTCGTCGAGGTGGTTGAGCAGCTTCAAATGGCCTTCATCACTGAAAAATTCGCTCACCTGACGTGCGATCGGGTCGCCGCTTGATTCAGCCCATTGCTGCACCAGTGCGAGGTAGTCGTCATTGCGCGTTTGCGCGGCGGTGTGAGCTTTGTCGCTGTCGTCTTTGGCAACGCCGAAGACATACTCCACGGTGTCCACGAGCAGCATCGGTGGCGGCTTCTGCCCCGCCCGCACCAGATACGGCACTGAGATCAGCGCGCCCGCCCTGTGATCGCCGCTGCGGCGGTCGAGCAGGCTCGCTATGCCAGCAGTGTCGATCGAGATCACCCACCGCACCGCACGGTCGCGGTGGTAGCGGGGGCGGTTACCGCTGCCGCGGGCGGCGAGTTGGGTGATCAGCACGACGCCTGCCGCCGGTGCGCACGCCGATGCTGGCTCCGGCCCGGCGTGGGTGGCGCTGCGGTGGGCAACTCGAGCCCTCGCGGCGGGATATGAAGTGTGCCGTTGTCGAGTCTGGCGAGAAACCATTCGTAGGTTTCGCCCCCGGTCTCGCCGTAGACGATGGTGTGCAGCATGACACCGAGGTCTTTGTTTGCATCCTGTCCATGGATCGGTCGTTCCTGGCTGGGATTGCCGAATTCTGCGGTGAATTCTCGGCACCCCAAAAAGGGTTGGGTGAAGCATGCTCCCCTGTTGACCCGGCGTCGGAACTGCTCGCGATACTTCACCTCGGTGCCGTGGGTGTCGGGCAGCAGCTCTATCTGGGCGTAGATGCGGTAGGCGACATCACGCAGCGCGACCGTATTGCGTTGGTCACGATCGGCTTCGGCGTCGTAGCGCAGGCTCGGGTCAACCATCGCACGACGTACCCAATCCTCGGTGGTCATCGACTTGACCTCGTTGCGTCGGATCGAGAACCAGCGAATCGGTCTCAGCACGTCGATCTTCTCGATTCGGTACTCGAAGCCCGGTTTCCAGAAGATCGCCTTGAGCACCCCCTGGGCGGCCGAGGGGGTCATCACCTCGTAGCTGAACCGTTCTGCCTTCAATTCTGGTCTGGTGAAGCACGCGTACTCACCGCGTACTTCGACCACCAGCGGTGGATACAGACGTCTCGGCGTAGTCAAAATATGAAACCTCCTGTGCCATAGTCGATTCCTCGGTCACGGTGATAGTCACCGAGCCATTCGTACAGATCCCCCACCAACACTCTTGCGAGTCCGTCGGCCACCGCGCGCGCGGCGAGGCGTCGCGGAAGACTTGCCGTGTACGGCTGCAACCGTCGATACACCGACGGGCCCACCGGGCCCTCGCCGAGGAGTTCCTCCAGCAGCTCTCGACGTTCGGTCGCGTCGCCGTAGGGAACGACGACCGACACCGTGCGTTCCTCGATCATCGTGAACAGCTCGGCGACCTTGGTGAAGTTGAACTCGCGACGCAACTGCCTGATTCTCACTGCAGTACTTGAGTTTTCGATCCCGTCGACGGCATATCGTGTCTTGTAGTAGCGGCTCATAGCGAGGAGCTGGTCCAGGTCACGGCCCGGGCCGAATTGCGTTCGGGTGATGTCCAGAGCTGAGCCATAGATCAGTTGCGCTGCCCGGATGTCGCCGTCGGCAGGTTCGAAAACCACTACTCTGCCTTCGGCTCTGACTCCGTGGCGATTGCAGCGTCCTGCGGCTTGCAGCAATGCCTCCGCGGGCGCCAGTGCGCGGTACACGACCGGGAAGTCCACATCCACGCCCGCTTCAACCAACTGCGTGCTGACCACCGCCACCGCTCGCCCGAGCCGAAGTCGAAGATTGATTCGCTTCAGCACCTTGCGTCGATGCGCACCCGCCATGCGTGTCGACAGATGCAGCACCGGTCCACCGCATCCCCGCACAGCGCTCAGTTCCCGGTGCAGTCGGGCAGCATCGCGAGTGGTATTGACGATCAGCAACACTTGGCGCAGATCAGCGGATTCCTCCGCGATCTCGGCGAACGACGGCTTCGGGCGACAGCGCCACTCGAAGCGCACCCGGCGAAGTTCATCGAACAGTTGCTGCGGCTCGGTGATCAACGGCGCCGCTGGCACGTCCCGGAAGATGTCGAGTGCGAAGTACTCCGGCTGCGTCGCCGAAGCCAACACCACACTGGTGTCGAAGTACTCGACCAGATGCCGCAGGACTGTCAGGATCGGCATCAGCATCGCATCCGGAAGAGCCTGCACCTCATCCAACACGATCACCGCGCCCGCCAGACGGTGAAGTTTCCGCATCGCCGCCGGACGGCAGTCGAACAGAGACTCGAACAACTGCACCGTTGTGGTCACCACCACTGGAGCGTCCCAATTCTCGACCGCAAATCGATGCTGTCGTCGCCGATCATCGGCCATGTCGTCGACGTCCACGCTCGAGTGGTGTTCAAGCACATTCTCCGCGCCGAACAAGCTCCGATAGACCTTCGCGTTCTGCTCGGTGATCGACGTGAACGGAACCGCGACGATCATCCGCCGCAGACCACGTCGTCGCGCGTGGTACACACCGAAACCAGCCGCCGCGATCGTCTTACCTGCACCGGTGGGCGCCGCGAAGGGGTAGATCCCCGGCTCCCCGGCCCCAGACCCGGCCGCCACCGCCTTCGCATACACCCGTGCCCGAACCTCATCAACCGGCGACGATCCCCATCGCCGCAGCTGCTCGGCTAGATAGCGACCCCGATTCGCTTCGAACGACTCCACCAGCGACGACAACGGCTGCACCTTCACCGGCGCCTGACCAGTCCGATGCTCACGGGTGTCGATCACATCGGCATCGACTACTGCGCTGAAGACCATCCGCACCATCAACTCCACGGCCTCAACATCAGCGTCGCGAGTCAACCAGTCCGGAAGGACTACCGGCAGCACACCTTCGATCTCCGGCACGAGACCAACAACATTCTCGACAGCCTCTTGAACCGCAGCCGAACCCGCCCGATCAGCCTGTATCACAGCGTCTTTCAACATCTGCCTATCCCTCAGCCCGCCGTGATGACCCCACACGACCATCGCGAAAACGCCCAAGTTGGCCCGCCGCGCGGCAAGCCACGTCCCCGCTCGCTTGTGATCGATCCCCCGCCCATCGACGCCAAGGACCCGAGAGTTCGTCGCCTCGGCGCGAAGCAACCCCTGCTGCCACGCATGAGTCGCCTTTCCTACGTCATGAACCAAGCCCAAATAGAACGCGAGCGCACCCGCACCGAACACCTCAGCGAACGCCTGTGCACGCCACGCCGTGCCGCGCAGATGCGCCACCAGCCCGTGACGGCGCCGCTGAAAGTTGTTGCTATGCGCCCAGAATCCCGTCATACCACCCCTGTCGGACCGAAGACCTCAACGACGCAGCGACCCTACGCCACAGGTCCGACATTGATGATGTAAGTCGTGTTCCCGCACTGGTCGTGACTCTGGCAGCCTCGCACTGGGACCCGGCCCAGCACCGGCGGGTCTGGGGTCGAACGATCGCCGATGTCGGCATCGCACGCTGGGAATATGGCGACCACCCTGGAGCAGCGGACGCTTGGGGCACCGCGGTGCCGATCCTGAAATCGCTGCAATCGACCCGCGCCGACGACGCACTCAACCGCATCCGGCGCCGTGCACCAGAACTGGTGTAGCCCACCAGCCCTTCGGCGCCGGTCGGTGCACGACAAGTGTCCCGCTGTCGCTGAAAGCGCCAGCGGGACCCCTGGATTCGACGCCCTGGGTTAGGTCAGGTGAACCAGTCGGTTGCGGCAGTCAACCGCGGCACCGTAGCGATCTGCGTGCCCACAGACCGAGCAGGTACAGATCTCGGTTCTGCTGTCGTCGGACAATCTGCCCGGCGCGAGGTCGACGTGTTTGCCGTCGCAGCCGGCGCAGGGCATGTAGGCCCGCCAGCGAACCAGCTGGCCGTAGGAGTTATTGTCGCTGAGCATTATTCGCTCCGCCCGGACTCGGCGAGTTCGCGACCCCTGACCGCGGGGTTGCTCAGCAGCTGGTCGTAGGGTTCCAGCAACGGGACGAGGCGGCTATCGGGCAGCGGGATTGCGCACGGGCAGGACCGGAATACCGTGCGCGGCGCCCATCCAGTCTACCCAGCGAATGAACTCGAGCGCCGATCCGGCAAACATCCGGCGGACGCGGTCCTGCATGGCGCGCACGTCGTGACCGGGCAGGAAATCGCGCGTGCTGATCTCGGCGCAGCCGCAACCGCAAGGGCGTCCGCGGAACCCCGCCTCCTCGGGAAGATCGCAGTAACCGATGCGGTTCTGCGAAGCGTGGTCCGGAGTTGTCGCCAAACGACTACCGCGGGCGCGGCGGGGAGGCTTCGGACGGATCCCACTGCGAGTTGAGATTCTCGCCGGACCCGGAGGCCCGGCGCTGCATTTCGACCAGCGCGGCAGCGAGGCGGACACGCTGTTGAGATTCTCGCCGGACCGGAGGTCCGGCGCTGCCCCACTCGAGCGCCCGTTGACGGCGCTGCAACTCCTCGTTGAGATTCTCGCCGGACCCGGAGGTCCGGCGCTGCGACACCGAGACGGACGGCTCGCTGAGCGTGATGTCGTTGAGATTCTCGCCGGACCTGGAGGTCCGGCGCTGCGCTGGACCTCTACCACCTCATCGGCAAACAGATCGGTTGAGATTCTCGCCGGACCCGGAGGTCCGGCGCTGCGAGCCTGCTCCGGGGAGCGCGGACTCGACCAGGTTGAGATTCTCGCCGGATCCGGAGGTCCGGCGCTGCCTGCACCGAGTCGTTCGATGGTGGCGATGGCGAGGTTGTTGAGATTCTCGCCGGACCCGGAGGTCCGGCGCTGCGGCCAGGCGCTGCTCGAGGTCGATCTCTTCGTAGAACAGGTTGAGATTCTCGCCGGACCCGGAGGTCCGGCGCTGCGCGCGAGATCGCTGCCAGGTTCGGCTGGTCGGACGCGTTGAGATTCTCGCCGGACCCGGAGGTCCGGCGCTGCAGCCAGACTTCGTTGTTCGTCGGGTTGTCCATCTGGTTGAGATTCTCGCCGGACCCGGAGGTCCGGCGCTGCATGCCCTCACGTTCGGTTGCCTCCGTCTCCACATGGTTGAGATTCTCGCCGGACCCGGAGGTCCGGCGCTGCGATAGCGTCCGCCGACGCCGGGTTGTCAGTGACGTTGAGATTCTCGCCGGACCCGGAGGTCCGGCGCTGCTCCGGGGCGTCCAACCACTTGTCCGGGATCGACCAGTTGAGATTCTCGCCGGACCCGCAGGTCCAGCGCTGCACGTTCCGGGCATCGGAGGCGAGCCGCTCAGCGGCAGGTTGAGATTCTCGCCGGACTCGGAGGTCCGGCGCTGCCTTTGGGGTTACCTTGACCTGTCCCTGCGGAGTGTTGAGGTTCTCGCCGGACCCGGAGGTCCGGCGCTGCCGGCCACCGTCTTGATAACCGGGGTCAGCGCTTCGTTGAGATTCACGCCGGACCCGGAGGTCCGGCGCTGCCTTGGACTATCAGTACGAGAACGGCCTGTATTACAAGTTGAGATTCTCGCCGGCCCCGGAGGTCCGGCGCTGCACACCTTCGGGGTCTCGACCCAAGTGCGGATCATGTTGAGATTCTCGCCGGACCCGGAGGTCCGGCGCTGCAGCGAGCCTCTCGGGTCACGCTCAGGCCCTTCGGAGTTGAGATTCTCGCCGGACCCGGAGGTCCGGCGCTGCCTACGCCGACCGCAACGCCGACTTCCTCCGGCGGGCGTTGAGATTCTCGCCGGACCCGGAGGTCCGGTGCTGCAGGACGCCGTACAGCCAAGTGCGCCAGGTTGCAGTGGTTGAGATTCTCGCCGGACCCGGAGGTCCGGCGCTGCCCGCCACCTCGGCGCGCGAGATATCCGCCATCAGCGGTTGAGATTCTCGCCGGACCCGGAGGTCCGGCGCTGCCCTGTATGAGCTGCAGTTATGCTCCCCGAGACAGTACACCGGTATGTCAAAGACAACTCGTCGACGCAGTCTGCCCACGTCGCCAGTTCAGAACCCTCCTGGGATTTCGGCTGCACCCCAGGTTCCGAACCGAACACACAACCCAGAACAACCACCCATCACCACCTGGCAACCGTGCGTTTCGCAGCCTAGACGGCTCCCTAGACCAACCCCGCAACCCTCGCTGGGTTCGCGGCACGATGCCAACGGCTGCCTCGCATTACCCTCGGAATCACATTGGCGGAATGGGTTTTACGGGCTGACCGTGCCGTCGATGCGAACTCGCCAGGGCATGAACGTGCGACCTGCAGACGCGGGCCTTGGACCACGCAGTCATTCCAGGAGATAACGGAGGTGTAATCTCGCTCGACATGAACACATTCGCGTTGCAAGCGTGCAGCGCGCCGTGGACTCTTACAGATGCAAGAACACAACAGAAAACGCAATATTGCGTTCCCTCTGCGGCGACTTGCTTCCACCTGGCTTCCACGCAGCGGCAACCATGCAGCTAGGACGTGTTCCGGGTCACAGAATCGGCCGAATGCCGGTGCGTAAGGGGGCTTTCCGCAACCGGTTCCGGTAGCCGAAACTTCGCCCGAACCGGACGAAACCCCCTGCCTTGTCGAATGCGTGTCGGACAACGCAGGGAGACATACTCGAGCTCTAGCCAACCCTCATGATCCACAGGCGGCTGTCGACCTCGGCAGCACGAGCATGGGGCCATTCCTCGAGCCCTCGCCGCATTCAAACCGGTTGAACAAGTCCGGTAGCGGGCTGGCCGCCGGCCGGCCACCACCGCTCCGAATGAGTACGGGCGGTGAGTATTTCGGCGGACGTCGCGGGCATCGGCGGTTCGTACGCTCGCAACATCACCCGCAGGGGGTGATTTGCCAGAGGGAGGAACCCATGTTCTACAGAAACGCCACGCGTACGGTCCCACTCGCCGCGGTCGCTCTGACGCTCGGCGCGCTCGCGGGCGCAGGCGTCACGACGATCTCGCCCGCCCCGGCATCCGCGGCGCCGGGCTACAGCTGCCCGGGCGGGATGTTCTGCGGCTGGGACGGAGCCGATGGCAAGGGCAGCATGATCATTCAGGTCGATGCCAATTGTTTTCTGCACGATATCGGCAACGGCGGCGTCGGCGACCGCTTGACCTCCTACTGGAACCGCACCGGCCAGACCGTGGGGGTGTACAACTGGACGGGCGAACGCTGGCAGCTGCTCGCCTCCATCACGGACAACAGCCGGGGCACCCTGTCACCCGGCGCGGACAACAGAGCCGACGCGGTGATGCCCGGCGGGAACAGCGGTGCGACCGGCTGCGTGTGAACACACCGCGAGGATTGTGGGTGCGGAGACCGTGGGTGCCGCGGTCTCCCGCTTCGCCGGATACGCCTCGACCGCACGGTAGTCGTTACGCACCACCGGAATGATCATGCGCAGACGCTGGTCACCATCCGCCCCGGACGCTCGGCGAACTCCGATTCCAGCGCCTCGAGTGCGACTCGACCGGGCGTCGCATCGTCCGGAAGCAGCGTCGACTTCGACACAGGAAATACGTCTACGACGCAACAGAATTCGGCCGACGAGGCAGCGGTGCCAATTCTTTTGATATCAGCCGGAGGCCCATCCGGCCACCCACTCCGCAGGCGACCACCTTGATTTTCCCGCGCCCATTCGGCGATATCGCTGGTCTCAGCACATTTGGACAGATGAACAGAATGCAGCTGTGAGATATGTCAACTATCAAACCCTGGCACCGTGCCCCGCCAGTGTGATACAGCACGTTCTCGCTGCTACCGACCCGAAACCACGCTTCAGCACTAGCTATTAACAGAGCGTTACACGCACCAACTGTTAACGCGAAATACACAATTCGCGGCGTGGGATCGGGCAGCGAGTGCTGCCGATCGAAACTAGACTTGCGCTCACGTTCTCGGAGCAAGGTCGAATTACGCCCGCCGACAGCTCCATTCGAACGGCTTTCCGCCGCCGTGCCGCGATGCACGAAAACTCACCGTGACTCCTGAGAGGGAAGCATGCATTCCTCAGCGCCCGATACACGTGCTCCGCGCGACGTCGGCCTCCGAATCACCACACCCGGCGAGTCGTTGTACGCCGCCCGAGATACCCCGACACCCGCGCGGACGTCTACGGTCACCATTCCCGCCGCACCCGAGCCGGGCAGGCCACGCCAGTTGAGTTCGCTGGATCTGCAACTGCTCGACCTCGAAACCGACTCGGCGCCAATGCATGTCGGCACGGTCACCGTGCTGGACTCCGCCGCGGCCCCCGAAACGCCGCTGGATGTCACCTCCCTGCGGCAGCTGTTCGCCGACCGCCTCCACCTGATCGCGCCATTGCGCCGTCGCCTGCGCACGGTCCCGTTCGGGCTCGATCTGCCGTACTGGGAGGACTGCGACTACATCGATCTCGGCTACCACATACGGCACATACGACTACCCCACGACGCCGGCGACGAACACCTCGCCGACTACGTGGCACGACGGCACGCCGCACCGCTGGACCGCACCAGACCACTGTGGGAATGCGATCTGATCTCCGGGCTCGCCGACGGACGGCAGGCCGTCTACACCAAGATCCACCACTCGGTGATCGACGGCATCTCCGGCGCCGAGATCATGGCGGTCATCCTCGACCTCCACCCCGAGAGTCTGCCCACACCGCCACCCGCGGACGGCATCTCCCGCGACCGCAACCCGTCCACCGCCGAACTGCTCGCCCGCAGCCTGCCGAACATGATCGGCCGCCAGGCAATCCGCGTTCAGTCCCTTCTGCACGCGGGTCCCGCCCTGCTCCAAGCCCGCGACGACCTCCGCGCGAAACACCCCGACGTTCCGATCAAGGCACCCACCACCCCCACACGCAGTCTCGCCTACACCTCGCTCCCCCTCGACGCGGTCAAAAACATCAAAGACCGCGTCGACGGCACCGTCAACGACGTGGTGATGGAGCTGTGCACCTCGGCGCTACGACGCTGGCTGCTCGACCACGACCAGCCCGCCGACCATCCCCTGGTGGCCGCGATTCCAGTATCCGTACGCACCCCCGAGCAATTCGGCACCGCCGGAAACCAGTTCTCCCTCATGCTCACTGCGCTACCGATCGCCGAACCCGACCCCGAACATCGGCTCGAACAGCTGCACAGCAACCTGCTCGAAGCCAAGAAGCGATTCCAGACCCAACCGCCCACCCTGCTGCACAAAGCCACCTCCCTGCTCACACCGCTGCTCCACGGCCGACCCACCCGCGCCCTCCTCCGAGCAGCAGCACCGAGCCTTCCCCTGGTCGACCTCGTCGTCTCGAATGTCCCCGGCCCGCAAATTCCGTTGTACCTCCGCGGAATCCGCGTCCAGCACAGCTACCCGGTCTCCCTGCTCACCGAACTGGCAGGCAGCCTCAACATCACCGTCATGTCCTACGACGGACACCTCGACTTCGGCATCGTCGCCTGCCCCGACGATTTCCCCGATGTCTGGGACCTCGCCGATCACCTGCACAAGGCACTGGCCGACCTAGAGCAGTCGCCCGGGAGGCCATAGCGATGACCGCAGACCCCATACCCCACGAATACCCACTGTCCACATCACCGCAGAGGCCGGACCGTGCCGCCCAGCGGGACTTCCGACGTCGATACGCCCTCGCCGCCGCCACCGAGGTCTTCGTCTCGCGCGGCTATCACGCGACCACCATGGATGAAATCGCGCAGCGCGCCGGCTACACCAAACCCATACTGTACAAACAGTTCTCCGGAAAACTGGACCTGTATCTCGCCGTCCTGCAGGACCATATCGACACCCTGACCGAAAGCCTGCGACAAGCACTGGCCTCGACATCGATCAACAAGCAGCGTGTGCGCGCCGCGGTGCAGACATACTTCGACTTCGTCGACCACGAGACGCACGGCTTCCGGTTGGTGTTCGAATTCAGCGCGGCCAGCGAACCCTCGGTGCAGTTGCGTATCGGCCGCGCCACCGACGCGTGCGTGGACACGGTCTGCGAGGCGGTGACACACGACTCCGGGCTGAACCCACAACAGGCCCGCCTGCTGGCCGCTGGGCTGGTGGGCGCGAGCCAGGTCGCGGCGCAGTACTGGCTCGACACCGGCCGGGCGATCCCGAAATCCGACGCCATCGATGCCGTGATCAGATTGTGCTGGGGTGGGCTGTCGCAAGTGCCTTTGCACCCGACCGAATGAACGCCGGCCGACTTGCAGCGCTCCTGTGTCCGCAACGGCGCGCGGTCGCATCCCTGGCCTCGTGCGCGAAGAGCATCCGGCCGGCCATTGCACCTGGATGCGGCAGCCATGCGCATGTCCCGAAATGAATAAATTCGCGTCCCGCGAGGATAAGCATCGGTGAGTGATCTGGATTACCGTGGGTTACATCACAGCGAGTTGATCAGCGAACGGAAGACGCCGTGTTCGGTGAGCGCACCCGGCACGGTCTTCTGCCGACAACTCGCACGCGATCCCACGATTCGATCCCGATCGGAGCACTCTCATGTATTTTCACGACGACTCGCTGTTCCCGGAGAACCAAGAGAAGCTGGTCATCACCGCCGCCCCGTACGGCCCGGAGTGGGAAATCGACGACTTCCGCGAGGACCTGCCGCTGACCGTGGACGAGCACGTCCAAGCCGCGGTGGACTGCTACAACGCGGGCGCCACCGTACTGCACATCCACGTGCGTGAACTCGACGGCAAGGGTTCCAAGCGGCTGTCGAAGTTCAACGAGCTGCTCGGCCGCCTGCGCGAGGCGGTGCCGGACATGATCCTCCAGGTCGGCGGCTCCATCTCCTTCGCACCGGAAGGCGAAGGCGCGGACGCCAAGTGGCTTTCCGACGACACCCGGCACCTGCTCGCCGAACTCGACCCGCGACCGGATCAGGTCACCATCGCCATCAACACCAACCAGATGAACATCGTCGAGCTGATGACCGGCGACGACATCGCGGGCACGTCGTTCACGCGACCGGAGGTATACGAGGCCTACCGGGAGATGTACGTCCCCGCCGGCCCCGCTTGGGTCGAAGAGCACGTGAAGCGGTTGCAGGCCAACGGGATTCAGCCGCACTTCCAGCTGGCCAACATCCCGCAGCTCGAGACGGTGGAGCGGTTGATCCGGCGCGGCGCGTACACCGGTCCGCTCTTGGTGACCTGGGTCGGCATCGGCGGCGGCTTCGACGGACCCAACCCCTACAACATGATGGAGTTCATCCGCCGTGTTCCCGACGGTGCGGTGCTGACGCTGGAGACGCTCATGCGCAGCGTGCTGCCCATCAACACCATGGCCATCGCCATGGGCCTGCACGCGCGCTGCGGTAACGAGGACACCCTGTGGGGCCGCAAGGGCCAGAAGATGACCTCGGTGCAGCAGATCGAGCAGCTGGTCCGCCTCGCGGGTGAACTCGGCCGCGAAGTCGCGACCGGCAAGGAAGCGCGCGAGATCTACAAGCTCGACGAGCGCTACGCCAACGCGGACGAGACGTTGGCCAAGATCGGATTCGCTCCCAATCGCAAGCCCGGCCAGGTCGGATTCACCCACCACGCCTGAGCATTCCGGGCGATGCCACGCCGGGCGTCGCCCGCCTCGGGGCCAACGGCCCAGGTGAGCCCCGGGCTCACGATTCCTTTCACAGCTCCGGTGCGCGCGCACCGTCTCCGCGCACCGGATTCGTAGGAGCACCAATGGAGTTGCACACTACCGCCACCGGGACGGCAGGCTCCCCTGCCGCCGTCCCGGCCATGGCGGCCACCCGCGCCCCAGCAATCCGCCGGGTCTATCCGTGGGTCGTCTTCGCCCTGGCCTTCGGCCTGCTGCTGGCCGACTACATGTCGCGACAGGTTCTCAGCGCGGTCTTCCCCTTCCTGAAAACCGAATGGGCACTGTCCGATTCGAAGCTGGCCTCGCTGAGCAGCATTGTCGCGCTCATGGTCGGCCTGCTGACGTTGCCGCTCTCGCTCCTGGCCGACCGGTGGGGCCGGGTGCGCAGCCTGGTTCTGATGGCTGTCCTGTGGAGCGCGGCCACCTTGGTGTGCGCGACCGCCACCGATTACGAACAGATGCTCGGCGCTCGCTTCCTGGTCGGGGTCGGTGAGGCCGCCTACGGCAGCGTCGGCATCGCGGTGGTGCTCAGCGTGTTCGCGCCCCACGTGCACGCCGCGCTGAGCGGGGCGTTCATGGCAGGCGGCTCGTTCGGATCGGTCCTCGGCGTGGCCGCGGGCGGCGTCATTGCCGTCCAGTTCGGCTGGCGGTGGGCCTTCGCCGCGATGGCCGTCTTCGGCCTGATTCTTGCCGCGCTGTTCCGGACCCTGATCAGCGATGCGAAGCTGGCCGGCCACGCCGCCGTGCCGACGCCGCGCGCGAACGCCAGAGGGTTCCGCGCGCCGGTCTCGACACTGTTCACCGATCCCGCAGTGCTGTGCGCCTACCTCGGCAGCGCCCTGCAAATCTTCACCGCCGCGGTGCTGCTGTCGTGGATGCCGAGTTTCTTCCACCGCTACTACGGTCTGGCGCCGGACAGAGCGGGCGCGACCGCCTCGATATTCGTGCTGCTCGTCGGCGCGGGCATGGTGGGCTGCGGGATGATCACCGACCGCGTCGGCCGCGCCGACATATCCCGCAAATGGACCGCCGCGATCGTGTTCTGCCTGATCTCGCTCGTGTGCCTCACCCTCGGCTTCAGCCTGGACACCGGTGCGCCGCAACTGCTTCTGATCGGCATCGGCGCGTTCTTCTCCGGCGGATCGTCCGGGCCTGCCGCGGCCATGGTCGCCACTCTCACCCACCACTCCGTGCGTGCCTCGGCCTTCGGCGCCCTCACCCTGGCCAACAGCCTGCTCGGCCTGGCCCTCGGCCCGTTCGTCGTCGGCGTGCTCGCCGACCACCTCGGGCTCGCCGGTGCGCTGCGGCTGGCGCCGCTGACGTACCTGGTCGCCATCGCCGCGCTGATTCTCGGCAAACGCGCCTACCCGGCCGGGTTGCGCAGGCTCGCCGTACTGAATTCCACCGCCTCGCTGTGATCATCGAAAGGATGCGCCACACGCCATGAGCAGCATCGTCGAACCGACCGTCGTCATCGTCCCCGGAATGCGCGACCACGTGGCCGAACACTGGCAGACCCTGCTCGCCGACCGGCTCGATCGGGTGCGCACGGTACCGCCGCTCGAACACCACCGGCTCAGCCGGACCGCACAGGTCGCCGCACTCGATGCCGTGCTCGGCGACATCGACGGCCCCGTGGTGCTCGTCGCACACAGCGCGGGCGTCATGACCACCGTGCACTGGGCCCAGCAGGCCACCCGGCGGGTGCGAGGAGCGTTGCTCGCCGCCCCGCCTGACTTCGAAACGCCTCTGCCGCAGAGATATCCGTCGATCGAGGAGCTCGACTCGCACGGCTGGACGCCGATCCCGTGGCGGCGGCTGCCGTTCCCGAGCATCGTGGCCGCAAGCACCACCGACCCGCTCGCCGCCTTCCGCCGCGCGGCGGCGATGGCCGAGGCATGGGGCAGCCGGCTGGTCGGCCTCGGTGATGTCGGCCACCTCGATCCCGCCTCCGGTTACGGCTACTGGCCGCGCGCGGAGGAGCTCCTGCGGGAGCTGCTCGACACGTCCGCACGGGCCGCGACCGGAGCAGAGGTCGCCGGGTGAGCAAGGTCTTCACTTCGGCGGCCGACGCCTCGGGGGTACCCGCATCCGGGCGCGCGGCCCGAGCGCCATCGCCGACCGCCACCGACCCGCGACAACATCAGCCGAGGATCATGGTTCACTCCGAAACATTCTCTCCGCCAATCATTCTTGAAGACGCCGGCGCATCGGCGCGACCGCACGGAGTCACCGGCCGTACCACGAGTTGGGTACAGGAGTACTGGCCCGGGCTCGCGCTCGCCGCCGTCGCCGTCACTGCCGTCTCGATGTTGGGGCGGTTGCTGCCCGGTCTGAGCCCGCTGCTGGCGGCGATCGTCGTCGGCGCGGTCGCCGCGAACACGGTCTCCCTCCCGCAGCGAGTCCAGCCCGGATTGCAGTTCTGCTCGAAACGCCTGCTCCGTATCGGCGTCGCACTGTTGGGCCTGCAAGTGACGTTCACCGACATCCTCGGGCTCGGACCCGCGGCGCTGGCGGTGGTCGTCACGGTCGTCGTCTTCGGTATCGGCGGGACCATGATGCTCGGCAAGATGCTCGGCCTGAACTGGACCCAGCGACTGTTGATCGCCTGCGGCTTCTCCATCTGCGGAGCCGCCGCCGTCGCCGCGGTGGACAGCGTGGTCGACGCGAAAGAAGAAGAACTGCTGACCACCATCGCGCTGGTGGTCGTGTTCGGAACGGCGCTCATCGCGATCATCCCGGCGACCGCCCACGCCATGGAACTCGGCGACTCGGCCAGCGGTATCTGGGCCGGAGCCGCGATCCACGAGGTCGCGCAAGTCGTCGCCGCGGGCGGCGCGCTCGGCGGCGGCGCGCTCACCATCGCCGTCGTAGTGAAACTCGCCCGCGTCGTCCTGCTCGCCCCCGTCCTCGCAGTCATCGGCTGGCAAGTCCGCCGCCACACCCCAGACTCCGCGAAACACCGCACCACACCGTTGGTTCCGCTGTTCGTCCTCGCCTTCCTTGCCTTCGCGGCGCTCCGCACCACCGGCGCGGTGCCCACCGTCGCCGTGGAAGCCGCACGCACACTTCAGATCACGCTGCTCACCGCCGCGATGTTCGCACTCGGCACCGGCGTCCACCGCAGCACCCTGAGCCGGATCGGCATCCGCCCCCTTGTGCTCGCCACCGCGGCCACCATCTGGATCACCGCGCTGGCGCTGGCCGGTGCACTACTCGCAGCTTGAGCCGCAATGACGTCGCCGAATCTCGCACCACCGCAACGATTCTGCGCGTCTTCCCGCACAGCAGCTGCGGCAACCTTCGGCAGGCTCGGGTCCAGAGCTCTCTGCCCGGTCATCCCGCACCCAGCACACGCCAGGCTGATCCGGCCGGGTCCGGCACCTAACGCCCATCGAGAAGTGCTGCTGCGGTGGCAATCAGCACTCGGTCTGCGGTTTCGTCGCGGTGAGCGGCTATGCCCGAGCGGAACAGTGCGGCTCCTTCGACGATGATGGCGAACACTCGGGCGCGAGCTCGGCAGATCTCGGGGGCGAGGTCGGGATTGCGCGCGACGATGACCTCGATGACATGGGATTGGTAGCTGCTGTAGAACTTCTGGATCTCGGAGGCGACAGTCTCGTCGCGTCCGGCCAGCGCCCACAGCTCGGTGTAGATCCGCGTCAGCCGGGGATCGTCGTGTTCGGCGAGCAGGGTGCGGACGAGGTCTTCGGCGGATTGTTCGGCGACCGGCCGCGCCAGCAGCGGTTCGAGGCGCCGGAGCGACGATTCCAAGGTCCGGCGCAGGACCGCGCCGACCAGGTCGGTACGGGTGGGGAAGTAGTACTGGAGATGGCCGAGGCGCACTTCGGCTTTCGCGGCGACGGCGCGCATGGTCAGCTCACCGTAGCCGGAGTCGACGAGGATCCGTTCGGCGATGTCGAGCAGATCGGCCCGGCGCTGCTCGCCTTTGGTGGTGGCTCCCGCGCGCCGGGCCTCGCCGCCGGGGTGGGTCATGCGGCCCTACCGGTCGCGATGACGGTGTCGATTCGCGTCTCGACACCGTAGGCGGCGAGTGCGTCCGGGACGTGCGACGGCACCGGAGTCTGCTCGGGGAAGCGCACGCCGTTCGCTGCGGGCGCACCGTCGAGGCCGAGTACTCGTCGCACTCCGAGGAACGCACCGACCGCGGTGAGATGCGCCTGCCCGGCGGGATCGGTCACCACCGCGCGGCGGGTCAGGCCGTCGCGGGTGACGTCGACGCGCACCTGAGCGGTGCCGCCCGCACCGGGCGCGTACAGCAGGGCCCGGCGGGCGCCGGTGAAGCAGTCCCCGCGTCCCCATCGGAAGAATCCGAGCCGTTTGACCGCCAGCAACGCCGAAGTCGAAGCGGCGGAGCTGAATCCGATCCGGGTAGCCGCGGTGACGGTGCCCAGCGTCAGCGGCAGGGTGAACTGTTCGGGGGTATCGATACGGACGACCCGGGTCAGGGTGTCGCCGATGCGGACGCGGCGGGAGTCGGTGAGCGGCATGATGGTGTGCCGCTGCCCGTCCTGGACCACCTCGTAGTCCAGTCCGAGACGGTCCATGAACTCCACCGAGTCGGCGCCCGCACGGTCGCGCAGGTCCCAGCGGATCGCCACCTCCACGGTGTCGGCGCCGCCGAGCTCCTCGGCCAGATGTGCGGCCACGAGACTGGTGACCCCGCCCATCCACGCCGACGACAACAGCACCGGCGCAACCGGATTCAGCATCGCCGCCACTGTCGCGGCGCGCTGTAGACGCGCGGTCCAGCGGGTGATGTCGACCAGCGGCGCCCCGCCGACGATCGCCGCCCGCAACACCCGATCGTCGGGGTCGTTGACCGCACTCACCACCGCCCGCACCCGAGCACGGAACGGCGCGGGATCGGACAGATCCCAGACCCGCAACGCCGCTCCGGTCGCCGCGGCGAGGTCGCGCCCTCGTTCCACCGATCGCCCGGTGAGCAGCAGCGGCAACGACGGGGCCGCCAACCGCGCCAGCTCGGCGCCGACGGTTCCGTATCCGCCCACGAGCAGGACCGGGCCATTCGCATCGAATTCGAGTTCATCGCTCACGTACCCAATATAGGTCAACCGACCTAAAAACGATCGGGCGCCTATGGGTGACCGATCGGACCGCAAGATCCAGCGGAACGTCGTTACGGCACGACTTCGATGATGTCGCCGGGCTCCAGGTAGTAGAAGAACTCGCGCGCACCGTCGGGGGTCATGCGGATGCACCCGTGTGACTGCTCTTCGATCGGGCCGATGTGGGTGGCGATGTCACCGTCGAAGAACACCGCGTACTTCATCCAGACGTGGTGCATCGTGCTCCAGTGGTCCTCGCGCTTGAAGTCGACGTCGAAGACGCCCGCCCGGGTCAGGTAGCCGGGCCTGCCGTGCGAGATCGGGGTCGGGCCGTAGGTGACCCGGCCGTTGTCCATCAGCCACGCCTCATTGGTCGACAGGCGCATACACCCGCGCGCCTGGGCGGAGCACGGCGCCACCACCGGCGCGGGCGGAATCAGTGGGGGCGCGATCAGCGGAGGCACGCCGGGGATGTCCGGTCCGCCGGGCCACAGCGGTTCGGCCTGCGCCGGGAGCGCGACGGCGAGTCCGGCCACCGCCGTGCCGATCAACAACGCGAGTCGCGCCACTGGGCGCAGTCGACTCTGGCACTTCATGGATCAGACCTGCCTTCCCCTCACCCCGTCGTGGGGACGTGCCGACCGCGGGGCGAGGGAATACGCATGGGCGACACGAGAGTCCGAGCTGACCTAGAAGTGTTTTCGATCATTGTGAAGCGGCTCTGGACCCCCGCGGGACAAATCGGACGCGACCGGTAGGCAACCGAGTCGATCTCGATAGCGTGGCGTGCTTGCCATCTTCGAGTTGTTGTGATTCCGCCGGAGATGGCGGCGTCAGGGCACGGAACTGATGTTCGGTCAGCCGAAGAGGCCGGCGCGTGCGGCCGTCAACGCCAGTGCCGCGGCGGCGTCCGCTGCGCTGTCGGTCACCCGCTCGCCGGTGATCAGGACTCGGAAATAGATCGGCGCCGCAAGGCTTTTGATCAGTTCCGCGGGATCGGCGCCGGAGGGAAGCTCGCCGCGCGCGATCGCGCGCGGCACGACCGGCAGCGCCTGGCGGATTCGATCACGGAAGACGTGCCGAATGCTGTCGGGCGGCGACGGCAGCCCGGCGGCGTTGGACACCATGACCGTGAGGACAGCCTGGCCGGACGGGCTGTTGATCCACGCGACCAGACTCCGCGCGAGCGCGCGAAGATCGCCCTCGATCGAACCCGTGTCGGGGATCGCTATCTCCGCGGCGACGCTCTCGGCCAGCGCATCGGCGATCAGGGCGTCACGGTCGGGCCACCGCCGGTAGACGGTCGTCTTGTGCACACCGGCGCGCTGGGCGACGTTGTCGACGGTGAACGCGGTGTAGCCGTGTTCGCTCAGCTCGTCGACGGTCGCGGCGAGCACGGCGGCACGGACCTTCGGCCCGCGTCCGAGGGGTGCGGCAGAACTCATTGCAACTCCTTGTTGCGATATCGACGGCAACCGGGCATGCTGACGATATCGCAACTCGGTGTTGCGATCGTGCGATGGGAGTTGCGATGCTGTCGAAATCCGTCCGTGCGGCGGCGCTGTTGTTTCCCGGGCTGCTCGCAGGGGCGTTCGGATACGGCGCGGTGAACGTGCTGTACGCGTTTCGTGAGGTGCCCCTCGAGGTTCGGTTCACGTTTCATACCGCGCTGATGCGAGTCAACGGCGTGGTGATGCAGTCGCTGATGGGCTTGGCCATCCTGAGCACGCTGCTGCTGGCAGCGCGATCGAGGTCATGGCCGCGATGGGTCGCGGGGAGCGCGTCCGCGCTGACGCTCCTGTCGTTCCTGGTGACCCGCCTCGGGAACGTGCCGATCAACCAGCAGATCAAGCGCTGGGCGGTGGGGACGCCACCGGACGATTACGCCGACATCCTGCGGCGCTGGGAGCTGTTCCATATCACCCGGACCGGGTGCGCGCTGGTCGCATTCGTCTTGGTGATCGCGGTCGTCACCGGATTCATCGGGGCCGGCGCAGACGATCGGCCACCGAGCGCTGCCGCCGACCGGCCCTCGATGGATGCCAACGCCGCACACTGAAGGAGGATGACCGGGTCCGTGGAGCGGGCCGGTGCGATATCCGCACCGGCCGCGTCACATCCCTTCCAGCCCTGGCGAATTCAGCTCGCGGCGCCGAACCAGCGAGGCAACTTGTCGAGCAGATCCCGCTGATCGTCACCGACCCATGCCACGTGGCCGTCCGGCCGCAGCAGCACGGCGGGCACGTCCAGTTCCTCGCTGACGTCGACGACGTGGTCGACCCGATCCGCCCACCCGGCAACCGACAGCAGGCCGGTCTGGTCGAGCAGCAGTCCGCGGCCGCTGTGCATCAGCTCGTAGAGGCGCCCCCGCTTCAACCCCACGTCCCGCATCCGCCGTCCGAGCAGCTCATGCCCCTCGCCGAAGTCGTAGCGGACCCCGATCGCGGTGATCTTCTCGATCAAGTACCGGTTGACCTCTTCGAAATCCATCAGTTCCGCCACCAGTTTTCGCACAGCCTGCGGTCCCGGCTCGAGGGACATCAGCTGCATCATCGCGCGGGTGTTGTCCAGCACGTCGGCGGCCACCGGATGCCGTTCGGCGTGGTAGCTGTCCAGCAGCCCCTCCGGGGCCCATCCGCCGACCTCGGCGGCCAGCTTCCACCCGAGGTTGAACGCGTCCTGGATACCGAGGTTGAGCCCCTGCCCGCCGGTCGGCGGGTGGATGTGCGCCGCGTCGCCCGCCAGCAGCACCCGGCCGACCCGGTAGCGCTCGGCCTGCCGGGTCGCGTCGCCGAAACGGGACAGCCAGCGCGGTGAGTGCACGCCGAAGTCGGTGCCCGCGACCGCCCGCAGCTGCTGCTTGAACTCCTCGAGTGTCGGCGAGACGGTACGGTCCTCGGCCACCCCCGCGGCGGGCACGATCACGCGATGCACCCCGTCCCCGAGCGGCATGGCGCCGAACCGCTTCTCGGTCTTGCGGACTTCGGCCATCACGGCGGCCAGTGTCTCCGGCGGCGCGTCCACCACCATCTCGCCCAGCAGCGTCTCGACCCGGCTCGGCTCGCCGGGGAAGCCGACGCCGATCAGCTTGCGCACCGTGCTGCGTCCGCCGTCACAGCCGACGAGGTAGCGCGAGCGCAACTCCGTGCCGTCGGCCAGCTCGACGGTCACCCCGTGCTCGTTCTGGGTCAGGCCGACCAGCTCGCAGCCGCGCCGGATCTCGGCGTCCAGCTCGGCGGCGCGTTCGGCCAGCAGGCGATCGGTGATGGGCTGCCGGATGCCGAGCACGTAGGGATGCGCGGTGTCCAGCCGCGTGGGCCACGGCTTCTCGATACCGGCGAAGAAACCACCCACCGCGAACTGCTGGCCGTGCGCGAGGAACCGCTCCAGCAGACCACGCTGGTCCAACACCTCGACACTGCGCGCGTGCAGACCGAGCGCGCGAACGAACGGAGTCTGCTCCGCCTCCTTCTCCAGCACGAGAACTCGCACCCCGTGCAGCCGCAACTCACTGGCCAGCATCAAGCCGGTCGGTCCGCCCCCGGCAACGATCACATCGAACATGAACCGCCCATTCCCTCGAGGTTTGCGTTTTCGGCCAGCTGCTTCGCGCAGCTCCGCGACGCACACGCACGTCACAGATCCCTGATTTTCAGCAGGTACTGGCTTCGGCCGGACATTCTGCGGCACGACCGGGGTCTTGCCGCAAGACCCCCAGTGCGCTATATGTTGAAAGTGGCAGAGAGTTTTTCTCGCCTATGGCGTCCGGTTCGGACGAACGAATCCCTCCCGAAACGGTGACTCGCTGCGCACACGGCAGCACTTTCGCCTTTCAGCTCTCCCGCGCGGGTCACGATGTCACCGTCGTCGCGCGCGGATCCCGGCTGGAGCGCCTGCGCCGCGATCAGGCGATCGTCACCACCACCGGCGCACAGGCCGCCGTGCGCGTCGCCGCCGAGTTGGACACGACGACGCCATGGGATCTCGTGCTGGTCACGGTCCTCGGGTCGGAGGTCGACGTACTGCTACAGCGCCTGGCCGACTGCGCCGCGCGCACTGTCATGTTCATGTTCAACATCTTCGAATCCCTCGACCGCTTCCGCGACGCGGTGGGACCGGAGCGCACGGTAGTCGGCTTTCCGGCGGTGGTGGCAGCCATTCGAGACGGCGAACTGGAGTTCACCGTTCTGCGCCGTGGCACGCCGTCGACCGTTTCGGACGAGCGTTGGGCGACAGTCTTTTCCGACGCCGGGATCCCCTCGACCGTGCACCCTGATATGCAGGGTTGGCTGCGGACCCCACGCGGCATTCGTCGTGCCGGTGCTGCTGGCGGGGCAAAGTGCGCATCGCACCGGCCACGGTCTCGGCCGACGCGAAGCGACCGCACTGGCCCGCGCCCTGCGCGAGGGATTGAGCCTCGTGCGCCAACTGGGAAACACCCTCACCCCCAGCCCGATCGGCATTCTCGGCCGCCTGCCCATCGTCGTGATCGCCGCACTACTGTGGACGGCCACCCGGCTGCCGGTGTTCGTCAGAACGAGCTCGGTGGCGCCGACAGACGAACTGGCGGCCCTGATCGACGAAATGGATTCCACCGCACCACCAGGCACACCGGCTCTACTGGCCGTCCGCCCCGAATAGCACCAGACCTCCCCGACTCACGGCCGACAACGGTTTTCGCCGGACGAAGCGAACCACCGGCGAATCGACGCCGGGCTGCGCCAATGCCGTTGGCGAATTCTTGTCGTCAGCGACATATGCTCGGAGACAACGCATCCGGCGCGTCCATGTGTTTTCCACGAATGGCCGATTTCGGCGATCGATACCGGCGGACGCACCTTATCGTCGAGACGTGCAGGCGAAAAAGGCGCTCCATGGATTCGATCTTCCTGGTTCGCAAAGGCACTCCGAGACGGCGGCTGCCAATCCTTCGGCGACAAGAGTGGACGACACACCCGTCCACGGACTGTGGCGGACGCAAAGATTGCCGCAGGGATTCGAGTGCCGCTGGCGAAGTGCCGATTTCGGCCACGAGTCACCGGGCGACGCCTTCGCGCGACAATCCTTCGCAATCGCCGAATTCACCGTGTTCTCCTCCGGCGGAGCACATGTCGTCGAGAGAACACTGCCCACACTGTTCGGTGGCGGCAGCATCATCGCCGACATCGACGTGCCGGAAGCCGCATCCCGCGGACTCCTGTTCGCCCTGGGCAACCGGGGCGGCGGCGTGGCCGTCTATGTCATCGACTCGACACCCCGAGTCGCCGTCACGACCGCAGCCGGAACACTGCACGTGCGAGCCGACCGGATACTGCCCCCGGGTCTGCACCGCGTCGGCTGCGTACTGCGCCCCATGGGCGAGAACCTGCACGTCGGCGCGATGGTGGACGGCACGGTGGCCGGAGGCGCCCACGGCAACCACCGGCTCCCGCTGACGAACCCGCGCGAGCCCACGATTCTGTCCGTGGGCTACGACTGCGGACTCCACGTCGGCGATCGATACCAGCCGCCGTTCGCCTGGAATGGAACGCTGCATCGTCTGAGCATCGACGCATGATCCGCTACCGCGCGGCCCGCCGCGGAATGACGTCGGCGTCACGGTGACTGCGGGCCACCATCGCCGAGCGCAGATACCACAGCCCGGACGCCTGGGTCGGGTCGAAATCGATGAGCTGACCGATCCGTTTGAGGCGGTAGTCGACGGTGTTGGTGTGCACATACAGCAGCCGCGCCGTACGCTGCCGGTTCAGATTGGTGGCGATATAGGTCTTCAGCGTCTCGAGGAACTCCGGATACTCCTCCAATGGATCCAGCAGCGAGCCCAGGAAGTCGCGGGCCGGGCCGGGCCGGGTCAGCTGATACTCCAACGCCATGTCGTTGAACCGGTACAACCCGGAGTCGAACTGCAACCGCTGCACCATGTCCAGTTGCTCGTGCGCCTCGTCAGCGGCCTCGGGAATCCGCCGCAGTCCCGCCTCCACCACGGTCGCCCTGACCGGAGTCTGCGCGGCGTCCGTCAGCCACTTCACCAGGAATTCCAGTGCGGCGTCGTCGAACTCGGCGGCGGGCAGCAGAATCGTTCCGCCGTCGACGCTCAACAGCGACAGCGCGCTCTCCCCGCACCGGGTGGCCAGCTCCGCCTGCACGCGACGTAGTTTGCGCCGCGCCACCACTTTCGGATCGAGCTTGGGGTTCGATTCGTCACGGTGGGGCGGAATGTGCACCGCCAGCACGTGATAGGCGTCGGCGATCGGGACGCCGCACTCGCGCGCCATGGTGGAGGTGCTGTTGCCGCCGAGCAGCGCCGAGGTGAGCGTATGCACGGCGGTATGGTGCTCGCTGACAACCGCTTTCAGCTCCCGCACGTAGGCGACCGACACGGTCGAGCTGATGGTGTCCAGAATGTCCATCAGCCGGCGCGCGACATTGACCAGCCTCTGCTGGTCGCTGGTCGTCGCCTTCGCCAGGACGATATCGAAGCCCAGCTTGAAACCCTCGTGTATGGCGTGCTGGATGGTGTCGATCGGGATGCCCTCGCGCGCCCATTGCGCGGCGGTCGCGCCGATCCGCTCGATATCCGAACCGATGCCCTCCCCACCGTCGAGCATGCGCATCGCCAGCTCGATGCACACGCGCGTCACCGCGGCCACGTCACCGCCCAAGGCGTCACCCGGCAGGGTGTTACACGGTGCGACGGTTTGCAGAAAGTGCCCGACCATTCGCTGTGAGATCGCGCGAACGTCCTCGAGATGTGTCGATGCCGGTCGACCTGACACCGTAAGATCCGGATCGGCCTGCTGTGCGGACATGAAAGCCTCCCGCGGGGTAGTTCACGTCCCGCCACCGTAACCCGCACAATCTTCGGCGACCGCCGCTCTCGGGCGAGTTTGTGGCAGCTGAGCAACGTCCCGACGCGCTTTGTGCGGAGAGACAGATTGATAGAACGACCAGTCCCACCAACAACTTCGGTTCTCGTCGGCTAGCTGCTACCGAACGGACATCGGCGATTCGTTCTCATTCGCCGTCGCGACCGCCCGAATCGCCGGACCCGTTGGCCGCCATGGCCATTGCGCGGCGCTCGCCATCGGCGTCGGTGATCGCGGTGGGAATCTTCGGCAGGGCGTGCGGATGGTGACGGCCGAGCCAGTCCAGCAGTTCCTCGCGGACCGCGCAGCGCAGGTTCCACGCGTCGTCGGCGTCCGCCGCCGACATCGTCGCGCGCACCACGATGTTCGTCGGTGTGCTGTCGGTGACGACCAGATTCCAGTTGCGGCGATCCCACTCCGGGTGGTCGCGAAGGTAGTCGTGCAGGTGTTCGCGCAGCAACGGCACCGGCGTGCTGTGGTCGAGGTGCAGGAACACCGTGCCGGTGAGCTGCGAACCGCCCCGCGACCAGTTCTCGTACGGCTTGCTGTTGAAGTAGGAGACCGGCATGGTCAGCCTGCGGTCGTCCCAGATCCGCACGGTGAGAAAGGCCAGGGTGATTTCCTCCACGGTCCCCCATTCGCCTTCCACCACCACCGTGTCGCCGATCTTCACCGAATCGCCGAAGGCGATCTGCAACCCGGCCATGAGATTGCTCAACGTCGACTGCGCCGCGACGCCCGCGATGATGCCGATCACGCCGGCCGAAGCCAGCAGCGAGGTGCCCAGCGTGCGCAGACTCGGGAACAGCAGCAGGATCGCCACCGCGGCGGTCGTGACCACCAGCACCGAGGTGACGATGCGGCGCACCAGTCCGAGCTGCGTGCGCAGCTGACGCACGCGCGAAATCTCGTTCGTGCGTCCGGCATAGCGCCGCAGCATGTTCTCGGCGACCGCGTCGGCGGCCCGGATGACCAGCCACACCGCCGCCATGATCGCCGCCGCGGCCAGGATGTTCCGTATCACCGCGTCTTGTCGCAAGTTCAACTCCGCCAAGGGATAGGCGGCATGCAGCGCGATCGCGCCGAGCAGGGCCTGCACAGGCGACTGCACCCGGCGCAACAGCATCGGCAGGTGCGTATCGGGACGATGTCGCGCGCTGTAGCGCAACATCCCGTCGACCAGCAGCCCCGCCGACACGGTGATGGCGACCGTGCCGAACAGGACGATCAGCGGCCGCAGTACGTCCTCCACGAGATCGAACTCCTCTCGTCGTCACGCGGGCCACGGTGCGCTTCGGCAGCGGAAACGCACCGCGGCCCGGGTTTTCACAGCAGTGCCAGCGTGAAACTCAGCACGCAGAGCACGAGAACCCATGCGGCGATGGTCAGGTGGATGGAACCCGCCTGCTCGGCCGAGCCGGAACGGTGTCGGCGATCGGCACGATACTGCGGGCGCGAAGCCGAAACGGCCACGTTGTCCTCCTTCGGTCGACTTGCCTCAGCCACACGCATACCCGCTCTCGCCGAAGATCGACATGAAGACTTTGTTGCGCATCCCACCTCGGCCGCCCCGGCTCGTCAGCGTGGTCCGTCGGGGAGGCGAGTGTCAGGATTCGGCGTACTCACCGGCGACCCGATTGGGCCGCCGGTGGTCTGCGGGGTCGGCTTACGACCGCTCCCCTCAGTGCGATTGCCCGCGTCGAGACAGCAGCGATTGCAGGACGACCAAGGCCCCGAGGGCGAGCACAGCCACGCCGATCACGCGCAGTCCGAACTCGGCGCCCGAGACGAACGCCGCGACGACCTCGTGGGCACGCGCGGAGGTGATGGTGGCGAGCGCCTCGGCCACGGTGCGCGGATCGTGGCCGGCGCGAATATCGGGTGGCAGCGCGGCGACGAACCGGGAGTTGAGCGCAGTGCCGATGACCGCGACGCCGAGCGCGCTGCCGAACTCGCGGGTGGTGGCCTGCAGTCCGGCTCCGACTCCGGCCTGGGCGGGCGGCAGTGACGTGGCGATCGCGCCGGACAGCGTCGGAAGTGCCAGTGTCACACCGATTCCGGTCACGACAAGCCATGCGGCGTAGGCGGCGTAGGGCGTCTGCTCGGCGCTCGTGGAGATGCCCAGCAGTCCGCCGCCGACGAACACGAAAGCGAGGGCGACGGTGGCGTCGTGACCGATGCGGTGCACGAGGCGTCCGACGTGCCGGGTGCCGAGAATGACCGGGACGGTCAGAGGGATGATGCCCAGCCCGGTGTGCAGGACGCCGAATCCCTTGCCGTATTGGAGAAACGACGCGTTGACGTAGAACAGCGCGAACATGCCGAAGAAGACCGCCGTCATACCGAGGCAGGCGCTGCGCAGGCGTGGCAGGCGGAGTATTCGCGGGTCCAGCAGCGGGTGCTCCACTTTCAGTTCGACGAACGTCCAGATTGCGAACAGCGCGGCGGCACAGCAGAATCCGGCGATCACCAGCGCGCTGTCCCAGCCCGCCTCCGGACCTTGAACGATGCCGATCAGCAGCGCGACCGACGCGCCGACGAGCAGCACGGTGCCGAGGGGGTCGAGGCTTCGGTCACTGCGCGGCGACACCGGCGCGACCAGGCCCACGAGCGCGGCGAGGATCAACGCGGCCGGGATGCCCGCACCGAAGAGCCAGCGCCACGACCCGCTCGTCAGCAGAGCTCCGCCGCCGATGTTGCCGACGACTCCGCCGATCCCGGTCATCGAGGCCCAGGTCGCTATCGTCGCGCTCCTGCGTTCGGCGGGTACCGCGTGCAGCAGGATCGCGAGCGTGTTCGGCAGCACGGCGGCGGCGCCGATCCCCGTGACGGCGCGGCCGGCGAGCAGGACGGCGACATTCGGCGCCGCCGCGGAGATCAGCGCGCCGACCCCGAACAAGGCCAGCCCGGCGAGCAGTATTCCCTTGCGCCCGAAGCGATCCCCCGCCGCTCCGCCGGGGATCACCAGGCAGGCGAAGCAGATCACGTAGGTGTCGACGATCCACACCAGCGCCGACGCGGACGGGTGCAGTGCGCTCGCGGCGAATATAGGAACCGCGAGGTTGATCGCGGCGACCATCCCGACGACGAGGACGACGCATGCGCACATGACGGCGAGTAAGCCGCGCCGGGCGACGGGGCGCGCGGACGCGGCCCGTGATGGTGGGCTCAGAACAGTTGATCGCATGGCGATGACGGTATTGACCTGCGACATCTCCGTGCCACGCAACTTTTACAATTGACGATTGCGTAGTATGCAATTGTGCCTGGGCAGCTCGACCTGAACCTCCTGCGTGTGTTCGACGCACTGCTGCGGGAAGGGAGCGTCACGGCGGCGTCGGAACGGCTGAATCTGTCGGTTCCGGCCACCAGCCGAGCGTTGGCCCGGTTGCGGCGCACGATGGGCGACCCGATCTTGGTACGCGCCGGTCGCGGGCTCGCGCCGACACCGTTCGCGCTGCGCACCGCTCCGCGCGTGCGGTCACTTCTCGACGAAGCCGAGGCGTTGATCAGCGCCGATCGAGAGATCACCGTCGCGGAATTGCAGCGCACGTTCACCATTCGCATCAACGACGGCGTCGCGGCGACGCTGGTGACGACAGCGATCGAAGCCGTCTCCGCGGCTCCCGGCGTGACCTTGCGGTTCGTGACGGAAGGCACCGAGAGCATCGAGGCGCTGCGTGACGGCTCGGTCGACCTCGACGTCGGTGTCGGCGATGTCGACGCTCCCGACATCCGGAACGCCGTCCTGTATCGAGAACGGCTCGTCGGCGTCGTCCGCGCGGGCAGCGCACTGGGCCGTCACCGCAGCCCGACCTTGGCGCAGCTGTGCCGATATCCCCACGTCTCGGCCTCTCGCCGGGGGCGCGCTCGGGGACCGCTCGACGACGCGCTCGCCGCCGCGGGCCTGCACCGCCACGTCGCCGTCGTCGTGCCGACCTCGGCCGTCGCCGCGCTGTTGGTGTCCGCGAGCGACTACGTCGGACTCATCCCCCAGCGCCTCGCCGAACAATACGGCCGAACCCTCGGCATCCGCTGGTTCTCGATCCCCGCGGACCTGCCGGACATCGATGTGCGACTGCTCTGGCATACGCGGCTCGACGCGGACCCGGCACAACGCTGGCTGCGCGACACGATTCGCGAGGCGCTCAGCGCTCCTCGTACCAGTTGACGGCCGCCGACCGCGGGCCCCGAAAGCCGTTCCCGCGGTGGCCCGCTCGTCGCTACTGCATGGCGAAGCGGAGCAGCGCCTGCTTGTCGCCCTGCTTGATCTTGCCCTTGCGGTTCAGGACTTCCAGCTGCCACGCACCGCCGTTGCGGAAGGCGCGGGCCACGGCGTTGGCGTTGTCGGTGCCGAGCAGGGAGGGCCAGATGTCGGCGACCTGCTGGCTGTTGCCGCCGGTGGCGTCGTAGATCTTGAAGGAGATGTTGTTCGCCTTCTCGAACGAGCTGCCCTTCTTGAAGGCCGCAGCCACGAAGACAATGGCATCGATGCCGCCCGGCACTTCGGCGAAGGTGACGTGCACCGTCTCGTCGTCGCCCGCGGCCGCGCCCGTCTGCTCGTCGCCGGTGTGCAGGACCGCGCCGTTGCCCAGCGGGTCGAGCGAATCCAGGCCCGCGAAGCGGACCGGCTCGCTGCCCTGCATGAGAATTGCGATCAGGTCCAGGTCCACGCCGCGCTTGCGGCGCGCCCAGCCGAGCGCTCCGCCGCTGGTGCCCGCCGAGGGATCCCAGCTCACCCCGACGCTCAGCTTGGCGATGCCGGCGAGATCCGCCGCGCCGTCTTCTTTCCGGAGCGTGATCATTGCCCGCTTCCCCTTCTACCGTCCGAGTCTCGGCGGTGGCTCTCGCTCGGGCGCAACGCCCCTGGTCTCGACCACGACACTACCCATGAACTCCGGGGCCGTACAACACGAATCAGGCCGGGGCGACGAGCGGGATTGCCCGGCCGTGCCTTTCGCGGGCACGGCCGGGCAGCGGCGGCTCGGATCAGGCCGCGGCGGACAGTGCCGCGAATTCGTCGTCGGTGAGCGTGATTCGAGCGGCGTCGATGTTCTCCTCGACGTGGCCGACCGAGGAGGTGCCGGGGATCGGCAGGATCACCGGGGAGCGGCGCAGCAGCCAGGCCAGTGCCAGCTGGGCGGGCGTCGCGCCGTGTTCCTTGGCGATGGCGTCCAGCGGGCCGCCCGGCCGGGCGAGCTCACCGGTGGCGATCGGGAACCACGGGATGAACGCGATGTTCTCGGCCTCGGCGTACTCGAGCACTGCCTCGTCGGCGCGGTTGGCCAGGTTGTAGAGGTTCTGCACCGAGACGATCGTCGCGATCTCACGCGCCTGCCGCAGCTGCTCGACGCTCACCTGGGAGACGCCGATGTGCCGGATCTTGCCCTCCTGTTGCAGCAGGACGAGTTCACCGAGCTGGTCGGCCAGCGGCACCTGCGGATCGATGCGGTGCAGCTGGTAGAGGTCGATGCGGTCGACGCCGAGGTGGCGCAGGCTGAGTTCGGTCTGCTGGCGCAGGTATTCCGGCCTGCCGACCGGCCGCCAGTCGCCGGGACCGGAGCGGGTCAGCCCGCCTTTGGTGGCGATGACGAGATCGTCGGCGTAGGGGTGCAGCGCCTTGCGGATCAGCTGTTCGCTGACGAACGGCCCGTACGAGTCGGCGGTGTCGATGAAGTTCACGCCGAGTTCGACGGCGCGGCGCAGCACCCGAACGGCCTCGTCCGGATCCGCCGGATCGCCCCAGACGCCGGGACCGGTGATCTGCATGGCGCCGTAGCCGAGGCGGTGGACGGGGAGGTCGCCGCCGAGGGCGAAGACGCCGGACGACTCGGCGGGACGGGAGGTGTCCGTGGTTGACATGGGGAAACCTTTCTGATGGAAGACGATTCGCGCGGGCAGCGCCGGCTACGCGCCCGCGTCGCGCATCATGCCCGGGAACGCTTCGACGGGCTCGTCGATTCCATCGCGCGAGGAACCGGCGGATGGTCCGGCAGCGAGCAGCCCGGCGAGCACCGCGTCGATCGCCGGATCGAACAGGCCTCGGGGATCCGACGCGGATTCCAGGCCGATCACCAGCGCGATGCAGATGTCGGCGGCGGTCGCGGGCGGCACGGAATCCGCGGCGCCCGCGGTGTCGAACAGCTCGATCAGCAGCGCGCGCAGGTCGCCGGTGAACGCGGCGCAGACGTCGCCGAACAGGCGCGCCTTGGCGTCGAGCAGCTCCGCCGCGTGCGGTGAGTCCCCGCGCAGGCGTAGCACCAGCTCCAGCTTCGCCGCCAGAACGCCCCGAATGCGTCCGTACGCAGGGGCATTCGCCGACGCGGCGGCACGGGCGCCCGTGAGCGCCTGATCGTGCAGCCGCTCGGCGAGCCTGCGCACGGCGTCGTCCTTGCCGCGAACGTACTGATAGACCGCCGACCGGGACACGCCCATGGTGGCGCCGATGTCGTCGACCGTGGTGCGCCGCACGCCGTATCGCGCCAGGCACTCGTAGGTGGCGTCGAGGACCTCGTCGAGCCGGTCGGTGGCCATGATCAGAACAGTTTCCGCAGCAGCTCCTCGGCGACGCCTGCCGAGGAGGCGGGGTTCTGGCCGGTGATCAGCGTGCGATCGGCGACCACGTTCGGCGACCACGGGTCGGCCTCGCGGAAGTCGGCGCCGATCTGCACCAGCCGGTCCTGCAAGAGCCACTTGGCCTTGTCTGCGAAACCGGCTTGCGTCTCTTCGGCATTGGTGAAGCCGGTCAGCGTGTAGCCGGCGAAGGCGTTGGTCCCGTCGGCCTTGGTCGCGGCGAGCAGCGCGGCGGGCGCGTGGCACACCACGGCCAGCGGCTTGCCGGAATCCAGTGCGGCGGTGAGCAATGCGCCGGAGGTGGCGTCGACGGCGAGATCCTCCATCGGCCCGTGCCCGCCGGGGTAGAACACGGCGTCGTAGTCGGCGAGGTCGACGTCGGCCAGCGCGATCGCGTCGGCCAGCTCGGAACTGGTGGACACCACCCGCGCCCGGTGCTCCGCCGTCTCCTGACCGCCGTTGACCTCGGGCGCCAGGCTGCCCTTGTCCACGCTGGGCACGACGCCGCCGGGGGTGGCCACCACGACCTGGTGGCCCGCGGCTTTCAGCGCCTCGAACGGCACGACGAATTCCTCGGCCCAGAATCCGGTCGGGTGCTTGGTGCCGTCGGCCAGTGTCCAGTAGTCGACACCGGTCATCACGAAAAGAACTTTCGCCATTCTCGTCTCCTTGTTCGGATTGTTCGGAACCCGCGAGGGTTCGGTCATCGGTGCACGTCGTCTCGTCCGGATCAGGTCGCCATGTCCACGGACTGACGTTCCGCGTCCGATCCGTCAGTGGCGACACCGACGACGGTAGGCCCGATCCGCCGGGCATCGCCAATAGGAATCGACATGTGAGACATCGAAATTTCTATGGATGCGCAGTGTTGACATCACGTGATGTCAACAAATACCGTCAATGGAGCCTGTTTCAACGATGAGACGCGAGGACGGCGATATGAGCGAACGAAGTGAGCGAATCATGTGCCAGCGCGCCGTGCGCATGCCGAAGCCGAGCGACAGCGAGGCGAAGGCATGAGCACAGCGGCGTACGACGACCAGGCGCACGCGATACACGCGCGCGACGTGCGGTTCGATTTCGATTCGGTCCCCATGCACTACATCCCCGGCGAGGTGATGGCGACCCACATCATCAACGTCATGCACCTGGTGCTGCCCGAAGGCGAGCGGGCCATGGCGCAGGCGCTGGCCGAAGCGCTGCCGCTCATCGACGACGAACGACTGCGCGAGGAAGTCCAGGGGTTCATCGGCCAGGAGAACATGCACGCCAGTTCGCACGAGAAGGCCCGCAAGCATCTGGAGTCGATCGGGCTCGACGTCGCCCCGATGGTCGACACCGTGTCCTGGCTGGTCGACCGGGTGCTCGGCGATCACGGCCTGACCGGGCGCGCCAAGCACGAATGGCTCTGCGAGCGGCTCGCACTGTTCGCCGGGATGGAGCACTACACCGCGGTCATCGGTGAGTGGCTGCTGACGAACGACCAGCTCGAGGCCAAGAACATGCATCCGGCGATGCTGGATCTCATCCGCTGGCACGGCGCGGAGGAGGTGGAGCACCGCAGCGTGGTCTACGACGCGTACATGCACGTCGACGGCGGATACCTCCGCAAAGCGCGGACCGGTCTGCTGGCGAGCTTCGGCCTGCTCGCGCTGTTCGTGATCTCCGGCGGCTACCTGTTCCGCAAGGATCCCGAGCCGGACAAGGGACGGCACTGGCCGCTCCAGATGCTCAGCGCTTCGGCTCGCGGCGTGATTCCACGGTTCACCACGTTCGTCACCGAGATCCCCCGCTATCTGCGGCCGGGTTTCCATCCGTCCCAGCTCGGCCCCATGGACAACGCGATTCGCTACCTCGCGCAGTCGCCAGCGGCCCGCGCGGGTGAGGCGTGAGCGCCGTCGTGACCGGGAGCTATCGTCCGCCGCTCCCGGCGCGCGCAGTGGCGGGCCTGCTCGGCGCCTACAAGCGCGCGTTCGCCTCCGCGACGACGGCCGATCTGCTCTCGCGACCGAATCCGGTGCGCCGCACAGGTTTCGAACTACAGCTGCGGATCGACGCGCGCGCCATCGAGGCCGAGGGCGTGATCAGCCTGACGCTACGATCACCGAGCGGCGCGGATCTCCCGTCCTGGATTCCCGGAGCGCACGTCGATGTGTTCCTGCCATCCGGCCGCCAGCGGCAGTATTCGCTCACCGGCGATCCTTTCGACCGCAAGACGTATCGCATCGCGGTGCGCTACCTCGCCGACGGCGACGGCGGTTCCCGCGAGGTGCACGACGAGCTGCGGGAAGGCGACCTGCTGCGAATCAGGGGCCCGCGCAATGCCTTCACCTTCGTCGAGGCGCCGGACTACCTGTTCGTCGCCGGCGGCATCGGCATCACGCCGATCCTGCCGATGGTGGCCGAGTGCGCGCGCCGCGGCGCGCCGTGGCGGTTGATCTACCTCGGGCGATCGAGGGCGAGCATGCCGTTCCTGGAACGACTGGAGCGCTGCCGAGGCGGCCGCCTCGAGGTGCGGCCGGACGACGAGTTCGGCGCCCCCGATCTCGATGCCCTCATGGCCGAGGCGCCGCGCGGCGCCGCCGTGTACGTCTGCGGTCCGCCGCCGCTGATGGAATCCGCGCGACGGGTGCTCTCCGCCACCGACCCCACCGCCTCGGTGCACACCGAGCGCTTCTCCCCGCTCCCGGTCCAGGACGGCGCACCGTTCCGTATCACGTTGCTGCGCAGCGGAACAACGGTCGAGGTCGGCGGCGACGAGTCGGCGCTGGCCGCCATCCTGCGCGTGCGACCCGGCACCGCGTTCTCGTGCAGGCAGGGCTTCTGCGGCACCTGCAAGACGCGCGTCTTCGCCGGCGAGATCGATCACCGCGACCGGTTGCTGCCGGAGTCCGCACGGGATTCCAGCATGCTCACCTGCGTGTCGCGCGCGCTCGGGGACGACCTCGTCCTCGATCTCTGACCCCACGGGCAACGGCGCCCGTTCCGGAAAGGAAATCTCCTCATGTCCGCACCGAGCGGAACCGACCCCGAGCACCGCGCGATCGTCGTGATCGGCGCGGGCATCGCGGGCATCGGCCTCGCCGTCAAGCTGCGCGAAGCGGGTTTCGACGATTTCGTCCTGCTCGAGCGCGCGAGCAGGCTGGGCGGGACCTGGCAGGCGAACACGTACCCCGGCTGCGCCTGCGACGTGCCCTCGCACCTGTACTCGTATTCGTTCGCGCCGAACCCGGACTGGTCGCGCACGTACGGGACCCAGCCGGAAATCCTCGCCTATCTGCGCGTGGTGGCCGAGCGCCACGATGTGGTGCGGCACATGCGATTCGACACCCCGCTGATCCGCGCGCGCTGGGACGAGGACGCGCTCCTGTGGCACATCGAGACCGAACGGGGCGAGCTCTCCGCCGACGTGCTGATCTCGGCGGTCGGCCCGTTCAGCGAGGCCAAGATTCCCGACTTCCCTGGGCTCAGCGATTTCGAAGGCGCGCAGTTCCATTCGCTGCAGTGGGATCACGAGCACGACCTCACCGGCGAGCGCGTCGCCGTGATCGGCACCGGCGCGTCGGCGGTGCAGTTCATTCCGGAGATCCAGCCGATCACCCGGCGGCTCACCGTATTCCAGCGTTCGGCGCCATGGATCGTCTCCAGGATGGATCGCCGGACGCTGGGCGTGGAGCGCGCGCTGCTGCGGCGAATGCCCGTGCTGGGCAAGGCCATCCGTGGCGCGTACTTCGCGGGGATCGAGAGCTTCGGCCTGGTCGGATTCGTGGATCGGCGCTTCCGGCATCCGTTCCAGGCGCTGTCGCGGTGGCAGCTGCGCCGGCAGGTCAGCGACCCCGCGCTGCGTGCGAAGCTCACGCCCGACTACATGATCGGCTGCAAGCGCGCCATCTTCTCCGACGCGTATTACCCTGCGCTCGCCCAGGACAACGTGGAGGTCGTCACCGAGCGCATCGCGGAGATCCGGCCGCGATCGATCGTCACCGACGCCGGCGCGGAATACCCGGTGGACACCATCGTCTGGGGCACCGGATTCGGTTCGCTGCCGCAGTTGTACGAGCGGATTCTCGGCAAGGACGGCCGGTCGATCGCCGAGGCGTACCGGGAACGACCCGGCAGCTATCTCGGCGCGGCCGCCGCCGGTTTCCCGAACATGTTCTGCACGCTGGGCCCGTTCGGCGCGGCCGGGAACCAATCGGCCATCTACATGATCGAGGCCCAGATCGGCTACATCGTGGACGCGCTGAAGACGATGCGCGACAGAGGCATCCGCCGCGTGGAGGTGCGTCCCGGCGTGCAGCGGTCATTCCTGGACGAGATGGAGGAGCGCAGCAGGGAAACCGTCTGGCTGAAGGGCGGCTGCGACAGCTACTACACCACCGCCGACGGCCGCAACGCCGGTCTGTATCCGGACTGGAGCTTCCACTACCGCCGCCGCGTGGCCGAATTCGACGTCGCGTCCTACGAAGCGAGTGTCCGATGAGCGCGCGCACCCTGGACACCGTGCGAAAACTGTTGCGGGCGGTTCCGTCCGCGCTGGCGGGCGGCCCGGGCGGGTACGACGTCGAGGGCAAGGTCGTGGTGATCACAGGCGCCGCGACGGGCATCGGATACGCGCTGGCCCGGCTGTTGTACGCGCGGGGTGCGCGTCTCGCGCTGGTCGACATCGACGGCAGGGCGGCCACCGCCGCGGCGGCCGGACTCGGCGTTCGCGCCGTCGGAATCGGAGCCGACGTGGCGGATCGCGCGGACATGCGCGAGGCGATCGATCGGGTGCGCGAGCGTTTCGGTGGCATCGACGTCGTCGTGGCCAACGCGGGCATCGTGCCGAAACCGTCGAGCATCCGGCTGATGGATCCGGCGGATTTCGATCGCGTCCTCGCGGTGAACCTGACCGGCGTGTTCAACACCGTCCACCCGAGTCTCGACGACATCGTCGCCGCGCGCGGGCACGTGGTCGTCGTCTCGTCCTGCGCGGCCTTCGCACCGGGCATGGGCGGGTCGCCGTACATGGTGAGCAAGGCGGGCGTCGAGCAGTTCGGCCGGGCGCTGCGCGTCGAGCTCGCCGCCTCCGGCGCGACGGCGGGCGTGGCCTATTTCGGCATCGTCGATACCGCGATGACCCACGAGACGCTCGATGACGACGACATGGGCGCCGAACTCGGCGACCTGCTGCCCTGGCCGCTGAACAAGCGGATCAGCCCCACCGAGGCCGCCGCGTCCATCGCCGACGGCATCGCGCGGCGCGCGCCCCGCACGATCGCACCGGCGGGCTGGGAGCCCTACGCCATGCTGCGGGGCGCGCTGAACGTGGTTCTCGATCAGCAGCTCAGTACCGACGAGCGGGTTCGGTCGCTGACGAACCGCCTGGAGCAGCGCATTCGCGCGGAGCGGGGGCGCTCGATCGACGCCTGAGGGCACGGTTGTGAATTGACTCATAGTTAATTTACTATCGAGTCAATTCGAACCGTGGAGAGGATGCGGATGGCGACGCGGTCGTGGTGGGGCTGGGGGAACGTGGCGGACGCCGTGACCGGAGAGGAGCGGGCGGCGTTGACGCGCCGGGTGGCGGCGATGCTGCCCGGCGCTGATCTCACCGTGCACGAGGCGCCCGAACTGTCGTCGCTGGCGTTGCCCGCGCCCCGGGTGCGGGTGCCGGATGCGTTGGCCCCGTTGGCGTCCGAGGATCTCGTCGATCGCGTCGCGCACTCGCGCGGGCAGGCTTTCCGCGACGTGGTGCGGAATCTGCTCGGCCGCGTCGACAATGTGGTCGATCAGGTCGTGCGCCCGCGCAGCGAGCGGGACGTGATCGACATTCTGGACTGGTGCGCCGATGCCGGGGTCGCGGCGATTCCGTACGGCGGCGGCACCTCGGTGGTCGGCGGTGTCGAACCGCGCTGCGCCGCGGACTATCCCGCGACGATCGCCGTGGATCTCGGCGGCCTGAACCGAGTTCTGGAGATCGATCGCACCAGCCGCGCGGCGCGCATTCAGGCGGGCATTCTCGGCCCGGCGCTGGAAGACGGACTGCGCCATCACGATCTGACGCTGCGCCACTTCCCGCAATCCTTCGAGTTCTCCAGTCTCGGCGGCTGGCTGGCCACCCGCGCGGGCGGGCACTACGCGACGGTCTACACCCATATCGACGACATGGTCGAGTCGATGCGGGTGGTCACCCCGATCGGCGTGAGCGAATCGCGCAGGCTGCCGGGTTCGGGTGCGGGACCTGCGCCGGACCGGATGTTCCTCGGCTCCGAGGGCATTCTCGGCGTGATCACCGAGGCGTGGATGCGGTTGCAGGACCGGCCGCGCTGGCGGGCGGGCGCCTCGGCCGTCTTCGACGACTACGCGCAGGCTGTCGCCGCGACCAGGACCATCGCCCAGTCCGGGCTGTTTCCGGCCAACTGCCGGTTGCTGGATCCGGTGGAGGCGTTCCTCAACGCCGGAACCGCTTCCGCGGGCGGCGTGCTGGTACTCGGGTTCGAGTCGGCGGACCATCCGGTGGCCGAGCCGATGCAGCGGGCGATGCAGATCTGCCGCGACCACGGCGGCCGATTCCCCGACGGCGTGCGCACCACCGACGCGGCCGAGGAGAAGGCGAGCGCGGGCGCGGCGGACACCTGGCGGTCCTCGTTCCTGCGCATGCCCTACCAGCGCGACGCGCTCGCGGCGCAGTCGATGATCGTGGAGACCTTCGAAACCGCCTGCACCTGGGACCGTTTCGACGCGCTGCGCGCCGCGGTACTGGACGCGGCGACCTCAGCCTTCGACGCGCTCGGCGTGACCGGCGTGGTCAGCTGCCGGTTCACCCACGTCTATCCCGACGGTCCCGCACCGTATTTCGGCATCTACGCCGCCGGGCGGTGGGGCCGCACCGTGGAGCAGTGGGACGAGATCAAAGCAGCGGTCTCGGAGGCGCTGGCGACCAACGGCGCGACCATCACGCACCATCACGCGGTCGGCCGCGACCACCGGCCGTGGTACGACCGCCAGCGGCCGGACCCGTTCGCCGCCGCGTTGCGCGCGGCGAAGTCGACGCTGGATCCGGCGGGCATCCTCAACCCCGGCGTGCTGATCGACCCGGCACGCCCCGACGGGCGTCCATGACGCGGCGGGCGCCCGCGTATCGGAAAGTCTCGAACGCGCGACGCCCGCCGACGATCGGGCCGAGTGCTCGTCCCTCGTCGTCACGCCCGCCTGCGCCGCATGATCCACCAGACCAGCAGCGCACCCACCACGGCCGCCGTGATGGGCAGCGACCGCCCGCGCGCCGCGCCGAGCACCTGCTTGCCGACGCCCGCCACCGGGGGCGCGCCCGCGGTGGCGCGGTCGACCAGGTGCTCGATTTGCACGCGTGCCTGTTCCGCGGTGTCGCGCGCGTAATGCTTGGCGTCCGCGGTACGGTGCCGCGCCGCGTCGGCGGCCCGATGCATCTTGTCCTCGGCGCCGGTCGGGACATCGAACTTGTCGGTCAGTCCCCCGACCGTCTCGCCGAGCCGCCGCTTCACCTTGTCCCCGTCCCGCCGCAGGATATCGGGAATGTGCGGGACGTCCGGTCGTCCCTTGCTACTCATCGTCGGCTCCCTTTCTCGGCCTCGACTCATCGCGGAGGGCGCCGGTCCGCTGAGGCAGCGTCGCTTCGCCTCCGTTCGCTGGCCGATTACCCGGCCATATCCTCGTGAAACAGGGTTACGGTGCCGGTGCGGACGGAGCCGCGGGTCGCGGCGCGCAGACGCATTACGACTGGTGCACGGGCTCCCGCGATACGACCGCGCGCACGCGACCGCGAGCCCAGGCGATCACGTCGGGTCCGCCGCGCAGGCACCACACGGCGATGACCGGGTCGCAGATCGCGCAGCCGAGCGACGAGTCGTGCAGGAAGGGCACGATCGGGTTGCCTTCGATGTGGTGCAGGAGATCCCAGGCCGTGTGCAGCAGCCAAGCGATGCCGATGAAGGTCCACGACCGCAGGCCTCGATAGGCGCAGTAGGTGACGACCGCGGTGAACGCGAATTCCGCTGGGCCGAGGCCGCCGCCGCTGAGGTAGGCGGCGCCGGCGCCCGCGACCATGATCGCGTTGAACTGGCGGCGATGCGGTTCGCGAATCAAGGACATCAGCGTGATGTAGACGATGCCGACGAGCAGCGGCGCGACATAGTTCATGGCGGGACAACTCCTGGGGCGGGGATCGGAACGAGATCCGCTGCGGATCGCCACCGAAGTTATCGAGACGGTTTCGGGTCGCCCAGTGGCATTTATGCCATACAGCAACGGAAAACCGCCAACACCGAACAGCTAGCGCAACCAAGCCACCATCGATGCGACCAGAGCCGATGTGTGGATGGCGGGAATCCGTTGCCTGGGTAGATTAGGGCCATGCACGTGGTCGCCGTACTGGCCCTGGATCGGGTGATCCCCTTCGATCTGTCCACCCCGATCGAGGTCTTCACCAGGACCCGCCTGCCGGACGGACGCTCCGCCTACCAGGTCCGTGTCTGCGCCGAGCGGCCGGAGGTCGACGCGGGCGCGTTCAGATTGCGCGCGCCGTGGGGCCTGGACGGATTGTCCGGAGCCGACACCGTGATCGTGCCCGGCGTCGCCGACCCGACCGCCCCGCCCTCGCCCGCGATCGCCGATGCCCTGCTGCGAGCGGCCGCGGCGGGCACCAGGATCGCATCCATTTGCACAGGCACCTTCCCGCTGGCCGCCACCGGATTGCTGAGCGGTCTGCGCGCCACTACGCATTGGGCCGCCGCCGACGCGCTCGCGAGCGCACACCCCGACATCGCCGTCGATCCCGGCGTTCTCTACGTCGACAACGGCCAGATCCTCACCTCCGCGGGCGCGGCCGCGGGTCTGGATCTGTGCCTGCACCTGATCCGCCGCGACTACGGGTCGGCCGTGGCCGCCGACGCCGCCCGGCTGTCGGTCATGCCGCTGGAGCGCGAAGGCGGGCAGGCCCAGTTCATCATTCAGTCGTTGCCGCCGACGCCGCGCGGCTCCACGCTGGAGCCGCTGCTGATGTGGTTGCAGGACAACCTCTCCCGCAATCTGATCCTCGCCGAGATCGCCGCCGCGGCGGGCACCAGCACGCGCACCCTGCTGCGGCAGTTCCGCGAGCAGACCGGAACCACCCCGCTGCAATGGCTGCACCGCGCCCGCGTGCACCGCGCCCAGCACCTGCTGGAGACCACCGACCACACCGTCGAGCGCATCGGCGCCCAAGTCGGTTTCGGCTCCCCCACCGCCTTCCGCGACCGCTTCAAACGCACGACGGGCATCAGCCCCGACGCCTACCGGCGCACCTTCCGCTGACGAACGACGACCGGCCGCACCGAAAGCGGTGCGGCCGGTCCTTGCGTCGCGCGTGTCAGCTCTTGGGGCTGCCCAGGCAGAAGGTGGTCTTGGGCTCGGCCAAGGTGAGGAACTTGTCGGCGTCCTCGCCGCACAGCTGCTCGTCGGCCTGGCCGTCGATACGCTGCACGACCTTGAAGCTGGCTTCCGAGGCGGTGCAGGCCACGAACTTGTAGCCGGTGAGCATGCTCTCGTTGTAGCAGAGGCCCTGCTTGAAGTTCGGGGCCAGGCACAGGAACGCGGTGGTGCCGCCGTTGAGGGTCTCCTCGTAGGAGGTGTAGTCCTCGTGGCATTCGGTCTTGTTGTCGAAGACCTGCACGACCTTGTAGACGGCCTTGTCCGACGAGCAGTCCACCGGCTCGGTCTTGGAGTCGATCATCGATCCCTCGATGACGTTGATGCAGTCGCCCACGTTCGCGCGGGCGGTGTCGGACTTCCCGGCATCCTGGACCACCTGGGCGCCCTTCTCGACCGCCGAACAGCCGAGCGCGCCCAACGCGGCGACCGTGGCGAGCGCCAGCGGAAGCCGCGTGAGAATGCCAGAACCAACGAATTTCATTCGTGTCACTTTCTCGTCGATGCGAAGGCGGCCGACCGGAGTACCCCTCGTGGCGTCGAAAACTCCGGCCGTCGCCGTGCCCTTCGGCGCATCCCCCGGAGGGTCGCGATCGGCCTCGAACACCCAATCGCACAATCGTGCGGACAGCATCCGGGAAATCACGGGAATGCCCCGTGACGTTCCAGCACCCGTTAAGCTCGGCCCGGATTGTTTCGCGGCAGGTTTGCCGGAAGTCGGCGGAGGGTCATGGTCGAGCGCGCTTTCGTGGGACGCCGCGCTCAGCTCGCCACGCTCGACGACGCCCTGGAATCGCCCGATGGCCCGTGGGTGCTGCTGGTCGACGGGCAGGCGGGCATCGGCAAATCCCGGTTGCTCGCCGCGCTCGCACCGGCCGCCGCCCGCCGGGGACTGCGGGTGCTCGCGGTCACGGCCACCGAGGACGAGCAGTCGCAGCCGCTGCACGTGATTCACGATGTGCTGGAACGCCTCACCGACGCCGGGGCGGACGTGTCGGACGTGCCTTCCGATGGCGACCTCACCCCGGTCGGCCGCGCCCTGCGCAAGCATCTCGCCGCGACCGGCACGCTGCTCGTCGTCGACGACGCCCACTGGGCCGACGCCGAATCCGTGCGCGCGCTGGCCTATCTCGTCCGCAATCGCCCCGCGCCGTCTTTCCGGCTGCTGCTCTCCTATCGCTCCGGACAGTGCCCGGCCGCCCTCACCCGGGTGCTGACCGCGACCCACGCCGCGACGCGGTCGGTGCGGGTGCCGCCGTTCTCGGAAGACGACGTCGCCGCCCTGCTGCCGGAGGCGACGGCCGCGCGCCGCGATCGGCTGCTCGCCGCGTCCCGCGGCAACCCGCTCTATCTGCTGCTGCTCGCCGACCTCCCGGATCGAGAGGTGCAGCGGGCGATCGACGGCGAGGACCCGGCCGAGGGCGACTACCCGGGCCTGGATCGCACGCTGCGCGCCGAGCTGGCGCAACTGCCGCGCCGGGAACGGCTCGTCGCACAGGCCGCGGCCCTGTGCGGAGCCCACGCCGATCTCGAACTACTTTGTGCCACAGCCGAATTGCCGATCGACGAAGTCGCCGCCGCGCTGGACGAGTTGAGCCGACGCGGCCTGGTGCACGTCGCAGGATCATCGGTGACGTTCGGCCACCCGCTGATTCGCACCGCCGCGCATCGGCTGGCGGGCGCGGGCTGGCGCACGGCCGCGCACCGCAGGGCCGCCGTGCTGCTCCGGCATCGCGGCGCCGCCCTGCCCGCGCTGGCCCGCCACCTCGAACTCGGCCTCCTCGGCACCGACCCGGTCGCCGCGGCGGAGCTGAAAGGCGCGGCGACGGAGGTGCTGCCGAGTGCGCCCGCCACCAGTGCGCGGTGGATCGCCGCGGCCATGCGGGCAGCTCCCGGCGGGCAGCCCGAACCGCCCGAGGACCGGCTGTTGCTCGGGCGTGCGCTGCTGCTGTCGGGAGCGGGCGCTCAGGCGCGCGAAGCGCTCGAACCCCTGATCGCGAGTCCGGGACCGAATCGGCTGGAGGCGCTGTTGCTTTCGGCGCGCTGCGAACGCATGCTCGGCCGGGTCGACCTGGCGCGGGCGCTGCTGGCCGCCGCCGCCGAGCTGCCGTTGCTGCCCGGCGACGGACCCGTCCAGCTCGAGCTGGCCATCCTCGAGATGCAGGATCATCAAGACGCCGAAAGCCAGGCCCGGCTGGACGCGCTGTTCGCCTCGGAGGCCGTCGCCGATCCCGCGGTGCGCGCGGCCGCGACGGCGCTGCGCTGCCTCGGCGCGGTGGCCGAACTGCGCATCGAGGCGGCCCGCGCGGGATTCGAGCAGGCCGACCGGGAATTCGAGCGGCTCGACGACGGCGGGCTGCGAGAGGTGGTGCACGTGCTGCCCGCGCTGGGCTGGTCGGCGTACTTCCTCGACACGCAGGCACGAGGTTTGGCGCACCTGGACCGTGCGGTGCTGGTCAGCCGCCGCTTCGGGCGCAGCTACGCGCTGGCCGAACTGCACACGGTGCGCGCGTATTGCCTGCTGAAGCTGGGCCGCGTCGGCGAGGCGCTGGCCGCCGCCGAGGACGCCGACGACCTGGCCCGCCGGTTCGGCTATGCCGATCTCGTCCCGTTCGCGGGTGCGCTCGCTCTCCGCGCACTGCAACTGACCGCGCCGCGCGAGGACGTGCTCCGGCAGTGGGAGGCGATCTCGGGCTTGCCGCGACCGGTGATGCGCTGGTGGCGGCAGGTGGTGGAGTCGACGGTGCACGAGGTCGGGGTGCGCCTCGGTGTGCTCGATCCCGGCGTCGAAGCGCCCGTCGGCGACCGGCCGGGGCCGATGCAGCCGACCCAGCTGGCGCGGTACGCGGATCTCGCTCTTGCCCACGGTGATCGCGACACGGCACTCCAGCTCGTCGGCCGAGCCGAGATAGCCGCCGCGCACCTCGGACTACCGAGCCAACTGGCCGCCGCGTCCCTGGCTCGCGCCGAATACTGCTGCGCGACCGATGATCTCGACTCCGCCGAGGCCACGGCGACCGCCTCCGCCGCGCGGTTCGACCTGGCCGACATGCCGGTCGATCACGCGCGGGCGATGCTGCTCGCCGCGCAGATCGCCGGGCGGCGTGGCGATTTCACGCTGGCCACCCGGCGCCTGGCCGGTGCGCGCGAGACGTTCGTGGCCGCGGGCGCGACCCAGCCTGCGGCCGCGGCGACCTCGCTCCAGCGACGGCTGGCCGGTGGCCGGGCGCCCGGCGGGTCGGCGACGCTGACGCCGCGTGAGCGCGAGATCGCCGAACTCGCCGCGCGCGGCCATCCGAACAAGGAGATCGCCCACCGGCTCTACCTCAGCCCACGCACCGTCGAGGACCATCTGAGCCGCATCCTGCGCAAACTGGATCTGACCGGTCGCGCGGGCATCGCGCACAAGCTCGGCGAGCTGGATTCGCCAGGGACCTGAGCGATCACGGCCGGATCACAGTGGACGCGCCCGAACGCAGCGCGGCCGTCGCCTCGCGCGCGGCGTGCAGGGCGCTGTTGATCGAGATCTCGCCGCGCATTCCCGGCGCGGCCACCATGTCGCCCACGAGGTAGACGCCGTCGCCCCGATCGACGGCGGGCCGGTCGCGCCAGGTGTAGCCGGGCAGATCCAGTGCGCCCGTGCGGTTCTTGGCGGTGGCGGTGCGCTGGAAGGTGACGCGGTCGCGCCACCTTGGCACGCACAGATCGGCGAAGTCCGCCAGGCGCTGATGCGCTCCGCGCGGGGATTCGCCGTCGCGCACCGGCATCTGGAGCTGGAACAGCGACTCCCCCTGCGGGGCAACCGTGTCGTCCTGCATGGTGTAGCTCTCGTGGAAGCCGCCCTCGTCGAGGTCGAACACGATCGAGCGGTCGCGGCGATCCGCGGTGACGGCGAGGTCGAGCAGTACGCAGTAGCCGCCGGCCCAGGTCAGGCTGTCGTCGCCGAGCAGGCCGCGCGCCGCGTGCACGTCGGTGGCGACGATCACCGGGCCGCCTGCGGGCAATCCGTCCACGCGCGAACCGGTTTCGACGACGACGCCGAGCTCGGTCGCACGGGCGGCCATCCGATCGATCACGCGCTGCCACCCCCCGCGCACCCACCGCACGGCGGGGATGGGCGCGCTGAACACTCGCTGGAACAGCTCCCACACGAACGCCGCCGAGAGCCTGCCGGTGTCGGCGTCGTAGGTGACCACGCTGATCGCGTTCGCCATGCGGTCCGCCGCCGCCTCGCCCCATCGGCCCGACGCCCACGTCCGGAAGTCGACGTCGACCGGCGCGGTGAGCCCGAGCCGCGCCTGGGCCCGCAGCATCCGGACGGGCGGCCGCCGCCGGAGCACGCCGTCGATGCGGAAGCCGAATTTCGCCGCGTCCGACATCGAGGGCCAGCCGAGGTCGGCCACGAAACCGCGCTTCTTCAACCAGGTGTAGTGCGGTCCGTCGGCGTAGAACACGTGCGCTCCCTCGTGCGCGACGTGCGGCGCGGCCGTAGCTCGCGCGCGGCCGCCCAGCGTCCGGTGCGCCTCGTACAGCCGGACCGGGACGCCTGCCTCGGCGCACGCGATGGCCGCGGTGAGACCAGCCAATCCGCCGCCGATGACGGTGATGTGTGTGTTCACGGTGCTTCCTCTCCTCGGTGGCCCGCCCAGTCCAGCCGGGCGGCGACCAGCTCCGCAGTGGCACGCAGATAGCGGTCTTCCTCGACGGACGCCGGGTGGTCGCCGTCGAAGATGTCGCGGATCAGCCAGAAATGCGCGAGGGCGCCGACCAGCACGGCGGCCGTGGCCGCCCAGTCCTGCTCGCCGTGTCCTGGTCCGGCCAGCTGGGACAGCGCCCGCGTCACCACCGACATCACGACGCCGTATTCCTCGCGCTGGAAGACCTCCAGCACGCCGGAATCGATCGAGTTGTCGCGCAACAGGATCCGGGTCACGTCGCGATCGTGGTCCAGCCGCTCCAGACCGACGCGGCACAGCGCGAGCAGCCGGTCGACGACCGTACCTCCCGGCGTCGCCCCGTCGAGCAGCGCGACGAACGAGAAGTCCGGATCGAGGAAGGTCTCCCATTCCGCGCGCTCGGTCAGTCGGGTGCGCACCGCCTCGACCAGCAGTTCGTCCTTGGATCGGAAGTGCCGGTACAGCGCCCCCGATCCGCCGGAAAGCCCTGCGGCCTGCTCGATCTGGGCCACCGAGGTCCGCGCGAAACCCTGTTCGCCGAACAGCCGGAGGGCCTCGTCGATGATCCGCTCCCGCGACGTCCTGCTCATCCGGCCTCCGGTTCCACCGCTCTGCAAGTAACCACTTACTTACATTGAAGGCGAAGGTCCGATGGCATGCAACCCCCAAGTCTCTGTGGGCCGGAATCCCCCGAATCCGTGCGGAACACGGCGGTAGGCTCGCGCTGTCACACGAAAGGATTTGAGATGGCGGGCAAGCGCACGGTTCTCACGGCCGGTCTGCGCCGCCTCGCGGCGTTGCTGACCGAGATGCGCGACACGGTCGGGCTCAGCAAAGAGGAAGTCAGCGGGCGGACCGGGATCAACGTGACGACCCTGTACCGGATCGAACAGGCCCAGGCGCGTCCACAGCGCCGCACTCTGAACACGCTGCTCGACCTCTACGATGTGGAACCCGATCGGCGCAGGTACGCACTGGATCTGCTGTCGGACGCGCAGAAGCCCGGCATGTCCCGGCCGTGGGAAGCCAATCTCACCGAGGTGTACGCGGCCTACATCAACTTCGAGTCCGAGGCGCTCTCGGCCCGGCACTATCAGACTTCTTTCATCCCCGGCCTTTTGCAGACGCCGCAGTACGCGCTCGCGGTGATCGACACGTCCATGCCGAAGGTCGAGACCGCGATCATGGAGAGCCGCGTCCACGCCCGGCTGAACCGAGCGGTGGTGCTCACCAAGGAGAAACCGCTCGAGCTATGGGTGGTGCTGGACGAAGCGGCGATCCGCCGGGTGGTCGGCGGACCGGAGACCATGTGCGGCCAGCTCCAGAAGCTGCTCCAGGAGAGCAAGCGGAAAAACGTGATCTTGCAGATCCTTCCGTTCGACGCGGGCGCGCACCCCGGCATGGCGGGATCGTTCACGCTGCTCGACTTCGAGGACCCCAACGACCCCGAACTGGTGTACGTGGAGGGCATCGCGGGCGACACACTGGTGGAGGGCCACAACGAGGTCCGCCGCTTCGGCGTGATCTTCGACCAGCTCAGGGCGATGGCGCTGAGCCCGCGTGATTCGGTCGCGTTGATCGAGAAGATCGCCGCAGGAATGAGCTAGCGTTCCGGGGTGTTCCGGCGACTGGCTCGCCGGAAGAATGGGTACTCCAAGGTCCCATCCGCAACCGCGCACAGGAGTCTCCGATGGCCGATGTGACCGCTGAATCGCCCGCCACGCCCGAACCCAGTCTGCATCGGGTGATGGGACCTGGCCTGCTGCTGTTGTTCGTCGTCGGCGATATCCTCGGCACCGGCATCTACGCACTCACCGGCCGGGTGGCCGCCGAGGTCGGCGGCGCGGTGTGGGCGCCGTTCGTCGTCGCGTTCCTCGTCGCCCTGGTCACCGGGCTGAGTTACCTCGAGCTGGTCACCAAATATCCGCACGCCGCGGGCGCCGCCCTCTACACGCACAAGGCGTTCGGCATACACTTTCTCACCTTCATGATCGCCTTCGCGGTGCTCAGCTCCGGCATCACGTCGGCCGCCACCGCCTCCCGCGCGTTCGCGGCGAACTTCGCCGAGGCCTTCGAATTCGAGGTCGGCACCGGAATCGCGATCACCGCCGTCGCGCTGGCGTTCATGGCCGTCGTCGCGGCGATCAACCTGCGCGGCGTCAGCGAGGGCGTCAAGCTGAACGTGCTGCTCACCTGCGTGGAGCTGACCGGCCTGCTGATCGTCATCGCGATCGGGCTGTGGGCGCTCGGCTTCGGCAACGGCGATTTCGGCCGCATCACCGAATTCCAGACCGGCGAGCGCAGCGCGCTCGGCGGCGTGATCGTGGCGACCACGCTGGCCTTCTACGCCATGGTGGGTTTCGAGGACTCGGTGAACATGGCCGAGGAGTGCAAGGAACCGACCCGGATCTTCCCCAAGGTGCTGCTCACCGGATTGCTCGTCACCGGAACGATCTACGTGCTCGTCTCGATCACCTCGGTCGCCCTTGTGCCCGCCGAACAACTCGGCGAAGGCGACACCCCGCTGCTGAAGGTGGTCGAAGTCGGCGCGCCCGGATTCCCGACGCACATCTTCGCGTTCATCACCATGTTCGCCGTCGCCAATTCGGCGCTGATCAACATGCTGATGGCGAGCAGGCTGCTCTACGGCATGGCGCGGCAGGGCGTCGTGCCGCACGCCTTCGGGCAGGTGCACGCCCGGCGGCGCACGCCGCAGATCGCGATCGCCTTCACCACGCTGCTCGCCCTCGGTCTGATCGCCTTCGTCGGCGAGGTGCCCGAACTCGGCGGCACCACCGCGCTGCTGCTGCTCGCGGTGTTCACGGTGGTCAACGTGGCGGTGCTCGTGCTGCGGCGGGATCCGGTCGCGCACAAGCATTTCCGCACGCCGACCGCGCTGCCCGTGGTCGGCGCGCTGTCTTGCGGCTTCCTGGTGACGCCCTTCACCGATCGCAATCCCGAGCAGTACGTGATCGCCGGCGTGCTGCTGGCCATCGGTGTCGGGCTCTGGCTGGTGAACCAGCTGGTGATCCGGCGCCAGCGCACCGAGCCCGCGACACCCGCGACACCGACGCCCGAGCCGTGATCCCGGACCGGAAACACCGACGTTCGCGCAGGTGAGCGGGCCGAGGCAGCACGCGGAATACGGTCGGCCGCAGCCGATCACCTGCCCGGTGTGACCGATCACCGGGATGACGCCGGGCGGCGGTGTCGGTAGAGTGAGCGCCGATGACCAGCATGGAAGCCCGTCTCGGCGACGCTACCCGGACGGTGCCGCTGCCCAGTCCGTGGAACGTCAACGCCTACCTGGCCGAGGTGGCGGCGCACCGCGGGCGCTCTATCTCGCTGCAGCCGGTGCCCGCCGAGATCCTGGCCGAAAACGGTTGTCGCGGCAAGGGTCTATGGGTGGCGCGCAAGTTCGACGACATCATCGTGTACGACGCCGAGGCCACCGAGCGCAACGCCGACCACATCATCCTGCACGAGATCGGGCACATGCTGCTCGGGCACGGCAGGGACGACTCCGAGCCCGCCGCGCCGCTGTCGCCGAAGCTGGCCGCGCTGCTGCCCTCACTGGCGGCGCAGCATGTGCTGGGACGCAACGAGTTCGGCGCGGAGCGCGAGCAGGAGGCGGAGGTGTTCGCCGATATGACCATGGTGTACGCGACGCTGCCGCGAGCGCGCGGGCGCGGGTTCCGGCTCTTCGGGCGCGGGCGCTGAGAATTCGGGCGCGGGCGCTGAGTCGTCAGGCGCGGGCGCTGAGTCGTCAGGCGCGGGCGCTGAGTCGTCAGGCGCGGGCGCTGAGTCGTCAGGCGCGGGCGCTGAGTCGTCAGGCGCGGGCGCTGAGTCGTCAGGCGCGGGCGCTAGGTCTTCGAGCGCGGGCGCGGATTGCGGCTCTTCGGGCGTGCGCGCTGAGTCCTCTGACGGGCGCTGGGGTATATCACGCGCGGGCGCAGGGGATTTCGGGCGCGGCCAGGATCTTCGAACGCTGGCGCTGGACACGGTCGGTCACCGCGCGCTCTCGGTCTGTAGCGCGTCGACCAGGTCCTGATAGCGGTCGGCGAGTTCGACCACTTGGAGCCACGCGTCGTAGAACACCGGGTCCGGTGCGGCCGACAGCGGGACGCAGGCCTGCGCGACGAGCTGCGCCAACCGGTCCACCATGCCACCGACGGTCTCGTTGTGCGCGTGCGCGCCGCTGCCGGGCACCGGCGTCGCCAGCGTCATCCACCGGTCGATGGACCGGACCAGCTGGACGCGCCGCCGGTCCAGCTTCGCCATCTCGTAGCGCGGTGTGCGCTCGCGCAACACGTGCAGCTGCGCCAGCTCGCCTGCCGCCTCCAGCATCGGGTGGTCGTCGTGTGGCAATCCCCGGCAGGCCGCGACCAGCTGCTCCTTGCCGGGCACCATCCAGTTGTCGGTCGTCTCGGACATCGCACCGCCTCCCCGAACCACGTGATCCTCGGAGCCGCGCCGCGGCGGGAACCGGACAATCCGACCGCCCACCGCGCCCGCGCATGCCATGTACACCAGAGATGTATCACCCGCGGCCGAATTCCGCGGCGCTTCAACCAAGATCGATCGACGACACACCCGTGGCGAAGGCGGCGATCACGTCCAGTCCCGGCCGGTACTCCCCCGTGGTGTCCACCTCGAGAGCGGGCCCGTCCAGCCGCACCCGCTGGAAGGCATCGTGCCGCGCGCCGAGCGCCGCCCGATCCGGTTCGCCCGGCGCGGAATGGACGCGCCGCAGCGGCTCCGCGCGCCTGCGGTGACCGATACGAGCGACCGCGACATGCCGGTCGACCACGCAGTGCAGAAACCGGAGGTCGGCCAGCGCGGTCAGCGGCGCCAGCCCCGGCCGCCAGAGCCGGTCCTGGAAGGCCGCCTCGGCCACGGTGTCGACGCCCGCTCGCGTCAGGACGGTAAGCACCTCGAAGAAGGTGCCGAGGGTCCGCAGCGCGAGTTCGTCCTCCGGCGCGGGCCGGAACGCGGGATCGGCGTGCGCCATGCCCTGCTTGATCTCGTCGCGGCTGATGACCGGCCACCCGACGGCCCGGCCGAGCTCGTGGGCCAGGGTCGTCTTCCCCGAACCCGGCGGGCCGCTGACGACCACCAGCCGCGGGCGGCGTCCGGGGAGAGGACGTTGGTTCGCGTCTGTCACGTGGTCCGAGATTACGGACCGAGGACCGACCCGGCGCGCCGCTCGGCGGCGGTCTCGCGGCGGCGCGCACCACCCCTCACCGGTGCAATTTCGGGACTCGGGGAGCACGACGCCTGGCACCGGTCTAGGCTGTCCGCCGTGGTCGCACCCCAACCCTCCGTCGCTCCCCACCCGGATATCGCACCCCTCGCCTCGTTGCTCGGCACGTGGCGCGGCGGCGGGCACGGTGAATACCCGACCATCGAATCGTTCGACTACCTGGAGGAGATCCGGTTCGGTCACCTGGGCCGCCCGTTCCTCACCTACCGCCAGCGCACCCGCGCGGCCGACGGCAGCAGGTCGATGCACGCCGAGACCGGCTACCTGCGCTGCCCGCGGCCCGATCACGTCGAGCTGATCCTCGCCCACCCGACGGGCATCACCGAGATCTGCGAGGGCGGGCTCACCATCACCGACGGCGAACTGCACATGGAGTTCGACTCCACCAGCATCGGGCGCAGCAGCACGGCGAAGAGGGTGACCGCGCTCAACCGGTCGTTCCGGCTCACCGGCGACACCATCGACTACACGCTGCGGATGGCCGCGGTCGGCGAACCGATGACCCACCACCTCGCCGCCACTCTGCACCGAGCCTGACTCCGCAGGCCCTGACCATGCGGACTCAGGGCGGCCCGATCGCCACACAGGACTCGAACTCGCCGCCCGCGTCGCGATAGCGCGGCCAGCGCATCGCGCCCGAGGTCTGCGGCCCGAACACGCCGTCTCGATCCAGACCGTGCAGATCCTGGACGTAGAGCACGGCCAGGCCGGTCGCGGTGCTGTAATCGCCGTCACCGTCGGCCAGCTCCCGCTGGTAGCACCGGCGCAGCGCGTCCTGGAGTGCGCGGACACCCTCGATCGGCGCGGCCCGCGGCGCGCCGGGGCCGCCCGGATGGGAGTCGACGTAGGACAGGATGCAGCGGCGTCCGCCATCGTTCGTGGTGGGGAGCACGATGTGGTATCCGTCACCGGTGGGTACCTCGGTGGTGAAGTAGCAACGCGGCGAGACACCCGGCGCGCCCGTAGGCTCGGTCGACGCTCGCGAACCGGCATCGGCCCGCAGCGACCACAGCACGGCCGCGCCCGCGACCACCAAGGCGAGAACCGCACCGGCCGCCACCCGACCGCCCGTGCCGAATCGACGCTTCGGGTTGGCCGGCACCGCCTCCGCTCGCATCGCCTCGGTCAGCGCCGCCGCCAGCTCGCCGCACGTCCCGTAGCGCTCTTCCGGATCCCCCGCCATGGCTTTGGCCAGCACCGCACCGATGCCCGCTGGCAGTTGGTCCCGGTCGGCGAGCACCGCGTCGGGCAATCGGCCGGTCAGCAGTTCGTAGCAGGTGACGCCCAGCGCGTAGACATCCGCGCGCCGGTCGACGTGTCCGCCGCTGCGCTGTTCCGGTGGCGCGTAGGGCGCGGTGAACGTCCTGACGCTCGTATCGATCTGGGTGGCGGCGGGATCCGTCCGGCGCGCGATGCCGAAATCACCGACCAGCACCCGGTCCGCGCCCGCGTCGCCGGGCGCGACGAAGATGTTGGCGGGCTTCACATCCCGGTGCACGACATGGTTTTCGTGCGCGTAGTCGAGCGCTTTGGCCGCCTCGGTCACGATGTGCACCGCGCGGCCGACCTCGACGCCCGACCGGCCCGCACCGACCAGCGCCGCCGCGTCACCGCCCGGCACGTACCGCATGGACATCCACAGCGCGCCGTCTTCCTCGCCGAAGTCCTTGACGTCCACGATGTTCGGATGGTCCAGTCCGGCCGCCAGCTGTGCCTCGCGACGGAACAACGCGGTGTACTCGGGATCGTCGCGACCCGCGCCGACCACTTTCAGCGCCACCCGCATCGGCAGTGTCGGGTGCTTGGCGAGATACACCGTGCCCATCCCGCCGGAACCGAGCCGTCGTTCGATCTGATGACCCGCGAACACCGAACCGGCGACCAACTCCGCAGCGACCACCCTCCGCGCACCTCCCTGTGCCACCGCATCCGTGAGATCGGCACTCCACCTGCGTGAACCGCCTCGCGGCCCCGCGCCCCGCGCGGCGGTTTCGGCCCGAAGGGCTCCGCCGCCGACCGCGGGCAATGCGTATGCTGAATCCACTCACCGTCGCCTTCGCTTCGCGAGACGACTTGGCGCGCAGTGTAGTTGGGAGGCATGTGCAGTGGCCACGGCTGGTCCCGATCGGCCCTCGCTCGACGTGCGGATACTCGGCCCGGTGCGGCTGCTGGTCGACGGACTGCCCATCGCGCTGTCCGGCGCGAAACCCCGTGCGCTGCTGGCGATTCTGGTGGTCAATCGCCGTCAGGGCGTCCCTAAGACCGCACTGCTCCACGCGATCTGGGGTGACGACCCGCCACCGCGCGCCATGGACGGCCTCTACGCGTACGTGTCGAATCTGCGTACCGTCCTGCGCGGGGCCGGAATTCCCGATCGCGACGTCCTGCGCACCGTCGACGCGGGCTACCTGCTCGACATCACCGACGACGAGTGCGACGTCGGCCGTTTCGAGGCGGCGCGCACCCGTGGCGCCGCTGCCCTGCGCAATGGCGACTCGCGCACGGCCGCAGCATGTTTCGCGGATGCGCTGACCGAGTGGTGCGGCACACCGGTGACGGGCCTGCACGAACTCGGCTTCGCCGCCAACTTCGCCACCGACATGACCGAGCGCAGACTCGACGTGCTCGCCGACCGGATCGCCGCCGATATCGCCGACGGGCGCGCGAGCGCGGTGATCGGTGAGCTGACCGCGTTGACCGCCGAACGCACCGTGGACGAACGCGTGTGGCGACTGCTGGCCAGGGCGCTGTACGTGTCAGGGCGGCAGGCCGACGCGCTGACCGCCTTCCGGCAGCTGCGGCGCGACCTGGTGGAGGAACTGGGCGCCGATCCGCAGCCGGAGACCGTGGAGCTGGAGGAGGCGATACGCAACCATCGGCTGCCGCCGGAGTCGCCCTCCGCCCGGGGCGCCACCACCCGCGACGTGCCGAGCATCCGGCGCCGGGCCTGGCTGTGCGTCGGCGACGGCGACCGGATTCCGGTGCCGCCCTCGGGTCTGCGCATCGGCCGCGAGTCCGACAACGACATCGTGCTCGACGACGCGCGGGTCAGCCGCAAGCACGCGCGCATCCTGCATCGCGACGACGGGATCTTCATCAGGGACCGGGATTCGGCCAACGGGGTGTACGTGAACGAGGTGCCGATCCGCGCCGATACTCCGCTCGCGGACGGCGATGTCATCCGGGTGGGATCGACCCGGCTGCGGTACGGAGCGAGCGAGGAACCCGCGGCACCGGCCTGACCAGGCGATTGCAGAAAGTCTCGAGAATCACCGAAGGCACGGCTCCTAGCTTGCTCATTGGGAGCATCGCTCCCGGACCGTAGCACTCGACAATGGAGGATTCCCATGTCTTTTCGCACGCTGATCGCCGCCACCGCCCTCGCCGCCGGTCTGCTGACCGCGACCGCGCCCGCGTGGGCCGCCCCGGCCCCGACCGACGCCGACCCCGCCGAGCGCGGCAAGGGCTGCGGCTACACCGACTCGTTCCCGACCATCAGCAGCGGAAGCCGCGGCGACGCCGTCCGTCAAGCGCAGTGCCTGCTGCAGTTGCACGGTTACGGGGTGGCGATCGACGGGGCCTTCGGGCCGGACACCCAGGCGGCGGTGCTGGACATCCAGGCCGCGTACGGCCTGAAGGTCGACGGCGTGGTCGGGCCGGACACGTGGGCCGTGTTGTACTCGTACTGATTTCGCGGGCGTCGCCGCTCAGGCGGCGACGCCCACACCGCTTCGCTCAGTAGCCCGCGGGCAGCGCGGCGAACATGTCGCGGGTCACCGCCACCGCGTTGTCCGAGCTGCCGCCTTTGACCAGCAGCGTCGCGAAGGCGATGTCGCCGCGGTACCCGACGAACCACGAGTGCGAGCCGCCGTCGACCTCGGCCTCGCCCGTCTTGCCGTACACGTCGCCCTGATCGGCGATGCGTTCCGCGGTGCCGCCGGTGACCACCTTGCGCATCATGACGCGCAATCCCTCGATCACCTCCGGCGCTATCGCCGGTCGCTCCCCTTCGACGGCGGTGGGCCGCCCGGCGATCAGGTACGGCACGGGCGCCGTGCCGTGCGCGATGGTCGCGGCCATCACGGCCATGCCGAAGGGGCTGACCACCACCTTGCCCTGCCCGATCCCGTCCTCGGTGCGCTGCACCATCTGGTCGGCGGACGGGACCGACCCGGACGCCGTGGGCAGTCCGACCACCGAATAGCTCTGGCCCACACCCAGTTTCGCGGCGGTGACGTGCAGCGCGTCGGCGGGCAGCTCGCTGGCCAGCTTGGCGAAAGAGGTGTTGCACGACCGTTCGTAGGCGGTGGCCATCGGCACGCTGCCGACCGTGAAGTGGTTGTAGTTCGGAATGGTGCGCTCGCCGATGACGATGCTGCTCGGGCAGGGCAGCACGGTATCGGGCGTGGCCAGTCCGGCGGCCATGGCCGCCGCGGCCGTCACCGTCTTGAACACCGAGCCGGGCGGATACTGGCCGATGGTGGCCACCGGTCCGTCGCGGTCCGCCGCCTCGTTCTGCGCGACCGCCAGGATCGCGCCGGTGGACGGACGAAGCACGACCATCATGGTCTGCTCGGTGCGCACATCGACGGCGCTCTGGGCGGCGTTCTGCACATAGCGGTCGATGCTCAGCGCGAACGACGGCGCCGGTTGCGCGGGCACCTCGGTGAGCACGGCGGTGTCGGCGCCGTTGGCGTTCATGGTCACCACGCTCCAGCCCGACTTGCCGTCCACCTCGGCGATCACGGTCTGGCGCACCTGCGTCATCAGGTCGGGGGCGAAATGGCGGTCGGCCGCGACCAGGTCCCATTCCTGAGTGAGCGTCACTCCGGGCAGCCCGATCAGTCCGGAGCCGACCTGGTTGTATTCGATCTCGGTGAGCAGTAGCACCGTGTGGGCGCCCTTGGTGTTCTTCGCCGCCTTCAGGATCGCTTCGGGGGTGAGCCGTTCGTCGAAACGCGACAGCGCCCTGGACAGCGCGACCGCCACCGCGGCGGGGTCGGTGGCGTCGGCGGCGGTGAAGGCGACGCGGGACACCTTGCCCGGCACCAGCACATCGCTGCCGGATTGCTCGTTCACCCTGGCGCGTGGGGCCGGGTTCGCGCGCAGTTCCAGCGTTTGGGTGTCGCCGAGCTCGGGGTGGATATTCGACGACGTCCACCGCACCGTCCAGCGTCCGCCGCTGCGGCCCATCTGTAGCTGGCCGGCGTAGGTCCAGGTGCGGTTCTTCGGCAGGCGCCACTCGTAGGTGTACTCGACGGTGGCGGTGTCGCCGGTGACCCTGGCCGCGCCCGTCCGCGCGGTGAGCTGTTCGGCCTGTAGGTTCTGCCACGCGGAAGTCAGTGCGGCGGTGGCCTTCTCGGGATGCGTGGTGAGCTCGGCGGCCGCGGTCACATCGCGGTCGGCGAAGGCCGCGACGAAGGCGTCGGCCGCGGGCGCGGGGCCCTGCGGACCGGGCGAGCAACCCGCGGCCGCGGCGGCGAGCACCGCGACGGCCAGCGGAATCAGCATGCGTGTCGACATTGCTGCCGATGGTAATGGCCAACATCGGGCAAACGCCTGCGGCGCACCGCATCTCGGCGACGGAGATGGTGATCCGCGTCCGTGTCGCGGCGATCTCGGCCGATCGGTCCGGGATCTCAGTCCAGCAGGACGGTGGCGAAGGTCGCGATCTGGCGGAATCCGACCCGGCCGTAGGCCCGGCGGGCCACGGTGTTGAAGTCGTTCACGTACAGGCTCGCGGTCCGTCCGGAGGCCACCACCGCGTTGGCCACCGCCGCCGTGCCCGCCGTACCGACGCCTTTGCCGCGCCGATCCGGATGCACCCACACGCCTTGGATCTGGCCGGTGCGCCGAGACAGCGACCCGACCTCGGCCTTGAAGACCACCTCGCCGTCCTCGAAACGGGCCCAAGCCCGGCCGGATTCGATGAGGTGCTGGATGCGGCGCCGGTAGCCGCGGCCGCCGTCGCCCGCCCTCGGGTCGACGCCGACCTCCTCGATGAACATCGCGATCGCCGCGTTCAGGTAGCGGTCCAGCTCCTCCGGCCGCGCCCTGCGGACCTGCGGGTCGGCCGTGGCCAGCGCGGGCTGGCCGAGCGCGAGCAACGGCTGGGTGCCGCGCAGTTCTCGCTCCGGTCCCCAGCGTTCGCTGAGCATCTCCCACAGCGGCAGGGCCAGTTCTCGGCGGCCCACGACCGAGGAGCACACACGCGGCCAGCGGGTCGCGCGGTCGGCGAACGCGCGCAACGCGTCGTGGTCGCCCCGCAGCGGCACCAGGTTGGCACCGGAGAAGCAGAGGGATTCGGCGGGCCCGCCGCGGCTCCACAGCTCACCGTGCCCGCCTCTGGCGTCCAGGCCGAATTCCTGCAATCGGGCCGCGATCATGCACGAGGCGACCGGATCGCTGTCGAGTACTCGCAGGACCTGCGCCAGATCCCGGTTGGCGAGCTGACGCGCGGGGGCGAACTTCGCCCGTCGCGTCGGCTCCAGCAGACTCCGCACAATCGACAGCCTGCCACGAACTCGGCCGATGCGGTACGGGTCGCCGAAACCCGCTGGTCCTGACCGGTCTCAGCTGACGGTGACGACCGGCTCCCCCGCGCCCTCCTGCTCGCCCATCTCCTCGGCGATCCGCATCGCCTCCTCGATCAACGTCTCCACGATCAAATGCTCGGGCACAGTCTTGATCACCTCGCCCTTGACGAAGATCTGACCCTTGCCATTACCCGACGCCACCCCCAGATCCGCCTCCCGCGCCTCACCCGGACCGTTCACCACACAACCCATCACCGCGACCCGCAACGGCACCTCCATGCCCTCCAGACCCGCGCTGACCTCGTTGGCCAAGGTGTACACGTCGACCTGCGCACGACCACACGACGGACACGACACGATCTCGAGCTTGCGCGGACGCAGGTTCAGCGACTGCAGGATCTGACCACCGACCTTCACCTCCTCGGCCGGAGGCGCCGACAACGACACCCGGATCGTGTCACCGATACCCTCGCTGAGCAACGCACCGAACGCGACCGCGGACTTGATCGTGCCCTGAAACGCCGGACCCGCCTCGGTCACCCCCAAATGCAGCGGGTAATCACACTGCGCGGCCAACTGACGGTAGGCCTCCACCATGACCACCGGATCGTTGTGCTTGACCGAGATCTTGATATCCCCGAAACCGTGCTCCTCGAACAGGCCCGCCTCCCACAACGCCGACTCCACCAACGCCTCGGGACTGGCCTTGCCGTACTTCTCCATCATCCGCTTGTCCAACGAACCCGCGTTCACCCCGATCCGGATCGGGACACCGGCCGCACCCGCGGCCTTGGCGACCTCCTTGACCCGGCCGTCGAACTCCTTGATATTGCCCGGATTCACCCGCACCGCCGCACACCCGGCGTCGATCGCGGCGAAAATGTAGCGCGGCTGGAAATGAATATCGGCGATCACCGGGATCTGCGACTTCCGCGCGATCGTCGCCAACGCGTCCGCGTCCTCCTGACGCGGACAGGCCACCCGCACGATGTCACAACCCGACGCGGTCAACTCCGCGATCTGCTGCAAGGTCGCATTCACATCGTGGGTCTTGGTAGTGGTCATCGACTGCACCGAAATCGGGTGCTCACTACCCACACCGACACCACCCACCATCAGCTGACGGGTCTTGCGGCGGGGCGCGAGAACGGCCGCGGGTGCGGTCGGCATCCCCAGTCCGATTGTGCTGGTCACTTTCGGCTGCCTACTTTCGTCCGTGTGCTGCGGGCCGTTCGCCTACCGAGCTTAGCCGCGCTCGATGGACCACCACCCTGTGACGCCCGTGACACGGCCTGACAACGGGTTGTCCCGCGATTGCCCGCGACAGGTTACCCCGCCAGGGAGAACTCAGGGAAACAGCCGGATCGGGTTCACGATATCGGCGGCCAGCGTCAGCACCATGTACGCGCCGCCGAGTACCACGGCGACGTAGGTCGCGGGCAACAACTTGAGGTAGTCGACCGGACCGGCGGGCGCGAGGCCGCGCCAGCCGCGGACGGTGTCGCGGAGCTTCTCGTAGAGCACCACCGCCATGTGACCGCCGTCCAGCGGCAGCAGCGGCAGGATGTTGAACGCGCCGAGGAAGAAGTTCAGGCTGGCCAGCATCAGCACGAACACCTGCCACAGGCCGGCCTGGGCGCTTTCGCCGCCGATGCGGCTCGCGCCGTAGATGCTGACCGGGGTCTCCGGGTCGCGCGCACCGCCGGTGACCGCGTCCCACAGCGCCGCGACCTTGGCGGGCATCTGCGCCAGCGACTCGAAGGTGCGCACGAACAGGTCGCCGGTGAAGGACGCCGCGGCGGGGACGGCCGTGACGACGTTGTACTGCTCGATCGGCGGGTTGTCGAGCGTGACGCCGACCGCGCTGACCTGGGTCTTCGCGCCGTCTTTCGCGTAGCGCGTCACCTGCTGCGGCGCGACCGTCACCTGTACCCGCTGTCCGGCGCGGTCGACGGTGTAGGTGATCGGGCCCTGCTGCTTGCGAGTCTGCTCGGTGAACTCCGACCAGGTATCGACCGCGACGCCGTTCACGGCGGTGATGGTGTCGCCGGGCTGGAGCCCGCCCTGCTGCGCGGGGCCGAGACCGGTGCACGCCTGCAACGTCCCGTCGGGGTTCGCGTCCGCGACGCAGCTCAGGGTTCCCACGGTGGGGGTCGGCTCGTCCAGCCGCGGCAGGCCCCACCCGACGGCCAGCACCACGATCAGCAGGAAGCCGAGCACGAAGTTCATGGCGATGCCGCCCGCCATCACGACCATCCGCTTCCAGGTCGCCTGGCGGTACATGGCGCGGTCCAGTTCCTCCGGCCGCACCTCGTCCATGGCGGTCATGCCCGCGATATCGCAGAAGCCGCCGAGCGGGATGGCCTTGACGCCGTATTCGGTCTCGCCGCGGCGGGTGGACCAGAGGGTGGGCCCGAAACCGACGAAGTAGCGGCGCACCTTCATGCCGGTGGCTTGGGCCGCCCACATGTGTCCGCATTCGTGCAGGGCGACCGAGATGAGGATGCCGAGCGCGAACAGCACGAACCCCATGGCGAACACCATTTGCTCTCCAGCCCTCCTGCGTTGCGCAGCTCGTCGACATCCCGCGCACGCGTCGGCGCGGCCGCGAGCACCCCGACCACACTAATGGACGCGGCCGGATCGATTCCGTACCCAGCCCGCGCACAGCCGCAACGCACGTGCAGGTACGCCGCATGGAAGCCGCCGGACGAAGTCCATCCCCGATCCTTACGCCTCAGTCTGCCAGCGCGCGGCCGCGCGCGCCGAGAACCGGTGTATCAGGCTCCGACGACGCGCCGGGCGTAGTCGCGCGCCCAGCTGTCGGCGGCGAGCACCTCGGCCAGGCTCTGCGGCTCGGCCCGCCACTGGTCGGCCGCCTCCACCGCGCTGGCCACCGTGCGCACGATCGCCGGAAAGCCGATGAGACCGTCCAGGAACGCCTGCACCGCGACCTCGTTGGCGGCGTTGTAGACCGCCGTCACGCTGCCGCCCGCGGTGCCCGCCTGCCTGGCCAGGTCGACCGCGGGGAACACCTTGTTGTCGACCGGCTCGAAGGTCCAGGTGGACGCGGTCCCGAAATCGCAGGGAGCCGCCGCGCCGGGCACCCGGTCCGGCCAGCCGAGCGCCAGCGCGATCGGCAGCTTCATGTCCGGCGGGCTGGCCTGCGCCAGCGTGGACCCGTCGGTGAAGGTGACCATCGAGTGCACGATCGACTGCGGGTGCACGGTGACATCGATGCGGTCGTAGGGAATCCCGAACAGCAGGTGCGTCTCGATCAGCTCCAGGCCTTTGTTCACCAGCGAGGCCGAGTTCAGCGTGTTCATCAGACCCATCGACCAGGTCGGGTGCGCCTTGGCCTCGGAAGGGCCCACCGATTCGAGCATCTCGGCGGTCCAGCCGCGGAACGGACCGCCCGACGCGGTCAGCACCAGCCGGTCGACCTCCTCGGCGCGGCCGCCGCGCAGGCACTGCGCCAGCGCCGAATGTTCCGAGTCGACCGGCACGATCTGGCCGGGCGCGGCGGCGCGGGTCACCAGCGAACCGCCGGCGACGAGCGACTCCTTGTTGGCCAGCGCGAGCCGCGTGCCCGACTCCAGGGTGGCCAGGGTCGGCTCCAGGCCGAGCGAGCCGACCAACGCGTTGAGCACCACGTCGGCCTCGGTGCGGCGGACCAGTTCGGTCACGGCCGCCGGGCCTGCCAGCGGAATGTCCAGCGCCGCGGCGGCGGCCGGATCGGCGACGGCGACATTGCGGGTCCCGGTGGCCGCCATCTGCGCGGCGAACAGCTCGGTATTGCCACCACGCGCGGCCAACCCGACCACTTCGAACTTGTCGGGGTTCGCGGCGATCACCTCGAGCGCCTGGGTACCAATGGATCCGGTGCTGCCGAGCAGTAGGACTCTCACGATGTCGGACACCAAACCATTGTGGCCTACCGCGACTGCCCTCCGACCGTCCGCGTCGAACGCGGCCCGACTACCAACGACGCGGCGTCGTATGTCACGATATCGAGCAGTAGCCCCACCGAGTGTGTACCGGATGTTCGGTACCCGAACCACCTGAGGAGCGATCGTGGCCGCCACGGAAATCGAACCCGCCAAGAACGAGCGCGCCATCGTCACTCACGTCGACACCGCCGAGGTCCCCTCCGCGGCGTGGGGTTGGAGCGGCGAGTCGCGCCGCACCTTCCGCATCGCGGGCTGGATCGTCGCGTTCGTCCTGGTGGCCATGGTCATCGGCAACCACAAGGGCAAGATCGAAGACCTCTACCTGGTCGGCTTCGCCGCGCTCATCGTGGTCATCCTGGTGCGCGACACGATCCTGCGGCGCAAGCCCCGCTAATTCTTCGCGGCCGCGCACCCCGGTTCACGCCGGGGACGCGGCCGTTGTCGTGCCCGCGTGTCGCCCGGACTCGCCGCGGATCATCCGGCCGACTCCAGGGACCCGTGGAAGACACTGCCTTTCTTCTCCAGCGACCAGCGCTGGATCTCCGCCACGCCGAGCGCGTATCCGGTGAGCTGTTCGAATTCCTTGCGCGCCTCGGCCATCTGCGCGCTGTCCCAACCGAGTTCGCGCGACCGCAGCCTGCGCAAGGTCACCAGCACCCGGTTCAACGGGCACGGCAACGCCTCGTAGGCGAACTCCGCCTCCGCGTAGGCGTTGTCGGCGTCGCTCAACCGGCCCTCGGCCGCCGCGATATCGCCCTGTATCACCAGTGCGTTCGCCGCGCCGAGACGGTCGTCGATCCGGTCGTAGCGATCGGCGGCGGCCCGAATCCGATCCGCGGCCGATGTCAGGTTCTGTTCCGCAAGATCGGCTCTGGCGAGTCCGAGCAGCGCGTTGCCCTGCCCCTGCGGATCGCCGATCCGGCTGCTCGTGCGCAGCGCGCGGTCATAGTCGAGCCGGGCGCCCGCGACGTCCTCCTGCGCCCGCCGCGCCTCGCCGAGACTGAACGAGACATTCGTCAAGCCGACCAGGCCTTCAGGCACCGACCGGAACTTCCGCAGCGCGTCCTGATAGTGCTCGACGGCCTCGGGGAAGTGACCGATCGATCGCGCGACGTCGCCCAGGTTCTCGATGGCGTCGCCGAGGGACAGCGGGCCCGCGTTCGTCGCCTCGTGCAGCGCCAAACCGGCGCGGCAGCTGCGCTCGGCCTCGTCGTAGCGGCCCATCACGCGCAGCACGCCGCACATGCGCAAGCGGCAGACGGCCTCGCGCTGCGGAAAGCGTCGCGCCCACACCTGGATCGCCCCTTGGTACGCGCGCAGCGCCTCCGGCAGGCGGGCGCCCGCGCGCAGCAGATGACCTCGTTCCTCGAGCAGCGTTCCCGCGAGGTCGCCGCCCTCGGGCACCGTCGCCAGCGCCAGATCGAGATAGGCCAGCCCCTCCTCGATGCGGCCGGTGGCGCGGAACGCCAGCGAGGCCGCGATCACCAGGTCGACGGACGCGTCCACGACGGTGTCCGAGCGCAACCCCTCGTCGGCCAACGCGCCGACATTGGGCAAGTTCGCCGCCACCTGGGCCCATTCGGCCTCGCCGCCCAGCCCATACGCGCGAGCGACGTGCTCGTGCAGCAGGCGGGTGTGCACCTCGATCACCGTGCGCAACACCTGCTCGTCGGATACTCGCTCGCGCACGAATTCCCGGATCGGCACCAGCGCCCGCATCCGCGAATCCTCCTTCTCCACCAGCGATTTGCGCACCAGCTCGGCGGTGGACGACACGAGTGACACCGCCTGCGGCAGCGCCTCGCCGATCAGTTCCAGGCGCACGCCCGACGGGTGCAGCGCCACGACGAAGAGCACCTGCCGCGCCGTGTCGGTCAACGCCTCGAACGACAGCGCCACCGATACCGATACGCTCGTCGCGCGGTCGGGTGAATCGAAGCCGGGGAAGCACAGCAGCGCGGTGCGCGAGCGCTGCCACTCGCGCAGGAACGCCTCCACCGAGACCTCGCTGAGCCACGCCGCACTGATCACCAGGGCCAGCGGCAGCCCGTCGGCGACGGCTCGGACCGCGGCGAGCCCGGCCCGGTTCTCGGCATTCCTCGGCACCGCATGAGAATCCAGCAGCCGGTCCAGCAGCCGACCGGCGTCCGCTTCGGGTAGCGGGCCGACGTGCAGCACGGTCTCGGCCCCGCTCAATCCGAGTCGCTCCCGGGAAGTCGCCAGCACTCGGCAACTGCGGCACCGGTCGAGGAAGTCGCGCACGAATCGCCGGAAGTCCGTCGCGTGCAGCGCGAGAGCGGTCTCCGCGTTGTCGAGTACCAGCACGGTCTCGGTGCCGTCGACCGTCCGCGCGGTGTCTTGCCAGCTGGTCGCCGGGTCGAGCCCGAACGCCTCGGCGACGGCGGCGGCGAGCGAACTCGTCACGGTCAGCTGCGACAGGTCCACGTAGGCGACCGAGACGTCGTTCAGCCCGGCTGCCGCCGCGCGAGCGAGCTCGGTCTTGCCTGCGCCGGGTGGCCCGGCGAGCGTGACGATCGGGAAATCGGCCAGGGCCGTGCGGATTTCGGCGAGTTCGCGAACCCGTCCGGTGAACACCGCCACCGCCGCGGGCACGTGGCGTGGACGGCGTCGCGTAATAGTCTGCGCGAGCGGCCGGTTCGGCTTGTCCTGCCCCGTACCGCGCCGCAACGCCAGCAGCGCGCGCACCGCCTCGACCAGGCGCGCGATGTGCGCCTCCACCGGCGGCGGCAGCGCGTGCACCCAGTGCTGGCTGCTGAGGAAGTACTCGAGCACGCCGCTCGGCTCGATATCGGCGACCCGGAACGGGACCAGGCTCAGATTGCCCGCCGCGGCGCGTTCGACTTCCCGTCCGACGTGCGCGGACTCGTTGGCGTGGTCGGAGACCACGACCACCATCACCTCACAGTGACGGATCGCCTCGACGATGGCCTGGGGATAGCTGGTGCCCGCCATGATGTTCCGCGGCGCGATCCAGCAGCGAACGCCGACCGCCTCCAGTTCGTGGACAACCGCCTCGGCGAGATTCCGATCTCTCGACGAGTGACTGACGAAGACGTCGCACTCCATTCGCAGGCCCTCCCCGTCGCGTGTTCGACGTCACCCATGCGCTCGGCGTCACCCATGGTAGTGGCGAACGGACGACCCCGGCCATCGATCCCGATCCGATAGACTGGTCAACTGCCGTGTCGATGTGGAGGAGTGCCGCAGATGACAGTTGGACAGCCCGTGCCGCGCGTTCCCTGGCCGGGAACCGTGGAGCTCAACCCGATCGTCGCCACGGTCACGCCGTTCACCCGTGACCACGCCGTGGACACCGGAGCGCTGGGCGACTACCTCGGCTTTCTGCACCGGGCGGGCGTGCCCGCCATCCTCGTCAACGGCACCACCGGCGAGTTCGCGAATCTGACGATCGCCGAACGCAAGAAGGTCCTCGAGCAGGCCCGCGCACAGTGGCCGGGCCAGCTCGTCGCCCACATCGGCGCCACCGCGTACGGCGACGCGATGGACCTGCTCGACCACGCGCGGCAGCACGCCGACGCCGTCGCCGCCATCGCCCCCTATTTCTTCGCCGACCCGCCGGAAATCGGTGTCCGCGACTTCTTCGGCCGGTTGCTCGCCCGCACCGAACTGCCGATGCTGCTGTACAACTTTCCCCGCCACACCCAAACCCCGATCTCCCCCGAACTGCTCGGCGCGCTCGCCGCCGAGTACCCGATGCTGGTAGGCATCAAGGACTCGAGTGGCCGGCTCGACGTCACCCGGGCGTACACCGCGACCGGACTGGCGGTCTTCGCGGGCAATGACGGCGCCGCCGCGCGCATCGGCGAGCTCGGCGTGCACGGCATCGTCTCCGGTGGGGGCAATCCGGTGCCCGAGATCCCCGTTCGCATCGCCGCCGCGCTGCGCGCCGGCGACCGCGAGGCGGCAGCGCGCTGGCAAGCCGTGTTCGACGAATGTCGCGCCCTCCGCCACGAATCGGGTCTCTCCGACATCACCTTCGTCAAAGCCGCGCTCGCCGAACGCATTCCCGGCTTCCCTGCCGCCGTCCGCAGCCCGCTGCGCACCCCGGACGACACCGTGATCGCCGATATCCGCGCACACCTGCGCCACAAGATCCTGCCGCGCGTCCACGAGGGCACGCCGTGACGCGCATCGGGATCACCGGGCACGTCCATCTCACCGCGGCCACCGCCGAGCTGATCCGCGCCGCGCTGTTCGAACGGTTGCGCGCCTGCGACGACGAACTGGTCGGGGTGAGCTGCCTTGCGCCGGGCGCGGATTCGATCTTCGCCGATGTGGTGCTCGCTCTCGGCGGGCGGCTGAACGTCGTCCTGCCCGCGCAGCACTATCGCGACCGGGCCGTCCCGGCCGAACGCGTCGCGGTCTTCGACGACCTGCTCGCGCGGGCCGCGTCGGTGCGGGTGATGCCCTACGCCGAACCGTCGCCCGTCGCGTACCGCGCGGCGAACAACGCCGTCCTGACCGACATCACCCGGCTCGTCGCCGTGTGGGATGGCAGCGGCGGCGACACCGGCAGCACCGCCGACGCCGTCGACGCCGCGCGCCGGCGGCACATCCCGATCGACATCGTCTGGCCGACGGGGGCGCGGCGCGGCCCGGAGTAGAAAACTCTGGTCCCCAACGAATTTCGTTATCTGAGACAGTACGTCGCTGCTACCGTGTCCCCATGATCGTCACCCGAGCCGGTCGACGTCGTGCTGCGCGCTGAGGATTACCCGGGACTGTTCCGGGCCGCCGATGAAGCGGCGGTGTCGGGGGAGCGCTCCTTTCTCCGGACGTATGCGCTGCGTCTGTGGCTGGCGCTGTTCGCCGCCGCCTGCGCCGCGATCACGGTGCGTGTCGGCGCCGCACGCACCGATATCGCCGCGATAGCGACCGCGCTCGCGTTCGTCGGCATCCTGACCATCGACGTGAACCTGCTCCAGTCGCTTCCCGGCCGGACCTGGCACGAAGGCCGCGTCCTCGCGGAGTCGGTCAAAACCCTCACCTGGCGTTACGCGGTGTGCGGCGCGCCGTTCGACGGCACCCTCGCACCGGCCGAAGCGGACGCGCTGCTCATCGAACGCATCCGGCGGCTCCACCACGACCTTCCCGACATCGCCGTGCGGCCGACCACCTCCACCACGATCACCGACCGCATGCGTGAGCTGCGCAGGCTGCCGCACGCCGAGCGCCGTCAGGAATACATCTGCCATCGCATTCAAGAGCAGCAGCGCTGGTACGCGGACAAATCGGCGCATCACGATCGCCGCGGCGCCCGCCTGCGCACCGTCGCGCTCCTGCTCGAAATCGGAGGTGTGTCCGCGGCATTGGCCAAGGCGATCAACGTCATCGGCTTCGACCTCGCCGGCATCATCGCCGCGGGCATCGCGGGCATCGCGGCATGGACCTCCGCGCGCCGCGACAACCGCACCGCCGCCGTCTACGCGTTCACGTCCAACGAGCTCGCCATCATCGCCGACACGCTGCGCGACATCGACGAAACCCGCTGGGCCACCGCGGTATCCGGTGCGGAGGAGACGATCAGCCGGGAGCACACGGTCTGGCGCGCGTTCCATACCGAATAGCGCCCGACCGCCTCGGATCAGCGACCGCGACGCTTGCTCTTCGCACCCGAGGAGCGCGCCGCGGATGCGCCTTTCGAACCCAACGATTTCCGTTGCGGCGCAGGCTTTTTCGCTGTCAAGCCTTTTGCCGGTTGCTCGGTGCGGGTCGACGGTGAGCGCGAACTCCGTTCGGAGCGACCACGCACCACACCGACGAACTCCTCTACCAGCTCCGTGGTCTCGGCCACGGGCCAGGCCAGGGCGATCTCGGTGTCGGGATGATCGGTGACGGTCCGGTACACCAGATCGCGGCGGGCGTGCAGGCGCGCGATGGAGTGCGGGACGATGGCGAGTCCGACACCGGCGGCGACCATTTCGAGGGTGACCGCCGCCGCGTCGAGATCCGAGGCGTCCTGCATGCGTTCGTCCGCCAGCTCCGCCGCGCCGACCTCGGAGAACAGCGAGATCGGGTGATCCTTGGGCACCACGACGACCGGCACCTCGCGGTACAGCGGAATCGCGCTGAGTCCTTCGCGGTCGATGGGCAGGCGTACGAAACACATGTCGACCCGGCCCTCCCGCAGCGCGGTCAGCTGGTCGGCGGCCGCGAGTGGAATCGTCTCCAGCCGGATCTCGGGAAACCGCTCACGCCAGATCCGTTCCCACTTCGACACCGTGACACCGGGCACGAAACCCACCCGCAGACCCCGCCGGGCCTCCTCGGGCTCCGGCCGAGCCGCGTCGGCCTCCGCGCGGGCGATGACCTCCCGCGCGGCGGTCAGCAGCTCGCGACCCTCGTCGGTGAGCTGGGTCGGCTGGGCGCCGGGGACGAACAGCTTGGCGCCGAGCTCGTCCTCCAGGTCGATGACCGTCCGGCTGAGCCGCTGACGCGCGATCCCGAGCGCTTTCGCCGCCCGCGCGAAATGCAGCTCCTCGGCCACCGCGACGAACCAGCGCAACCGCGCGACATCGATCGACTCCACCTGACTCATTCGACCAAGGGTATTGCACGGCGCACACGGGTCAGGACGGCCGCCGCGACGCCGAGGCTCGGACGGAAGCGTTCCGGCGGTCGACTAGGCTGTCCCGGTGAGCCCGGACAAGAAACCGCAGATGATGAAGCCGCTGACCGCGGCAGACAAGCTCGGCATCTACCTCCCCGCCGCGCCGGAGGAGTTCCGGAACTCTCCGATCTCCCGCGCCGACCTCGACCGGTTGCGCAACGATGCCCCTGCCTGGCTCACCGAACTGCGCCGCACCGGGCCGTTCCCGCGCGACATCACCGCGCGCAAGCTCGGCGTCTCCAACAGCGGCCTGGCCCGCGGCGGCGTCTCCGACGCGCTGACCGCCGACGAGATCACCGCCCTGCTCGCCGACCCGCCCGAATGGCTGCTCCGCGAACGCGAGAACTACGAAGCCGTGCAGCGCGAGAACGAGCGCGTCAAGACGAAGGAAGCCGAACGCCGCGCCGCCACCAACCGCCCGGCCAAGAACCGATTTCGCGCTGACTGAATCCTGATCAAAGGTCACGGTCGCCGCGTGGGTCGCCTTGGGCCGAGATCTCGCCGCGATCGAAGCCGAACGGACTCGAGCAGGCAATCAGGACGGTCAGTCCAGGCCGAGATCGAGCTGATTCCAGCTGATCGTGACGTCGAGCGGGTCGGCGACATCGACCGCCACCAGATCGCCACGGGCCCGCAGGGACATGTTCTCCCGGACATAGGTGCCGTCGGCGGTGAGTCTCAGCATCTCGATCGATGACGCAGGCCCGTCGTCCTGAACCATGCGCACGATCCAGTAGTACGGGATGCTCAGTCGCGCGTACTCCGCACGTTTTTCCACCAGATCCGCCGTCACCGTATTCGGAGACACGACTTCGACAACCAGCAGGGTGTCCGACGCTGTCGGCTTGGTCTTCCACTTGCCCCGTGGCTCGTCGATACAGCGATACACGATGGCATCCGGCCGCTTGTAATGGAACGGAACCTCGGAGACCAGCATGTCGAGCTCACCGCTGGCCCGCAGACACGGCGCGTCACCGAGACGCTTGGACACCGCCTCGCGCAGCGCTGCCTTGATGTTGTCGCTGATCGCAACATGATTCGGCGACGGGGATTCGCAATGCACGATCATGCCGTCACGGATTTCGAGAGTGCGGGCGATGTCCTCGGGCATGTCCAGGTACATGGCCATATCGACGATCGGGATCGTGGTACGCAGCCATGACCAGTCGACAGCCTCGCTCATGCCGCTAGCGTAGCGTCTCGACCGCGCGGCCTACGTAGGCCTCCGGCCTGTTCGGGCGCGGCTGATGGCTGCTCAGAGCGGGGCGTCGCGGACTTTGGCGGCGAGTCCGTCGTCCAGGCGCGTCGGGCCGTGGAAGGTGAACACCCAGCGGTCTCGGGACGGGTCGGAGAAGGTCGACAGGATGAGCGCGGACTCCCCGTAGGCGTCGCGGTAGGTGAAGCGCTCGTCGGTCCTGGTGCCCTCCGTGTTCGAGCCTCCGGACTTCGCCCGGGACTTGAAGATTGTCACCGCGCGCCGTGCCGCGTCCGCACTCGGGTAGGCGTAGAAGTCGTACGCCAGCTTCGCGCCGCCCTCCAGCAGGCATTCCCAGCGCGCCTGCCAATGATCGAAAGCCGATTCGTCGCCCTTTTCGGCCTGCCAGTCCTTCCATTCGGACGCCGGACGGCAGGACGCGCCGTTGTAGCCCCGGCCGCTCTGGCGATTGTCGCTCGGCAGCATCAGCGGAAACGCCGCCGACAACGCCGCCAGATCTTTGTGCCCCTTCGAGCGACCGGTCACCTGGGACACCCAGGTCGAATCGTCGGTCCACACGAACGTCCCGCACCCGGCCAGCAGTGCGAACACGATGCCCAAGATCACCAGGAGCACCTTGGCGCTCGAGCCGCGCCGCGGCGGCGGAACGGGCGGACGATACGGAGCGGGTACAGCGCCGTAGCCGGGCGGATAACCCTGCCGCACACCGCCGTTCGCATAGTGCGGACCGGGCGGCGGTGCGGGCTGGGCGTAGCGCGGCGGGTGCGCCACGGGCATCGGGTTGGGCGCCGAGGCCTGCGGTCCCGCCACCGGATGCGGACGCGGCGTGGGTTGCGCGACGGCGTGCGGCGCGCTGGCCGGCACGCGCAACGCTTGCTGCACGGCGGCGGCGAAATCCGCGCAGGAGTCGAACCGATCCGCGGGCCGCTTGGCGAGCGCGCGATCGAGCACCGCGTCCAGCGCGGGCGGCAGGCCCGGCCGCACCGAGCTCAGCGGCGGAGGCGGCTGCTTGAGGTGTCCCTGGATCACCACGACGGCCTGCGGGGAATCGAACGGCACGGTGCCCGAGAGCAGCCAATACAGCGCGCAGGCCAGCGAGTACTGGTCGGTCCGGTGATCGAGCGTGGCGCCGGTGAGCTGTTCCGGCGAGGCGTAGGCGAGGGTGGCGGTGAAAGTGCCGGTCTGGGTGAGCTGCGTGGTGTCCTCGCGCGGGCGGGCGATGCCGAAATCGGTGAGCAGCACCCGCTCCTGCCCGGCCGAGCGGGACAGCAGGATGTTGGCGGGTTTCACGTCGCGGTGCAGCACGCCCATGCGGTGCGCGTAGTCCAGCGCGAGCGCGGTCTCGGCGACGATCTGGGCGGCCCGCTGCGGCGGCAGGGTTCGCGGGTCCACCGAGGACGCGTCCACGCCGTCGATGAACTGCATGGAGATCCACAGCTGCTCGTCCTCGATGCCCCGGTCGAAGACGGTCACGATGTTGGGATGATCCAGCTGCGCGACCAGATCGGCCTCCCGCTCGAACCGCGCGCGAATCTCACTGTCGGAGAACAGCTCCCGATTCAGCAGCTTGAGCGCGGTCTTGCGGGGCAGCCGTGGGTGCCCGGCGAGATACACCGCGCCCATGCCACCTCGGCCCAGCAGTCGTTCGATGGCATACCCGGCGAATACGTCACCTGGCTGCAGCAATGGCCCCCCTCGGGATTCAGTTCTCGGCGGCCAGCTGCCCGCAGGCGGCGGCGATCTCCTGGCCGCGGGTGTCACGGACGGTGCACGGCACGCCCTGGGCGTTGACCCTGCGGACGAACTCGCGCTCGACCGGCTTCGGACTGGCGTCCCACTTGCTGCCCGGGGTCGGATTGAGCGGAATGACGTTGACGTGCACGCGCGAGCCGAGTGCCTTGTGCAGTTTCGCGCCGAGCATGTCGGCGCGCCACGGCTGGTCGTTGATGTCGCGGATGAGCGCGTACTCGATCGACACCCGGCGACCGGACTTGTCGGCGTAGTAGCGCGCCGCGTCCAGCACCTCGGCCACCGGCCAGCGGTTGTTCACCGGCACGAGCGTGTCGCGCAGCTCGTCGTCGGGAGTGTGCAGCGAGACCGCCAGCGTCACCGACAGCTCCTCGTCGGCCAGCTTGCGGATCGCGGGAGCAAGGCCGACGGTCGAGACCACGACATTGCGCTGCGAGATGCCGAGGCCGTCCGGCGCGGGCGAGGTGATGCGGCGCACCGCGGCGACGACTCGCTTGTAGTTGGCCAGCGGCTCGCCCATGCCCATGAAGACGATATTGGACAACCTGCCCTCGCCGCCCGCCACCTCGCCGTCGCGCAGCGCGGCCGCGGCGGCGCGCACCTGGTCGACGATCTCGGCGGTGGACAGGTTGCGGTTGAGCCCGCCCTGGCCGGTCGCGCAGAACGGGCAGGCCATGCCGCAGCCCGCCTGGCTGGAGATGCACAGGGTGTTGCGGTCGGCGTAGCGCATGAGCACGCTCTCCAGCAGCGTGCCGTCACCCGCCCGCCACAGCGTCTTGCGGGTCTGGCCGTCGTCGCAGGCCACGTGCTTGACCACGGAGAGCAACGGCGGGAACAGCGCCGCGCCGACCTTCTCCCGCACCGGCGCGGGCAGATCCGTCATCTGCTCCGGATCGGCCTGCAACCGCCCGAAGTACTGCCGCGCGATCTGGTCGGCGCGGAACTTGGGCAGCCCGAGCTCCTCGACCGCGGCGCGCCGCCCCTCGGCATCGAGATCGGCGAGATGCCGGGGCGGCATGCCACGGCGCGGAGCATCGAAAACCAGGGGCAGGGAGGCGGTCATAGTTCTCCCAGTCTCTCATCCGTCCCCGGCTGCCGAATGGTCAGCCCGAAACAGTGCGCGAGGACACAGGGCCGATCGCCGCCGCGCACGGTGTGCGCGGGGCGACGATGCTCGCCGGTCCGATCCGCCCGCTCAGGACAGCCCGAGATCGCGCACGGCCTCTTCGATCAGATCGGAGATCGCGTGCGACTGCGAGGCGAGCGAGGCGTGGCTCGCGTCCAGTTCGATGGTCTTGCGCGGGTTCATGCGCGCGGCCATCCTGCGCTCGTTGTCGGGGTTGATCATCCGGTCGGCGGTCGAGACCTGGTACCAGCTCGGCTTCGCCTTCCACGCGGGCGCGGTGACGGCGTCGCCGAAGGTCGAGGCCAGCGGCGCCTTCTGGGTCACGGCCATGACCAGCGCCTCCTCGTCGGACAGGTCCTGGGCGAGGCTCTCGTGGAACTTGTCCTGCCTGATCCACAGGTAGCCGTCGGAGTCCGGCGCGATGTTGTCGAAGGCCGCGGGCGGCAGTTCCTGGCTGATCTGCCCTGGGCTCTCCCCCGCGTCGGGTGCGAAGGCCGCCACCGGAAGGCGCCTGGTGATGCGGTCGGACCCAGAACAACGCTCGGCGGGCATGCGAGCCGTTCAGCCGCGTGTTCCAGCGCGAGTTCGGCGCGCCACCGCTGCGCTGGCGTCGGGCTGCGCGAGCACGGGAATGACGGAGCTCAGTGTTTGGCGGCGCGCCGCAGCTGAATGATGCGCATGCCCCCGACCAAGGCCATCACCAGCGCTCCGCAGATCACCGAGAGCAGCACCGCGACGCCGATCGGCAGGTGGAACTCCCAGAAGAACAGGCTCACCTGGATGGTCTCCAGGTTCTGGAGAATGAAGATGAGCAGCACGATCATGATCAGCGTGCCCACCACGAGCCCGACCCAGGCGTAGCCGGTCCGCGAGGAGATCGACGGCTTCTTGCCGGTCGTGGCGGGTTTGGTCGCCGGCGGCGGAGGGTGCCCCGGCGGAGGGGTGGCCGGGGCGGTCGGCTCGTCGCGCCGGCTCGCCTCGGGCTCGTGCTCGGCATTCGTGGACATGCCTCGATCATGGACGATCGCTATCACTGCCGCCGGGATTTGGCGGTATATCGCCCTCCGGTCAGAGCAGCGTGCTCAGCACCAGCCAGGAGACGAACGCGGAAGGCAGCATCGAATCGAGGCGGTCCATGATGCCGCCGTGCCCGGGCAGCAGCGTGCCCATGTCCTTGATGCCGAGTTCGCGCTTGATCTGCGATTCGATCAGGTCGCCGACGGTCGCGACCAGTACCAGTCCGACACCGAGCACCACACCGATCATCGAATTCGCTTGGAGCAGCAGGGTGACCGTCAGCAGACCGCCGATGACGCTGAACACCAGCGAGCCCCCGAAACCCTCCCAGGATTTCTTCGGGCTGATCGACGGCACCATCGGATGCTTGCCGAACAGCACACCCGCCACGTAGCCGCCCACGTCGGAGCAGACCACCAGGATCATGAAGGTCAGCACCCGCAGGTTGCCGTCGGGCTCCAGCAGCAGCAGCGTCGCGAAGGACGCGAGCAGCGGGATCCAGGCGAGGGCGAAGATCGCGATCGCCGTGTCGCGCAGGAAGTTTCGCGGCGCGGTCTGCAAACCGTGATCGAAGAGGCGCCACACCATGCAGGTCAGCGCGGTGGCCGCGAAGGCGCCCGCGACACCGCTCGCGCCCCACGGCCAGCCGAGCCAGAACACCGCCTGCCCGCCGACGATGAGCGGGATCCGCGGAACGAGCACGTCCGCCTCGCGCAGCCGCTTGGCCACCTCCCAGGTGGCCACGCCGACGCCGGTCGCGGCGACCGGGATGAACACCAGCGGCGCGAACAGCAGGATCGCGACGAGCGACAGTCCGAGCCCGAGGCCGACCGCGAGCGCGGCGGGCAGATTGCGTCCAGCACGCGACGTCGTGGCGGCGGGCGCGGGGACCACGGGCTCGGCGGGCACGGCATGGTCGGGGTGCGCGGTATGGAACTGGCCGACCGCGAAGTCACCCGCACGGCCCGGGGTCGCTTCGGCGGCGCCGCTCCCCGGCGTCGGCTCCTCGGCCGCACCCGTTGCGGCGGCATTGTCGGCCACGATTGTCCCGTCGCTCACTCGTTGTTCCTCGTCCCCCGCCCGTGCGGGCCCTCGGATCTCTCGTCAGACCTCGAGCAGTTCGGCTTCTTTGTGCTTGACCAGCTCGTCGATCTGGCTCACGTACTTGGCGGTGGTCTTGTCGAGCTCCTTCTCGGCGCGCCCGACCTCGTCCTCACCCGCCTCGCCATCCTTCTGGATGCGCGAGAGTTCGTCCATGGCCTTGCGCCGCACATTGCGGATCGCGACCTTGGCGTCCTCGCCTTTGGCCTTGGCCTGCTTGACCAGCTCACGGCGGCGTTCCTCGGTGAGCTGCGGGATGCTGATGCGGATGATGTCGCCGTTGTTGGTCGGGTTGACACCTAGGTCCGAGTTGCGGATCGCGGTCTCGATGGGACCGAGCTGAGCGGCCTCGTACGGCTTGATCACCACCATCCTCGGCTCGGGCACCGTGATGCTGGACATCTGGGTGACCGGCGTGGGCGATCCGTAGTAGTCCACGACGACCCGGGAGAACATGCCCGGATTCGCGCGTCCGGTCCGGATGGTCCCGAGATCGTCCTTCGCCACCGAGACCGCCTTCTCCATCTTCTCCTCGGCGTCGAAGAGCGCTTCTTCAATCACGACCGTTTCCTCCACAGCGTCGTCATCGTCATGATCCGCGGTTCGCGGGCTCAGGACCGAACCAATGTGCCGATCTTCTCACCGGCGACCGCGCGGGCGATATTGCCCTTCGTCAACAGATTGAACACCAGGATGGGCATCTGGTTGTCCATACACAGGCTGAAGGCCGTCGCGTCCGCGACCTTCAGGTCGCGCTCGATGACCTCTTTGTGCGTGATTTCGGTGTACATCGTCGCCGTCTCGTCGACCCGCGGATCCGCGGTGAAGACGCCGTCGACCGCCTTGGCCATCAGCACCACGTCGGCGCCGATCTCCAAGGCACGCTGGGCAGCAGTGGTGTCGGTGGAGAAATACGGCATGCCCATGCCCGCGCCGAAGATGACCACACGGCCCTTCTCCAAGTGGCGCTTGGCGCGCAGCGGCAGGTACGGCTCCGCGACCTGGCCCATCGTGATCGCGGTCTGCACCCGGGTGTCGATCCCCTGCTTCTGCAGAAAGTCTTGCAGCGCAAGGCTGTTCATCACGGTGCCGAGCATGCCCATGTAGTCCGAGCGGGCCCGCTCCATGCCGCGCTCCTCGAGCTCCGCGCCGCGGAAGAAGTTGCCGCCACCGATCACCACGGCGACCTGCACGCCGGTCGCGACGACCTCGGCGATCTGCTCGGCCACGGTCTGCACGACGTCGGGGTCGAGACCGACCTTGCCGCCGCCGAACATTTCGCCACCCAGTTTGAGAAGTACCCGGCGATATCCTGGGCGGTCGGTCCCCGGGTCCGTCATCGGTGCTCTTCTCCTTTGGTGATGGTGGTGTTCTCAGCATGCTGAGGCATCAGGGCACAGCGGATAAGTTTGCGATCCCGCAATACAAGGCGGTGCCTATCCTGCCTTATTCGGTTTCGGCGACCGCAGAAGACCCCCTCCGACACCACGCGGGGTCGGGAATCGGGGTGTCGCGTCGCCGCGCGCCCGCCGGACGCGGACAGCAGAAGGCCCCTCATCCGTCGCGATGACGGTTGAGGGGCCTTCACAGGCTGTCAGGCCTGGCCGACCTCGAACCGGGCGAACCGGCTCACGGTGACACCGGCCTCGTCCAGCAGAGCCTTGACGGTCTTCTTCGAGTCGGTGACCGACGCCTGCTCGAGCAGCACGACGTCCTTGAAGAAGCCGTTGACGCGGCCCTCGGTGATCTTCGGCAGCGCGGCTTCGGGCTTGCCCTCTTCGCGAGCGGTCTGCTCGGCGATGCGGCGCTCGTTCTCCACGAGGTCGGCCGGAACCTCGTCGCGGGTCACGTACTTGGCCTTCAGCGCGGCGATCTGCATGGCGGCGGCGCGGGCGGCCTCGGCCGCGGCATCGCCCTCACCCTGGTACTCGACCAGCACGCCGACGGCGGGCGGCAGGTCCGAGGAACGCTTGTGCAGGTAGGTCGCGACCGGGCCCTCGAAGGACACGGCGCGACGCAGCTCCAGCTTCTCGCCGATCTTCGCGGCGAGCTCCTGCACGGCCTGGTCGGCGGTCTTGCCGCCCAGGTCGACGGCCTTGAGCGCGTCCAGGTCGGCGGGGCGGGCCTTGGCGGCCGCCGCGACGATCTGATTGGCCAGACCCTGGAACTCGTCGTTCTTGGCGACGAAGTCGGTCTCGGAGTTGATCTCGATCAGCACGCCGTCCTGCGCGACGACCAGACCCTCGGCGGTGGCGCGCTCGGCGCGCTTGCCGACGTCCTTGGCGCCCTTGATGCGCAGAACCTCGACAGCCTTGTCGAAGTCACCGTCGGTCTCTTCGAGGGCCTTCTTGCAGTCCATCATCCCGGAGCCGGTCAGCTCCCGGAGCCGCTTCACATCGGCAGCGGTGTAGTTCGCCATCGGTGGCGAGCCTCCTTTGGAGAAGTTCAGTTACTGGGCAGCGGTGATCACCATGGCACTCCTAGGTGATCACCGCTGAAACAGCGGATTACGAGCCTCAGGCCTCGGCCGGAGTCTCGGTGGAGGCCTCGGCGCCCGGCGCGGCCTGCGCCAGCAGCTCCTGCTCCCACTCGGCGAGCGGCTCGCCCGCGCCCGCTTCCGGCTTTTCGTCGCCGGAGGCCAGACCGGCCCGCGCCTGCACGCCCTCGGCCACCGCGGAGGCGACGACCTTGGTCAGCAGCGCGGCGGAGCGGATCGCGTCGTCGTTGCCCGGGATCGGGTAGTCGACCAGGTCGGGGTCGCAGTTGGTGTCCAGGATCGCGATGACCGGGATGTTCAGCTTGCGCGCCTCGCCGACGGCGATGTGCTCCTTGTTGGTGTCGACGACCCAGATGGCCGAGGGCACCTTCTGCATGTCGCGGATACCGCCGAGGGTCCGCTCCAGCTTGTTCATCTCACGCGTGAGCATGAGGATTTCCTTCTTGGTGCGACCCTCGAAGCCACCGGTCTGCTCCATGGCCTCGAGCTCCTTGAGGCGCTGCAGGCGCTTGTGCACGGTGGAGAAGTTGGTGAGCATGCCGCCCAGCCAACGCTGGTTCACGTAGGGCATCCCGACGCGCGTCGCCTCGGCCGCGATCGACTCCTGGGCCTGCTTCTTGGTGCCGACGAAGAGAACGGTGCCACCGTGGGCGACGGTCTCCTTGACGAACTCGTAGGCCTTGTCGATGTAGGTCAGCGTCTGCTGCAGGTCGATGATGTAGATGCCGTTGCGGTCGGTGAAGATGAACCGCTTCATCTTCGGGTTCCAGCGCCGGGTCTGGTGTCCGAAGTGTGCGCCGCTGTCGAGCAGCTGCTTCATGGTTACGACAGCCATGGCTCTCGTATCTCTCTTTCGTTGCCGGTTGACGCAGTGGGTCGGCGACCCGCTGCCCTGGCGCCTCCGAATCGTCGGACCCGGTCGGATCACCGATCGGGACCAGCCGACGATTCCCTGTTCCCAACTGCATTGCCGCGAACGAGCACTCTCGGAATTCGGGAGCTGAGGTTCGAACGGCGCCGTTGCGAACGAGCACGGGTGGCGCGCGAAGTCGGTCCGTGCCGGGCACAGACCGCTCGATCAGTCTACGACCAGGTGCGTCCCTGACCTAAATCAGCTGGTCACGACGTCGCGACCAGGCGAAACGGGCGATTTCCACAGGAGCCGATGTTGTCCCCACACGCCGGATCGGGGATCGTGCGCGCGGCCGGGACCGACGAAGGTCGAACCCATGCACCGACTTTCCCTCGCGATCACCGTGATTCTTCCCCTGATGTTCGTGCTGGCGCTGGCGGGCGCGCGCCCCGCGACGGCGCACGCGCGACCGGTCCCTGGCGCCGATCCGGGCTGTTCGGGATCGGCGTGCCTGCTGCTTCGAGCGCGGGAACTGCCGCTCCTCCGGCCCGCACCGATGCCGCTGCGCGTGCCGCACCCGCGGTTTCGGTCCGATCCCGACATGGCCTGTTCAGGGTCGGCATGCCCGCCGCATCGAGCGCGGGAACTGCCGCTCCTCCGGCCCGCACCGATGCCGCTGCGCGTGCCGCACCCGCGGTTTCGGTCCGATCCCGACATGGCCTGTTCAGGGTCGGCATGCCCGCCGCATCGAGCGCCGGATCTGCCGCTCCTCGAGCTCGCGCCGATGCCGCCGCGAGTGTCGGATACGCGGACGTCGATCGTGCCGGGCCGTCCGGTCCTCCCGAGCGGCTCGGCCCATCAGGCACGGTGGCAGCGGGCGTGAACCGGGCGTCGGCGGAGCCATGAAGGTGGCGCTGTTCAGGAGGAAAGCGGCGCTTTTCGCCGTTGCCGCGGCGCTGCTCGCACTCTCGACCGCGACGGCGGCGGCAGCGCCGAGCGGCGAGTTCGGGTGGCCGCTGCGGCCTCGGCCCTGGGTGGAGCGGCGGTTCGAACGGCCCGCGCAGGACTGGCTGCCCGGCCATCGCGGCGTCGATCTGGCCGGATCGCCCGGGCAAACGGTGCTGGCCGCGGGAGCGGGGATCGTGGTGTTCGCCGGGACGGTGGCGGGCAAACCGGTCGTGTCGATCGACCATCCCGGCGGCCTGCGGACGACGTACGAGCCGGTGGAAACGCGGGTCTCGGTCGGGGCGCGCGTCGCGCGAGGCACTCCGATCGGAACGTTGGAGAAGGGGCACCCGGAGTGCGCGGCTCCCGCCTGTCTGCACTGGGGTCTGCGCCGGGAGGCCGGGCGGCGCGGGCGGCCCGAATACCTCGATCCGCTCGGATTGCTGCACGTCGCACCGCTGCGCCTCGAGCCGGTGGGCCCCATCGCAGGAAAGGCCGGCGCGGTCGCGAACGACTGCCGATCGCGTCCCGGTGCGAGCGTTGCCACGATCGGTATCCCAACGCCGGGCGGCAGCGCGGGCGGTGCGACTCGGCGGGAGCGCACGCCGCGCGGGTCGGCTTCCGTGCCGCACGGAACCGGACGATGATCGAGAGATGGAGAATGCGCTCGACGGTCCCTGGTTCACGTATCGCGAGATCGGCGCCACCAGGGGCGAACTCCCGGAGGGCTACTACCACTTCCGGTTGCAGCGCCGCCTCGGCAACGGCAGAGAGCTGTTCGAGCGGGCGGGCGCGGAGATCCTCGCCTATCGGATGCAGAAGGGCGTCGGCATCTTCGATCGGGCGAGCACGCCGACCGCCGAACCGGGCACCCTGCTCACCGTGCGACTCGGGATCGGCCCGCTCGCCCTCGTGGCGCCCTGCCGCGTGGTGTACGTGCTCGACGAGGACGAGAACCGGCGCGGTTTCGCCTACGGCACGCTGCCCGGACACCCGGAGGTCGGCGAGGAACTGTTCTCGGTGGAGTACGACCCCGCCGACGACTCCGTCCACGGCGTCGTCACCGCCTTCTCCCAACCCGCGACCTGGTACACCGCACTGGGCGGCCCACTGGTTCGGCTCCTGCAACGCTTCTTCGCGGGCCGCTACCTCGCCACCCTGCCCACGAAGGCCTAAGCCCTGTCTCGAAGTTCGGCCGGATGCATCCGTGGATCGGATCGCCGCCTGGCAAGCGGAGGAGAAGAGCCGATACCGGGGTTGTCTCGGTGACGACGACAACGCGGCCAGGCGGCGATCTGGGCCGCGGAGGCGCCGGATGGGACTTGGAGACAGGGCCTGGACCCCCGGCCCGATCGAGCCGGGGGCCTAGAGGTTCAGACCGCGGCCGCGAGCGCCGACGCCAGCTGGGCCAGTCCCGAGCGGATGCGGGATTTGACGGCGGGGAGACCTACGCCGAGGCGCTCGGCGACCTGCGGGTAGGTGAGGTCGTGATAGTAGGCGAGCAGCAGCGATTCGCGCTGCAGTGGCGTCAGGGCAGCCAGTCCTGTTCGCACACAGCGGTATTCGTGGCGGCGCAGCACCTCGTCGGCGACGTTGTCGGCGGGTCGGCCGTAATCTCCTGCGGCCCAGGCCTGATCGCGATCGGTGGCGGCGCGTTCCCGGCGCACCCGGTCCACCGCCTGCCGGTGCGCCAGCGTGCACAACCAGGTCGTCACCGAGCCGCGACGCTCGTCGAAACCCGCTGCACTGCGCCAGACCTGGAGATAGACGTCGTGACAGGTCTCCTCGGCGTAGTCGTGATCGCGCACGATCGCGAGTACCCGTCCGAAGACGAGCGGGCGCGTTCGGGCATAGAGCAGTGCGTAGGCGTCGCGATCGCCGACGCCGATCCGGCGCACCAACTCGGCGTTGGTGACGGTGTCCGGAATCCGATGGTGGGTGGACGTGCGAGTAGACAGAGCTGGCGAAACCATGATGCCCCCGATGGCAGCGGACGCTGACGAATGGACCACCCGTCGAGGACACGGACGATGGCGTCTACCGCGGATTCCGGTCCGGGGGCATGGGTTTCGGATATCCGCCAGTGGCCAGACTACCGGTCGGTTCGGACTCGCGCTGCCGCTTCGGGCTCGGTCGGCAGGCCCGCGGGACCGGCGGCCGAGCCCGGCTCAGATTCGCAGACCGAGCTCGACGATGCCGCCCGCGACCGCGTGCACGCTCACCCGATGGCGCCGGGCGTGCGCCCGGATCAGCTCGTAGGCGGCCTGCGGCGTCGTGTTGCGCGCGTTGGCGAGCACGCCTTTCGCCTGCTCCACCAGTACCCGCGAGTCCAGCGCGTGCTGCAACTGTTCGGCCAGCCGCTGCTGAGCGCGCAGCCGTTCGGCGGTGAGAATGTGCCCGGCGGCCAGGCTCGCCAGCAGCGCGCCCACCGACAGTTCGGGTTCGGTCCACTGGCGCGGGTGGTAGGCGTACATGCCCAGCGCGCCCACCATCGTCACGCCGGACCGCATCGGGATCTCCGCCACGGCGCGAACACCGTGGCGCACAGCGACACTCGTGTATTCCGGCCAGGCCTCGTGTCGCTCGCGGACATCGGCGACGGCGACCGGTTCGCCGTGGCGCAATGCGTCGACCGCCGGTCCGCGTTCGCTGCTGCGCTGGCTGAGCGCGACGTCCGCCAGCGCCGCGGGTGTGGCGGTGACGACGCTGGAGTGTCCGCCAGCCACGAGCAGCACCGCGCAGCCCGCCAGGTCGAGTGCGTCGGTGGCGCTGTCGATCACCCGATGGAGCGGTTCGACTACGTCGCCGGGTTCGGGCAGGAGCCCGACGATCCCGGACAAGGCCGTGACCAGCTGCTCACTGTCAGACATACCGAACCACCCCTGTTGCCGGCGAACGTCGCGCGTCCACCTCGGAGATACCGCACCGCACCTGCCCAACACTCCATGGTATGGACGGCGGGCGACGCGCCGAAACACTCCACTGTCATGGCGATTCGGCGCACGACTCCGCAAGTGCGGTCGACACGAACGCTATTCGGGTGCAAACATTGAAGGCGAGGCTCCACTCCGCTTGACTCAGCCGTCACTGCGATCACTCAGGGAGACCCACCATGGGAGCACACGCGCCGCTGCTGGACGTGCTCGTGCGGTCCGTCGGCACGATGACGAGCGATTTCGACGTAGTGGAGCTATCCCAGCAACTGGTCGACGCGTGTACCGAACTGACCGGCGGCGCCGAGGCCGGTTTGTTCCTCGGCGACCATCGCGGCGAGCTGCGGGTGCTCGCCGCCACCGACGAGCGAGCGCGATGGCTCGTCGAAACGGTCGACGGGCCGTCCAAGCAGGCCTATCGCACCAGCAGTCCGGCGATCGTGGACGACCTCGCCGCCGCCACCCTGGTCTGGCCCGAATTCGCCAGGCACGCACTGGAACACGGCTACCGGTCGACCTACGCGCTGCCGCTGCGACTGCGCACGGACAATCTCGGCGCCCTGACCATCTTCGGCGCCGCGCCGAGCGCACTGAACCGGTCCGCCGTGCGATCCGGGCAGATCCTGGCCGACCTCGCGGCCATCGGCATCGCGCAGCACGTGCTGCGGCCCAGGGTCGAGCCGATGCAGGCCAGACTCCCTGTCGCACTGCAGGACCGGGTGGTCATCGAGCAGGCCAAGGGTGTGCTGGCCGAGCGCGGCGATCTGGACATGACCGAGGCGTTCGGTCGCCTGCGCGCTCACGCGCGACGCTGCGGACTGCGGATGGCCGAACTGGCGGGCGCCGTGGTGGCGGGCAGCGTCGACGCGGCGGTCGTGCTGGCCACGCCCGTCGAGCGCCGGGCGTAGCGGGTCAGCGGGCTCCGTTGTCGAAACGGACACGCCTGCGGAGCACCCGCTCGGCCGCCTCGGCCAGCGAAATCCCCTGGCGCACGGCATAAGTCCGTAGCATGGCGTACGCGTCCGCGGCGCCGACACCACGTTGGGCGATCACCATGCCCGCGGCCTGGTGGATCGACGCGCTCGTCAGCGGCTGGCGCAGCCACTCCCCCGCGTGCTCGGCGGAACCGGTCCGCGCAGACACCAGGTGAGCGGTGATGATGTCGGCGACGTGCAGCCCGGCCGAGATCACCCCCCCGTCCACGTGACCGGGGCTGACCCGGTACAGATCCAGCGCGCCGAATCGCACCGCCCCCAGCCGCAGCGGCATCGCCGTCATCGCGCCGGACACCGGTTCACGGGCCAGCGCCGCGGCGAAACCGGGCCAGCGTCCGCAGTTCTCGGTCAGATCGACGACGGAGACGGGCACACCGGTGGCCACCGCGTCTACCGCGGGCCCCTCCCCGACCGTCGCCTGCATCGTCTCGACTCGCGCGGCGATCTCGTCGCTGCTGCACCACGGCTGCACACCCACGTCGCGTTCATCGATCATGATGGCGGCCCGCTGCACCGGGAGCACCTGCACGGCGGCCTGGCAAGCGGCCGTGAGGTCGCCCCCGCCTCGGCGCAGCGCCGAGAGGAATCTCTCGGTGAGTAACTCGAACTCCGCCACGCCCATCCTATGAACCGCCTGGAATCGACCGGCAGCAGCCAGAATAGCGAAATCCCTTGGCGTGTGGCGGACTACAGCACGGCGGTGAGCGCGTCCGCCTCCGCGCGCAGCATGTCGCCGCGATCGACACGTCCCAGTTCGTCGTAGCTCGCCGCGGCCGTCAGGCGTTCGGCGATCTCGGCGCGGACGATGCCCTCGATATCGGCCTCGCTCAGCTCCCGCCGCGCGACCTCCGCGCCGCCGAGCCCGGCCGCGCTCTCCTCGATCGCGCCCGCTCGCGCGCCACCGATCTCGACGGCCTCGGCGTTGTCGATGGCGCCGAGCGCCGAGCGCAGCGCCGCGGCGACGTGGCGGTCGCGCACCTTCACGGCGGCGGGCAGCGCGACGCGCAATCGCTCGCGCAGCGGCAGGGACCTGTCGACGGTTTCGATGGACCTGGGCATCGACCGTACGCGGGCCGGCCGCCGTGGGTCGAGCGATTTCCGGCCCGCGGTCGCTCAGGGCGTCACAATGGCGAAATCCGGGTCCGGTTCGTCGAACACGCCGACCAAGGCGGCGAGCTTGGTCGGATCGCCCTCGATGGCGATGTCACCCGCGGCGGCGGCCACCCCGAAGTCCTCGCCCTGCAGCAGGACTCGGATCATGGTCGCCCTGGTGAGGGTGAATTCGGCGTCCGCGGCGGGCAGCGCGACACCCTCGGGCCGGTCGTAGTGGGTCAGCCTGCCGTTGCGCAGTTCCAGCCGGTAGACGCGGCCTTCGTCGGTGAGGTGCCAGTCGGTGATCACCCGCATGTCCCACGCCTTCGGACCGTCCACGCGCAGCGCCATGGCGTCGAAGATCTGCTCGACGGTCAACGCGGTCAGCATGGCCATCGAGTCGACCTTGGTCGGGGTGCCGAACGAGCCGTAGCGCAGTTCGTAGGCTCCGCTGAGATAGAAGTTGCGCCACGTCGCGTTCTCGGCGCCGTAGCCGAGTTGCTCGTAGGCCGAGGCGAGCAGGTCCTTGGCCGCCTCGTTGCCCGGTTCGGCGAACACCACGTAGTCGACCACCTGCGCGACCCAGCGGAAGTCTCCCTCGGCGTAGGACTCGCGCGCCTTGCGCAGCACTTCCTCGGCGCCGCCCATGAATTCCACGTGGCGGCGGGCCGATTCGACGGGCGGATGCGCCCACAGGTGGGCCGGATTTCCGTCGAACCAGCCGAGATAGCGCTGGTAGATCGCCTTGACGTTGTGGCTGACCGAACCGTAGTACCCGCGCGCGTGCCAGGCGTTCTCGATCGCGGGCGGCACCGTCAGCTGCTCGGCGATCTCGGCGCCGACGTACCCCTGGTTCAGCATCCGCAACGTCTGATCGTGCAGGTATCCGTACAGATCACGTTGCAGCGCCAGGTATTCCACCAGGCGCTCGGTGCCCCAGGTCGGCCAATGATGCGAGGCGAACACGACATCGGACTCGCGCGCGAACAGATTGATGGCCTCGGTCAGGTACCGGGCCCACACGTGCGGGTCGCGGACCAGCGCACCGCGCAGGGTCACGATGTTGTGCAGGGTGTGGGTGGCGTTCTCGGCCATGCACAGCGCGCGGCGATCGGGGAAGTAGAAATTCATCTCGGCGGGCGCCTCGGTGCCCGGCGTGACCTGGAAGACGATCCGCACGCCGTCGATCGTCATCTCCTGGCCGGTGTCGGTGATGTCCACGGTCGGCGCTATCAGGGTGACCGTGCCGAGCGAGGTGGTCTGCCCGAGACCGGCGCCCACTTGGCCCAGTGGACCCCTCGGCAGCACGGCGCCGTACATGTAGGCCGCACGGCGCGCCATCGCGGTGCCCGCGAAGATGTTCTCGGACACCGCGTGTTCCAGGAATCCGGCGGGCGCGACGACCGGAATGCGGCCCTCCGCGGCGTCTTCCGCGCTCGCGACCCCGAATGCGCCGCCGAAGTGGTCGACATGCGAATGGGTGTAGATGAGCCCGGAGACCAGGCGCTCGCCGCGGTGCTCGCGATACAAACGCAGCCCCGCGGCCGCGGTCTCGGCGGAGATCAGCGGATCGATCACGATGACGCCCCGCTCGCCTTCGACCAGCGTCATATTCGACAGATCCAAGCCGCGGATCTGATAGATCCCGTCGGTCACCTCGTACAGTCCTTGCGCGGCGACCAGCCCGGACTGCCGCCACAGGCTGGGATGGACGGACGCGGGGCACGGCTCGCGCAGGAAACCGTAGGAGTCGTTGTCCCACACCACGGATTCGTCGTCCTGGGCGACCACGCCGGGCTCCAGCGCGGCGACGAATCCGCGCTGGGAGTCGGCCAGGTCGGCCTCGTCGGCGAACGGCAGCATCGCCGCGGCGCGCTGGTGCGCGGCGACGATCACCTCGGTCGGCTCCGTCACTTCGGGCATCGTCCTCCTCCTTCGTCTCGGCCGAACTCGTCTGTCCTGGAATGGATCACCTTGGTGGTTCCGTGAAACCGAGTGCGGCCGCGACACAGCCGGCGAACAGGATCGCCAGCGTCGTCGCGGCGATGACGCCGTCGGGTCTGCCGCGGTGGCCGTGGCGCAGCCACCGGCTGCGCAGATAACCCGCGACCGCCACCGCGATCATGGTCAGCGCCGCGACGGCGGGGGCGATCGCGGCCGCCCGCCAACCGGAGCCCACCACGTGATCGATGCACAGCGCGGCGACGACCATGGCGCTGATGGCGGTGCGGCGCCACGCCAGCGCGGTGCGCTCGGCGGCCAGACCCGCGTCCCTGGCCGTCATCGCAGCAGCACCGCGATGCACGCCATGATCGACACGGCGCCGATGCCCACGGACAGGATCGGCACCAACAGCGTCTGCGGCAGCGGCTCGCCGCGGCGCATCGCGCGTCCGATCCGGCGCCAGTGCAGGTAGGCGCCGAGCGCGACGACGACCGCGAGCACGATGCAACTGACCGCGAGCAGCCTACGCAGACCGGCCATGTGGAACGGCTGCACCAAGGTGTGCACGGCGACGCCGCCCGCGAGCAGGCCGAGCGACGTGCGCATCCACGCCAGGAAGGTCCGCTCGTTGGCGAGCGTGAAGCGATAGTCGACGTTCTCCTCGCCGTCCTCCGATTCCGCGCCGACGTCCGGCAGTGTCACGCCACCTCCCCGGGGAACGAGTGCGGAACGAGCGCGGCCGCGACCGAATCGGCCGGGCGCTGAAGAGCGTCCGGGGTCACGCTTCGTTCAGGGTGCACGGGCACCACTCCGTCTCTGGTCCGATTCGTGCCGCAAGCAAACGTTCCGCAACGTCAGCGTATCGGCAGACCGAACGGTCGTCCACGAACCTCGCTGAAGCGTGCGACACGCCCGCGACGACCCGGAATCACACCGGCGCGGCGTCGTGGAAGATCATCGCGAGCCGATCCACGGTCGAGGTCAGCGGTGCGCGGGTGGGCAGTTCCAGCGCGGCCAATTCGGCGGCCAGCGGATGGTCGCCGAGGATCAGTTCGGCCCCGCCCACGCGAGCGCGCATGCCCGACTGCTCCATCCGCCACGGCGTGCGACGCGTGACGCCGTCGATGTGCGCGTAGGCGTCGTACGCGCCGCCCGCGCCACGACGCGACGGCGTTCGCAGACCCGGACGCACCGTCAGATCGACGACCAGCTTGCCGTCCATCCGCAGCACGCCGCGGCGGGCGCCCTCGTGCTCGACCTCGAAATCGGCCAGTTCCTTCGGAAATCCCCAGATCCCCCGGCCCGCGGCGAGGGTGAACTCGCCGTCGACCGGCAGCCGATGGATGAACACGCCCGCGGTGCCACCGGACAACGCCCGCAGGTCGGCCAGTCCGCCGACCTCCGCCGCCGTGTGGTGCCGGACCATGAAGGCCACGCCGAACTCGTGGTACGGACCGAGGTCGCCGTCCACGTACTCGACGAAGACCAGCGTGCACAGCGCGCGATCCCGCGGCAGCTGGATCACCCGGAGACCCGAGTAGGCGATCACTTCCTGCGCCACACCGGCGGGCACGCGGTACGACGCCATGAACGCCCGCGCCCTCCGGATCCGCACCGGCATCGGAACCGGCCTGCCCAGCACGGTGTGGGCGCTCGTCGTCGGCTCGCCCGCGTTCTCCGGCATCCGAATCCTCCACAACTAGAACTCGTTACAGAGGTATCACGGATTCCCTACCAGGTCGCGCCTTTCCGCCGCTTCAGGCGCGCGGGTGCGCCTGGTCGTGCACCTTCTTCAGTCGTTCGATGGACACGTGCGTGTACAGCTGGGTGGTGGCCATGCTGGCGTGGCCGAGCACTTCCTGCACCACGCGCAGATCCGCGCCACCCTCGAGCAGGTGGGTGGCCGCGCTGTGGCGCAGTCCGTGCGGGCCGAGATCGGGCGCGCCGGGGATCGCCGAAACGACCTCGTGCACCACGCTCCTGGCCTGCCGCTGATCCAGACGGCGACCGCGCCTGCCGAGCAGCAGCGCGCGCCCCGATTCGGCGATCGCGAACGCGGGACGGCCGTAGTGCAGCCACTCCGCGACGGCACGGTCGGCGGGCGCGCCGAACGGGACGGAGCGCTCCCGGTTCCCTTTGCCGAGCACCCGCACCAGATGCCGCTCCCGGTCCACGTCGTCGATGTCCAGGCCGCAGAGTTCGCTCACCCTGATCCCGGTCGAATACAGCAACTCGACGATCAACCTGTCCCGCAACGCCATCGGATCGTGCTGCGCCGCACCGGATTCCGCCGCGTCCATGGCCTCCACCGCCTGCTGCCTGCCGAGCACGGCGGGTAGCGTCCGGTGCGCCTTGGGCGAACCGAGCCGCAGGCCGGGGTCGACCTCGAGCCTGCCGGTCTTGGTGAGCCAGCCGGTGAACGTGCGCGCCGAGGACGCGCGCCGCGCCATCGTCGTGCGGGCCGCGCCGTTCGCCGACTGCTCCGCGAGCCAGGAGCGCAGCAAGGCCAGGTCCAGTTCCCGGATCGCGGAATCCGGGGAGCGGGCGTACAGGTGGGCCAGCAGAGACCGGGCGTCGCCGAGGTAGGCGCGCACGGTGTGGGCCGAGCGGTTGCGGCCGAGCCGCAGGTGCCGCCCGTATTCCGACAGCAGCGCGTCCAGGTCCTCCGGCAAATCCTCCACCCCACCACGGTTGCCGTGAACGCGGCGGTTGGCAAGGACCCGCGCCGGGCCGCGCGTCCAGGAGTGTCGCGCATCGCACGAGTCTCCTCATCGTCTCACCTGCATACGGTGCCAACCGCTTTCGTCGAGACCGATCAATCCCGCCAGGTCGAGCGCGACGAGGGCCGCGCGGATCGCGGGCAGCGGGAGTTCGCAGTGCCTGGTCAGTTCGTCGGGCAGGCGGGAGCCTATCGCGGGCAGCGCGGCGAAGACGGCGGCCTCGTCGCCGGTGAGCTGCTCGGGGGTGTCCGGAACCCGACCCGCGCTGCCTGGCAGGGACAGGCGCAGCGGTCCGGCCTCGTCGACGACTTCCTCGGTGCGAGTGACCAGCAGCGCCTCACCGTCGCGGATCATCCGGTGACATCCTGTCGAGGCCGCCGAGGTGACCGGTCCGGGGACCGCCAGGGCCGGACGACCCAGTCGCCGCGCCCATTTCACGGTGTTGCGCGCACCGCTGCGCAGCCCGGCCTCGGTGACGAGCACGCCGTCGGCGAATGCAGCGACCAGCCGATTGCGGGCCAGGAAATGATGCTTCCTCGCCACCGTGCCCGGCGGGTACTCGCTGACCACGAGACCGACCTCCGCGATCTCGGCCAGCAGCCGTTCGTGCTGGGCCGGGTACGGGCGATCCACACCGCACGCGAGCACCGCGATGGTGGGCCCGCCGACCGCCAGCGCCGCCCGGTGCGCCATCGCGTCGATGCCGAACGCCGCGCCGGACACGATGGTCCAGCCCTGCGCGGCCAGCTCTCCCGCGATCTCGGCCGTGACCCGATTGCCGTATCCCGTGCTGCACCGCGACCCGACCACGGCCAACGCCCGTTCGCTCGACTCCAGCAGCGAGCGCGGTCCCCGCACCCAGAGCACCAGCGGCGTCGCGCCGTCCGGATCGCGCCCCGCTTCGAGCTGACTCAGTCCGAGCAGCCGCCACGCGGGCCACTCGGGGTCGTCGGGTGTCACCACGCGGCCGCCGATCCGCTCGATGACCGTCAGATCGCGTGCCGCCGAGTCGATCTTGCGTCGCCGCCGCGTCGGCCCGCGCAGCGACTCCGGCAGATCGCATTCCCGCACCGCCCGCGCGGCCTCCACCACCCCAACCGATTCGATCAACGCGGACAGCGCCGCACACGGCCCTTGGACGACCCGCGACAGATACACCCAAGCCAGCCGCCGCTCGTCCGCATCCACCGCACCCACACCGCTCGGCGCCCGCGCCGCCGTGCCCGGCGACTGTCGCGAATCACTGCGATCGAAACGGTCTCGAACCCCGATCTCCACGACACACTCGTCCTTTCCACGCAGCTCGTTCACTGCACACCCCGCTGGCGGAAGTTGAGCGCGAGCATGACGTCTTGGGCGCTCGGAACGTCGGCCCCGCGCAGATCGGACACCGTCCAGGCAACACGAATGGCGCGGTCGGCGCCCCTGGCGGACATGCGGCCCATGCGCAGGGCCGCCTCGACCGGAGCGACGGATTCGCGCGGCAGCCGGAACCGCTGGCGCAGTGCGTGTCCCGGCACCTCGGCATTGGTGAGCCAGCCGTCCTCCCGCCAGCGGTGCAGCGCGGCCTTCCTGGCGGCGGCGACGCGTTCGCGCACCACCGCGCTGCTCTCGGCGGCGTCGGCGCTGAACGTCGCACCGGACTGGCCGTGCATCTGCACCCAGATGTCGATCCGGTCCATCAGGGGACCCGACAGCTTGCCGAGGTAGCGGCGGCGCGCGAGGGGCGCGCAGATGCAGTCCACGTCGCGGGCGGGCGCGCAAGGGCACGGATTGGCCGCCAAGACGAGCTGGAAGCGCGCCGGATACCGCGCCACCCCGTCGCGGCGGGCGATGCGAACCTCGCCCTCCTCCAACGGTGTTCGCAGCGCCTCGAGTACCTTTCCGCCGATCTCGGCGCATTCGTCGAGAAAGAGCACACCGCGGTGGGCGCGGCTCACCGCGCCGGGACGGGCCGAGCCCGAGCCACCGCCGATCATCGCGGTCGCCGAGGTGGAGTGGTGCGGCGCGACGAACGGGGGCTCGGTGACGAGTGGATGATCGCCGGACAGCGCGCCCGCCACCGAGTGAATCGCCGTCACCTCCAGCGCCTCCGCTTCCGACAGCGGCGGCAACAGACCAGGAAGACGTTGCGCCAACATTGTTTTGCCGATCCCGGGCGGCCCGGTGAGCAGGAGATGATGCCCACCCGCCGCGGCGACCTCGAGCGCCCATCGAGCCTCGTCCTGACCGACCACCTCGCTGAGATCGCCGCAGGAACGCGCCGTGTCGGGCAACTCACCGTTCGGCTCAGGCAGCGCGCCCTCCCCGCGCAGCCAGGCGATCACGGCGCGCAGGCTGGCCGCGCCGAAGACCTCGACGCCCTCCACCAAACCCGCCTCGGCCATGGCGCATTCGGGCACCACCACCGTCGACCAGCCCGCGTTGCGCGCGGTGATCACCGCGGGCAGGATGCCGCGCACCCGGCGCACCCGCCCGTCCAGTGCGAGCTCGCCGAGCAGCACCGTCTTCGCCAGCCGCTCCGAGGGCACCGCGCCCGCCGCGTCCAGTACCGAAATCGCGAGCGCCAGGTCGTAGACGCTGCCGATCTTGGGCAGGGTCGCGGGCGACAACGCGAGAATCACCCGTCCGTCCGGCCACTTCTCTCCCGAATTCGCCACCGCGGAGCGGACCCGGTCGCGGGATTCCGAGAGCGCGGTGTCGGGCAGTCCGACCAGATGCACCGAGGGCAGGCCCTGGCCGATGTCGGCCTCGATCTCGACCAACTGCCCGTCCACGCCCGCGACCGCGACCGAATGGGCACGCCCGAGCGCCATCAGAAGACCGCCTCGAGGTGGTCGATCACCGGGCGTCCGCCGGGCGCGAGCAGCACCGAGATCACATCGAAGCGGACTCGCCGCCACGGGCCGTCCTGCTCGGCCAGCCAGAGCAGCGCCAGCCGCCGTATCCGCTGTTGCTTGACGAAGGTGACGGCCTCGGCCGGCGTGCCGAAGCCGAGGCCGCTGCGGGTCTTCACCTCGACGAAAGCGGTGGTGTCGGAGTCACGCGCGATCAGATCGAGTTCGCCGTACCGACACCGCCAGTTGCGAACCACGATCTCCATGCCCGCGTCTTGCAGGAACCGTGCCGCCAGCTCTTCCCCGTACGCGCCGAGCGCCTGTTTGTCTGCCACCCGACGATCGTGACCGCACCGCGCCGCGGCCCTGCCGCGACGACCTGGGCCGATACCAGCCCTGTGGACGACGCCTTCGCTGTGGACGACACGCCGTCGCGGCGCTCGTCGCCGGGCCGCTCTGTCGGCGCGGTGTGCTAACGGGCGCCGACAGCGGGTCGAGCCGCGGGCTTACTCGGGAAGCCGCAGGTCGGGCTTCTCCAGCTCCTCGATGTTGACGTCCTTGAAGGTGATCACCCGGACGTGCTTGACGAAGCGCGCGGGCCGGTACATGTCCCACACCCAGGCGTCGCTCATGCGCACCTCGAAATACACCTCACCGTCGGCGTTCTGCGGGCGCAGCTCCACGGAATTGGCGAGGTAGAAGCGGCGCTCGGTCTCCACCACGTACGAGAACTGGCCGACGATGTCCTTGTACTCGCGATACAGCGAGAGCTCCATCTCGGTTTCGTACTTCTCGAGGTCCTCGGCACTCATCGGGTGGGACGTCCTCCTTCTCGCCGCACTGCATCGTATCGGCGGCGTTCGCGTGGCCTGCGTGGTTACCCCGCGCTCCTGCCTCGTGGCCTGACGCTCACACCGCCTGGTCGTCTCTGCTCAATCATCCCGCATGGGCGGCATCGGTAGCTACCCGGCCGTCCTCGAGGCCGTCTGCCAGCACCGCGCCGGCGTATTCGACGACCGGATCGAGTGGCCGTAATCCCGCCGTCTCGCGCACATTGCGCCACGATCGCCGGTGCTCGCTGCACGGACCGAGGGCGTTGAGCGCTGCGGTGTGTTCGGGCGTGTTGTAGCCCTTGTGCGCCGCGAATCCGTAACCGGGGAATCGCTGATCCATCTCCACCATGATCCGATCCCTGGTCACCTTGGCCAGGATGCTGGCCGCCGCGATACAGGCCGCCGCGGCGTCGCCGCCGATCACAGGGAGCGACGGCACCGGAATGCCCGGGACGCGGAACCCGTCGGTGAGCACGTAGCCAGGAGTGTGCCCGAGGCCCGCCACGGCGCGGCGCATGCCCTCGATATTGGCCACGTGGATACCGATGGAGTCGATCTCCCAGGCCGGGACCACCACGACCTTCCAGGACAACGCCAGCCGGGTGATGACCGGATACAGCTGCTCGCGGGTGGCCTCGGTGAGCTTCTTGGAGTCGTCGAGGCCCGCGAGTCTGTCGTAGGCCTTGGGAGCGAGCAGGCAGGCCGCCACGACCAAGGGTCCGGCGCACGGGCCACGACCGGCCTCGTCCACGCCGGCCACCGGGCCGAGCCCGCTGCGGATCAGCGCCGCCTCCAGCGTGCGAAGGCCGCCCGCCTTGCGCATCACCACGCGCGGCGGCCACCCGTTGCTCGCCGTCATTCGGTTACCCATTGCTCCGGCCTGCCCCACCGTCCAATTATCCTGCGGCCGCGCGCCTCAGTTCGTCTGAGGGTCCTGAGAACGGATGAGACCCATCCGGTTCGGCGGCCAGATCTTCATGACGGCCTTGCCGCGCACGTTGTCGATGGGGACGGTGCCTTGCAGTTCGTCGCCGACGTGGGCGCGGGAGTCCGCGGACTGGTTGCGGTTGTCGCCCATCACCCACAGGTGCCCCTCCGGAACCTTCACCGGACCGAACACGCGGCCCGCGGGATAGGTGGCGTTCTGCTGGCCGGGCAGCCAGCGGTAGTCGTTCTCGACGTACGGCTCGTCCAGTGGTTTGCCGTCCACCATGACCCTGCCCTGCGCGTCGCAGCACTGCACGGTCTGGCCGCCGACCGCGATGACCCGCTTGACCAGATCGTTCTCGTCGGGCGGCACGAGCCCGAAGAAGGAGAAGAAGTTCTGCACCCCGCGCACCACCGCGTTGTCCGAGCGGATCGACTGGTAGCGGGTGTTCCAGGAGGACGGTCCGACGAAGACCACCACATCACCGGGTTGCGGGTCGCTGCCGTAGTAGCTGACCTTCTGCACGTAGATGCGATCGCCGATCTGGAGGGTCTCCTCCATCGACTGGGAGGGGATCACGTACGGCCGCCCGACGAAGCTGACCATCAGTGCGGCGATGACGGCCGCGATCACGATGAGGACCGGAAGCTCCTGCCAGAACGGACGCTGCTTCTTCGCCTTCTTCGCCTGCCGCCTGCCGCGGCGTCCCGCCCCCTCGTCGCCCGATCCGGACACCGACACCGACCCACTTTCGTCTGCCACGCGGAACAGACTAGCCCGGCACCATGACTCGCGTCCGGTGCCGGGCCAGTGAAGATCATTTGTGCCGGGTCACGGCGAAGCGCTCAGCGCTTCTCCTTGATCTTGGCCGCCTTACCGCGCAGGTCGCGCAGGTAGTACAGCTTCGCCCGGCGGACGTCACCGCGGGTCAAGACGTCGATGTGGTCGATGTTGGGGCTGTGCACCGGGAAGGTGCGCTCCACGCCGACACCGAACGACACCTTGCGGACGGTGAAGGTCTCACGGATGCCACCGCCCTGGCGACGGATCACGACGCCCTTGAAGACCTGGATGCGCTCCTTCGAGCCTTCGATGACCTTCACGTGCACATTGAGGGTGTCGCCCGGACGGAAGTCGGGGACGTCGCTGCGCAGCGACTTTTCGTCGACGAAGTCAAGGGTGTTCATTTCCATCCTTCTGGAGTTCGCGCGAACAGAGGACCCTGGCGGCACGGACGTGCTCGACCGGTTCATGCTCCGAATTAAGGGATGCTCCCGGGGTCGACATGCACCCAGGGCAACCTGTGCATTGTGCCAGACGAGAGGGCCTCGCCGAAAATCGGGCCCGCAGGATCGGGTCGCTGTCCGGCCGACCGAACGAGACCTGCGGGCACAAACGGCCGCCCGGCCGGTGAGCCCCGCTATCGAGCACCAACGCCGATCAAAAGTGCTCCTCGGCGTGCTCGGCCGCCCACGGCAGGTGGTGGTGGTGCTCCCGATGCGGCGCAGGGGGCGCCGCCATCACGGTCCTGGCCAGCTCAGCCTCCGTCGCGGTGCGGACGTGCTCGACACTCGGTTTGCCCGCGACCAGGTCCTGCACGAAGATCTTGGCCCGGATGACCGGCCTGCGATACCGACGTTCCCGCACGATCGCCCGGGACATCAGCCGCTGCCGTTCGGCGTAGCGCCACCGCGCCCACGGCGCGCTCGGCCTGCTCAGCCGCAGCGCGCCGACCATGAGCAGCGGCGGGAAGAACATACCGAACAGGCCGGTCCAGATCTTGCCCTTGGCGATGACGATCGCGGCGAGCATCAGATTCACGATGGCGAACACGGTCACCACGATCCGCGCGCCGGTGCCGACGGAAGCGCGGAAGTCGTTGATCTCCAGCAGCGACAACGGATGGAAGCCGAGCAACAGCAGCCCGGTCACCGCCAGCGCGACGAACACCGCGTCCACCGAGGTGCGGCCCTGCTCCTCCCAGTACACATCGCGCAGGTAGTAGATCAGCGCGAACTCGTCCAGCACCAGGGCGGCGCCGACGCCGAACGCCGCCGACAGCGCGGCTCCGGCGGCATTGCTCCCGTCTTCGAAGACGGCGACCAAGCCGAGCCCGGACCCGAGCACCAGGATCACGCCGAACACCATGTGGTGGACGTGCACCGACCCGGCGCGCAGATTGCCCGGCCACCAGCGCACCTTGGCCCTGATCATCCGGACGCTGACCCGGATGAACAGGAACCCGATGATGAAGCCGAAGAGGAAGAACAGCAGGGGTAGGCGGCCCTGCGCGATCACGTCTTCTTCGAGCCACCGTCGCATGGCCGCCTACATCCCTCCGCCCCCGCGCTGAGGTCTACTGGCCGAAACCGGCCCGGCGCAGCGCGTCGGCCATGGAACCGCTCGGCGCGGGGGCATTGCGCCGCTGATTACCCTGACCGCGGCCTTGCTGCTGCCGTCCTCGACCATTCTGCCGCTGCTTGCCGTCTTCGCCCTGCCGCCCGCCGCCCTGGCCGCGATTTCCGCCGCGCTCGGTCTTCGCGGGCGCGCCCGGCTCGTCGTCCAGGCGCAGCGAGAGCCCGATCCGCTGACGGGCGACGTCGACCTCGAGCACCTTCACCTTCACCACGTCACCGGACTTCACGACTTCGCGCGGATCCTTGACGAAGGTGTGCGACATGGCCGAGACGTGCACCAGACCGTCCTGGTGCACGCCCACGTCGACGAACGCGCCGAACGCCGCGACATTGGTCACCACGCCTTCGAGCACCATGCCCGGCTTCAGGTCGGCGACCTTCTCGACGCCCGCGGCGAACTCGGCGGTCTTGAACTCGGGGCGCGGGTCGCGACCCGGCTTCTCGAGTTCGCTGATGATGTCGGTGACGGTCGGGACGCCGAACGTCTCGTCGGTGAACTCCGCGGCCCGCAACGCGCGCAGCACCGCGGTGTTGCCGATCAGCTCGGCCACCCCGCGCCCGGTGGATTCCAGGATGCGCCGGACCACCGGATAGGCCTCTGGGTGCACCGCGGAAGTGTCCAGCGGGTCCTCGCCACCGCGGATGCGCAGGAAGCCCGCGCACTGTTCGAACGCCTTCGGACCGAGCCGGGGCACGTCGCGCAGCGCGGTGCGGCTGCGGAACGGACCGTGCTGGTCCCGGTGCGCCACAATGCTTTCCGCCACCGAGGACGCGATGCCCGAGACCCGGGAGAGCAGCGGCACCGAAGCGGTGTTGACGTCGACGCCGACCGCGTTCACCGCGTCCTCGACCACCGCGCCGAGCGAACGGGCGAGCAGCGTCTCGGAGACGTCGTGCTGGTACTGCCCGACGCCGATGGACTTCGGGTCGATCTTCACCAGTTCCGCGAGCGGATCCTGGAGGCGGCGCGCGATCGACACCGCGCCGCGCAGCGACACGTCCATGTCCGGCAGTTCCTGGGAGGCGTAAGCGGAGGCCGAGTACACCGAGGCGCCCGCCTCCGAGACCACGATCTTGGTCGGCTTGTTCGCCCCGTTCTCCGACGTTGCGGCGATGCGTGAAATCAGCTCGGCGGCCAGAGCGTCGGTCTCGCGCGACGCGGTGCCGTTGCCGATCGCGATGAGCTCGACGCCGAATCGCGCGACCAGCGCGCCGAGCACCGCGAGAGACTTCTCCGTCTGCCCCTGCGGCTTGTGCGGGTAGATCACCTCGGTGGCGACGACTTTGCCGGTGGCGTCCACGACCGCGACCTTCACACCGGTGCGGTAGCCCGGGTCCAAGCCCATCGTGGTCCGCGTGCCCGCGGGCGCGGCCAGCAGCAGATCGCGCAGGTTGGCGGCGAACACGTCGACCGCGTCCTTCTCCGCGGCCTGGCGCAGCCGCATCCGGATGTCGATGCCGAGGCTGACCTGAAGCTTGGTGCGCCACGCCCAGCGGACCGTGTCCAGCAACCAGGAATCGGCGGGGCGGCCACGGTCGGCGATGCCGAAACGCACCGCGATCCGGCCTTCGTAAACAGTGCGCTCCCCCGGCTCCGGCTCTTCTGTGTCCGGCTCCAGGTGCAGGCTGAGCACGTCCTCCTTCTCGCCGCGCAACAGCGCGAGCACGCGGTGCGAGGGCAGCTTGTGGAAGGGCTCGTCGAACTCGAAGTAGTCGGCGAACTTCGCGCCGGCCTCCTCCTTGCCGGGGCGCACCTTCGAAGTGATCTGGCCGCGATTCCACATCAGCTCGCGCAACTCGCCCACCAGATCCGCGTCCTCGGCGAACCGCTCGACCAGGATCGCGCGGGCGCCGTCGAGCTGCTCGGCGGCGTACTGGGCTGGGTCGGTGGACGGATCGCCGATCAGCGCGTCGGCCACCGGCTCGTGACCCGCCTCGCGCGCGATCTGCGCCTTGGTGCGCCGCTTCGGCTTGTACGGCAGATAGATGTCCTCCAGGCGGGCCTTGGTCTCGGCCAGCATCAGCTGCTCGAGCAGCGCGTCGTCGAGTTTGCCCTGGCCACGGATGGATTCGATGATCGCGCCCCGACGCTCGTCGAGTTCGCGCAGGTAGGACAGCCGCTCGTCGAGCTGGCGCAACTGGGCGTCGTCCAGCCCGTCGGTCGCTTCCTTGCGGTACCGCGCGATGAACGGCACGGTCGACCCCGCGTCGAGCAGCTCGACCGCGGCGCGGACCTGACTCTCGCGCACCCCGAGTTCGTCGGCGAGCCGCCTGCCCACGCTGGCCGGGGCGGCGCCGGTCGGTGCGGCGGCGGTCGGTGCGGCGGCGGTCGTGTCGGTGCTGTTCGGATCTGGACTGGCGATCTCGGGCGCTGTCGTCACGACCCGCAACACTAGCTGGCAGGCCCGCCTCTCCGCGTCTCAGGCCGGTCGTAAGTGCCTCGGGAGTTTCGTACCGGACCGGAGGTCGGGGACGGGGGCGAGTTTGGGCGTAGCCGGTGAGTTACCCGGCCCGTGCGAGATCAGTTGTCGCCTTGGGGATGCCCAGAACAGTTGTCACCTCGGCGGACTCCGCGGTCAAGGGCTCGGGCGAGTTCTCGGCGTGCCCGAGCCCTTGTTCTCGCGAGATCAGTTGGTGTCGTGGCAGGCCTCGTGAGTCAGCCGAGGAGCTCCTTTGCCATTTCCCGCATTTCGGCCTTGCGGATCTTGCCTGTCACCGTCATGGGGAATTCGTCGACGAGGTGGACGTAGCGGGGGATCTTGAAGTGGGCGAGTTTGCCGGTGCAGAAGGCACGCAGGGCTGCGGCGTCGAGGGGAGTTGCGCCCTCGCGCATGCGAATCCAGGCCATCAGTTCCTCGCCGTACTTCTCGTCGGGGACGCCGATCACCTGCGCGTCCAGGATGTCGGGGTGGGTGTAGAGGAACTCCTCGATCTCGCGGGGATAGATGTTCTCGCCGCCGCGAATGACCATGTCCTTGATTCGTCCCGTCACGGCGATGTAGCCGTCGGCATCCATGACGCCGAGGTCGCCGGTATGCATCCAGCGAGCCGCGTCGATGGCTTCGGCGGTCTTCTCCGGCTGGTCCCAGTAGCCGAGCATCACCGAGTAGCCGCGGGTGCACAGCTCGCCGGGCTCACCGCGCGGAACGGTCAGCCCCGTTGCCGGATCGACGATCTTGACCTCGAGGTGCGGGCCGACGCGGCCGACCGTCGCGGTCCTGCGGTCCAAGTCGTCGTCGCGGCGGGTCTGGGTGGACACCGGTGACGTCTCCGTCATGCCGTAACAGATGCACACCTCGTGCATGCCGAGCCGGTCGATGACCCGCTTCATCACCTCGACCGGGCACGGCGAACCCGCCATGATCCCGGTGCGCAGGCTGGACAGATCCGATGTCGCTCCGGTCTTTTCGAGCGTGGCATCCAGTTCGGCCAGCACGGCGATGAACATCGTCGGCACGCCGTACAGGGAGGTGCACCGCTCCCTCTCGACAGCGGCGAGAGTGGCGGCCGGCTCGAACGACGGCGCCGGAATCACCACCGCCGCACCGTGACTGGTGGCGGCCAGATTGCCCATCACCATGCCGAAGCAGTGATAGAAGGGAACCGGCACGCAGATCCGGTCCTGCTCGGTGTACCCGCACAGCTCACCGACGAAATACCCGTTGTTCAGGATGTTGTGGTGGCTGAGCGTGGCGCCCTTCGGGAAACCCGTTGTGCCCGAGGTGTACTGGATGTTGATCGGATCGTCGGCCGAGAGCGTCGGTGCGATGGCGTCGAGCCGCTCACCGTCGACCGCCGCGCCCGCCACCGCGGCCCACGCCGAGTCGCCGATGATCAAAACCTGCTCGAGGTCGGGGCATTCGGGCCGCACCTCCTCGATCATCTCGACATAGTTCGAGGTCTTGAACTCCGGCGCGGCGATCAGCACCCGAACCCCGGCCTGGCGCAACACATACCCGAGCTCGCTGGTGCGGTAGGCCGGATTGATGTTGACCAGGATCGCTCCCAGCTTGGCGGTGGCGTACTGCACGAGGAACCACTCCGCGCAGTTCGGCGCCCAGATGCCGACGCGCTCGCCCTTGCCGAGACCCCCGGCGGCGAGCCCGGACGCGAGCGCGTCGACGGCCGCGACCAGCTCGCGATAGGTCCAGCGGCGCCCGGTCGGCAAGTCCACCAACGCTTCCCGGTCCGGATGCGCCGCCGCCGTCCGATCCAGATCGGCGCCGATGGTATCGCCGAGCAGCGGCACGTCCGAGGTGCCCGAGGCATAGCTCGGCAGCGCGGGGGTCATCGCGCACCTCCCTGCTGCCGCAGCACGAAACGCTGCACCTTGCCGCTGGGCGTCTTGGGCAAGCTCGTCACGAAATGCACCCGGCGCGGATAGGCGTGCGCGGCGAACTTCTCCTTGACCAATTGTTGTAGCTCGGCGGCCAACTCTTCGCTGCCCGCGGATTCGTTGCGCAACACCACGAATGCTTCGAGCACCTCGCCGCGCAGCTCGTCCGGCAGACCCACCACCGCGGCCTCCGCCACCTGATCGTGCAGCACGAGCACGCTCTCCACCTCGAACGGGCCGATGCGGTAGCCCGCCATGATGATCACGTCGTCGTCGCGGGCGGAGAAGTGGAAGAAGCCGTCCGCGTCACGGGATCCGGCGTCACCGGTGAGGTACCAGCGACCGTCTGCGGTGTAGCGCTGCGCGGTGCGCTCGGGGGCGTCGAGATAGCCGAGGAACCACAGCAGCGGGCTGTGTTCGGTGTCGATCGCGACCCGGCCCAGTTCGCCCGGCGCGGCCTCGCGGTCGGCGTCGTCGGCGAGCACGGCGCAGGTCCAGCCGGGCAGCTGCCTGCCCATCGACCCGAGCGGGGCTGCGGCGCTGAGCTCGTCGTGCCACGCGTTGCAGACGACCATGCCGTGCTCGGTCTGCCCGTAGTGGTCGCGGACGGCGACACCGAGGTTCTCGGTAGACCACGCGACGACCTCGGGGGTGAGCGGTTCACCCGCGGAGGAGGCGCGGCGCAGCGCGAAATCCGGTGGCGGCGAGATGTCGTCGGCGCGTAGAGCCCGGTACACGGTGGGCGCGGCGGCGAAATTGGTGACCCCGAACCGCTCCAGCACGTGCCAGGTGAGCGGTGCGGAGAATCCGGCGTGCAGCAGCAGGCTGCGGGTTCCGGAGGCGAGCGGGCTCAGGATCGCGTAGTACAGCCCGTAGGCCCAGCCGGGATCGGCGGCGTTCCAGTAGACGTCGTCGGGGCGGACGTCCAGCGCGAACTCCTGATACGCGTGGAAGGGGGCCAGCGCGCGCACCGGGATCGGCACGCCCTTCGGTGTCCCGGTGGTGCCGCTGGTGAACAGCTGGACCAGCAGTCCGTCACCGCCGACCGAGACCGCCGCCCCGCGCGGGTCGTCGGCGGCGTACGCGTCGAGCAGGTCGGCGAAGCGCAGCGTGTCCCGACCGACCTCCGCCGGCGCGCCCGCGACGATCAGCCGCCACGGCGCGTCGGCCGGAATGTCGTCGCCGGGAGCGAGCTTCGCGGCCTGATCGGCGTCCGCGACGACGAGCACGGCCCGGCTGGCCGCCAGCCGGAAGGCGATGGCGGGCGGCGCGAACGCGGTGAACAGCGGCACGTGCACCGCGCCGCGGCGCCAGATGCCGAGCAGCGCCACGATCAGATCCGCGGACTTGCCCATCAGGGTGGCGACGCGATCGCCCCGGCCGACGCCGAGACCGGCCAGCGCCGCGGCGAACCGCGCCGAACGCTCTCGCAGTTCGCCGTAGGTGAGGTCGGTGGCGCGCAGATCCGCCTCGACCACCGTGAACGCGACCCGGTCGGCGGGATGCCGGTCGCACAGTAGTTCCGCCGCGCACGCCTCCGGTCCGTCGTAACTCTCCAGTAGTTCGCGTACCCGCGATTCCAGGTCCGTACTCATCTCGCCTCTCCTCATCGGTGATCCACGCCACCCTCGTGTCCAATAGGATGTGGGTCACATCACGTTCGTCACTACCCCCGAAAAGGGGTGAGTCGTTTGACCACCACTTCGCTGCTACGCCCCCGTGACGCGGACGCGCTGCGCGCCGAGATTCGCTGGGTGGCGCACCGGGCGGGCGTCCCTGTCGTATTCGGTGGCGAGGTGCACGAGGATGCGTTGCTGCTCACCGAGTTCGTCGGCACGATGACCAACGGTCTGCGCGGGCTGACCGTGCTCCGCAGATCCGGCCTCGGCGGCCAGGTGATGGACATGCGCAGGCCCGCGTCGGTGGCGGACTACCGCAACGCCGCCTCCATCACCCACCACTACGACGCTCCGGTCTCGGGCGAGGGCATCCGCGCGGTGCTCGCGGTGCCGGTGGTGGTGGACGACCGCTCGCGCGCGGTGCTCTACGCCGCGACCCGCGGGGCCAGCCCGCTCGGCGATCGCGCCGCCGACCTGATGGTGCAGGCGGGCAAGCGGCTGGCCACCGAGATCGCGATCCGCGACGAGGTGGATCGGCGGCTGCGCCTGCTGGAGGCGTCGGCCACCACGCCCGACACCGCACCCGCGGTCGCGGAGGAGCTGCGCGACATCGGCGCCGAGCTGCGCGGCCTGGCCCGCACGGCAGGCGACGAACGAATGCGGGCGCGGCTGCACGGAATCTGCGACCGCATCGGCCGGGTCCTCACCGGCGAACCCGTCCCCGACGCACCGCGCCTGTCCCGCCGGGAACTGGACGTGCTCGCAGAGATCGCGCTCGGCTGCACCAATCAGGAGGCAGCGCAGCGCCTTTCGCTCGGCGCGGAAACGGTGAAGAGCTACCTGCGCAACGCCATGACCAAACTGGACGCGCACACCCGCCACGAAGCCGTGGTGACGGCGCGGCGGCTCGGCCTGCTCCCCTGATCACCGTGCATTTCGGGTCGGCCGGACGAATTCGCCCGGCCGCCAACGGAATGCGGAGCGCCGCGATGACCTCCCGCGTCGGCGCGGGAATGTGGTCGGCCCTACACTCCCTTGCGTGACAGAGCCTTTCCGTATCGCGGGATTGTCCCTGGACTGCGCCGACCCCGATGCGCTCGCGCGGTTCTACCTCGATCTGCTCGGCGGGCACATGCTGTGGAACAAAGACCGCAGCGCGGCGATCCGCATTCCGTCCGGGCTAGCGGTCATCGCGCAGCGGATCGCCGACTACGAGCCGCCGGTGTGGCCCGGCAGCGCGATCGTGCACCTGGACCTGTCGGCCGACGACGACCTCGATGCGTGCGAGCAGCGTGCCATAGCCCTGGGCGCCGTGCCCGCGCCGACTCAGCCCGGCGACCGGTGGAGGGTGTTGCTCGACCCGGCGGGTCACCCGTTCTGCATCACGACGGCGCAGTTGCCCGACTAGCCCGTTATCGACCCACGAAAATTACTCTGCCGGAATGCTATTCGGCACTCGCCGCAGCATGCCCTGGAGAGGTTCGCAGGGACGATCGCGGCATCGGCGCCGACCTTCGCGTGATCGCCGCACGATGCCGCCGTCCGATGTCACGCGCGCGATGCGAGCCGACGACGTTCGGCGGCAACGGCGCACGCGGTCGCCGCATGGGGTCGTCCGCCGGGTTCCGCGGTGCGAAGACACGCGGCGGACGAAAGACCCTGTGGGCGTTGTCTCAATCCGGCGGCAGCAGGTCCGGTCGGCGTTCACGGGTGCGAGCGACGGACTGTTCGCGGCGCCAGGCGGCGACCTTCGCGTGGTCGCCGGAGAGCAGGATCGGTGGCACGTCCAGACCGCGCCAGCTGACGGGGCGGGTGTAGGAGGGTCCTTCGAGCAGCCCGTCGGAGAACGAATCCTCTTGGTGGGACTGCTGATTGCCCAGCACGCCGGGCAGCAGCCGCACCACGGCCTCGGTCATGACCAGCACCGCAGCCTCACCGCCGATGAGGACGTAGTCGCCGATGCTCACCTCTTCGACGCGCACCCGGCGCGCGGCGTCGTCGAAGACGCGCTGGTCGATGCCCTCGTAGCGGCCGCAGGCGAACACCAGATGCCGCTCGGCGGCCCAGCGCTGCGCGGTGGCCTGGGTGAACGGCACGCCCGCGGGCGTGGGCACCACGAGCAGCGCGTCGGCGGGACACACCTCGTCCAGCGCGTCGCCCCACACGGTCGGCTTCATGACCATGCCGGGGCCGCCGCCGTACGGCGAATCGTCGACCGACTTGTGCACGTCGTGGGTCCAGCGCCGCAGGTCGTGCACGTCGACGGAGATCAGTCCCTTGTCGATGGCCTTGCCGAGCAGCGCCGTCCGCAGCGGTTCCAGATACTCCGGAAAGATCGTGATGACGTCGAGCCTCATCCCAGCCCCTTCGTTCCACCGAGTTGTCCGCGCCCGGTCGCGACAGCGCGTGGTGTGCCCATCACTCGGGATCGAGCAGGCCCTCGGGCGGATCGATGACCACCAGCCGGTCGGCAATCGACACCGAGGGCACGATCGCGGTGACGAACGGGATCAGGATCTCCCGCCCGTCGTCGGCGGCGCGCACCGAAAGCAGTTCTCCCGCGGCCGAATGCAGCACCTCGGTGACCGTTCCGACGACGGCGCCGTCGGTGAGCTGGACGGTGAGGCCCTCCAGCTCGTGGTCGTAGAACTCGTCCGGATCGTCCGAGGGCGGCAGATCTTCGCTGTCCACCAGGAACAGCGTCCCGCGCAGCGCGTCGGCGGCGGTGCGGTCGGCGATCCCGGCGAGAAACACGAGGAGCCGGCCCGAGTGCTCGCGGGCCGACTCCACGGTGAAGTCGCGAACCTCCGTCGAGCGCGGCAGGCGGCCACGCAAGGTGGCGCCCACCGCGAAACGCTCTTCGGGTTCGTCGGTGCGGATCTCGACGACGAGTTCGCCGCGCACGCCGTGCGACTTGGCGACACGCCCTACGACGAGTTCCATCTACTGATCGGTGTCGACCACGTCGACCCGGATGCCACGGCCGCCGATGCCTGCGACGAGGGTGCGCAGCGCGGTCGCGGTGCGTCCGCCACGGCCGATCACCTTGCCCAGGTCCTCGGGGTGGACGTGCACCTCGACGGTGCGCCCGCGGCGGCCGGTGATCAGCTCGACGCGGACGTCATCGGGATTGGCGACGATGCCGCGCACCAGGTGCTCGACGGCATCAGCCACGACCGCGCTCACGACTCCACCTCGCTAGCGCTCGGCTCCGTCGCGAGCGCGGTGCGCGCTGTGTCGATGGTTCGCTCGCTGCGCTCGCTCACGATTACTCGGCAGCCTCGGTGGCGGCTTCGGCCTCGGCCTCGTCCTTCTTGGCCTTCTTCTTCGGGGTGACGGCCTCGGCGACCGGCTCGTTCTCGGCGGCGGCCAGCGCGGCGTTGAACAGGTCCAGCTTGGACGGCTTGGCCGGCTTCACCTTCAGCGTGCCTTCGGTGCCCGGCAGGCCCTTGAACTTCTGCCAGTCACCGGTGATCTCCAGGAGGCGCTGCACCGGCTCGGTCGGCTGCGCGCCGACACCCAGCCAGTACTGCACGCGCTCCGAGTCGATCTCGATCAGCGACGGCTCTTCCTTCGGGTGGTACTTGCCGATGGACTCGATGGCCCGGCCGTCACGACGGGTGCGGGCGTCCGCGACGACGACGCGGTACTGCGGGTTGCGGATCTTGCCCATGCGGGTGAGCTTGATGCGAACAGCCATGCTGATCTGCCTCTTTCAGATAGTTGGTCACGGCGCAATTCAGCGACTCGCACGGTCTGCGAGCCCGGTTTTGCGCTTGAAGTGTGTGACCGCCGCGCGGTACGTAACCGGAGACGGGCTGACACTGTCCGGAAGGACGGTGGTCCATTCTGCCAGACCGGGCCGCCCCGCCCGAAATCGCCTCTCGACCTCGGTGACGCGACCGTACCGCTGATCAGGCGGGGCGATAGCGCAGCAGCACCACACCGGAACGGAACGGCTTGCTCTCGACCAGTCGCAGTGCCGGAATCTTCGCGCCCTCGGCGAAGAGCCGGGCGCCGCGGCCGAGCACCACGGGATAGACGAACAACCGGTACTCGTCGACGAGACCGGCGTCGATCAGCTGGTGCACCAGGTCGATGCTTCCAGTGCTGACGATGTCCTTCCCCGGCCGTTCCTTGAGCGCGCGCACCTCGTCGAGGCCGCGCAGCACGGTCGAGTTCTGCCATCCCGGGTCGCCCATCGAGCGCGACACCACGTATTTCGCCATCGTGTTCAGGTCGTCGGTGATGCCGGTCCGATCGTCGGTCTGCTCCGGCCAGTACCCGCGCATGTCCTCGAAGGTGACACGCCCGAACAGCACCGCGTCGCAGGCCGCGGTGTGGGCCATCAGCTCGGCCAGGATGTCGGATCGATCGTCCACCGCATCGTTGCCGACCGTGAACCACCCCTCCGTCGCATCGATCACCCCATCCACCGTGATGTTCTCCGTCACCACCAGATCCCGCATCCGCCGACCTCCCTAGTGCGAAAAGCCCTTCTCGACTACCGACGACGCCCCGGCCTCCGATTCATCGGCCAGCGCGCGAATCGGCTGGATCGTGGTCAGCGGTGGCCGGTGACGGGGCCCGCGGAGCGGTGGACGCGGCCGCGCAGGACGACGTATTCGGGGGTGCCGAGGGTCGCGGGTTCGGTGCGCGGGTCGTCGCGGTAGACGACGAAGTCGGCGGGGGCGCCGTGTTCGATGCCCGGGCGGTCGAGCCAGGTGCGCGCGTTCCACGAGGCGGCGCCGAGCGCGTCGTGCGAGGACAGGCCCGCGCCGGTGAGGGCGATGATCTCGTCGGCGATGCGGCCGTGCCGGATGGAACCGCCCGCGTCGGTGCCCGTGTAGAGGGGCACGCCCGCGTCGTACGCGTCGGCGACGGTGCGGCGCACGCGGCGGTGCAGGTCGCGCATGTGGGCGGCGTAGACAGGGAATTTGCCCGCACCGTCGGCGATGGACGGGAAGGTGTCGATGTTGATCAGGGTGGGGACCAGCGCGGTGCCGTGTTCGACCATCATCTCGATGGTCTCGTCGGTGAGCCCGGTGCCGTGTTCGAGGCAATCGATGCCCGCGTCGATCAGGCCGGGCAGGGCGTCCTCGCCGAACACGTGCGCGGTGACCCGGGCGCCGTTGGTGTGCGCGGCGTCGATGGCCTCCTTCAGGACGGCGTCGCTCCACAGCGGACGCAGGTCGCCGACAGAGCGGTCGATCCAATCGCCGACGATCTTCACCCAGCCGTCCCCGAGCCGCGCCTGCTCGGCCACGATCTCCGGAAGGTCGCGCTCGTCGTCGAGTTCGATGCCGAGCTCGCGGATGTAGCGCTTGGGCCGCGCGATGTGCCTGCCCGCCCGGATGATCTTCGGCAGCTCGTCGTGCTCGTCGACGAAGCGGGTATCGATCGGCGACCCGGCGTCGCGGAGCAGCAGCGCACCGGCGTCGCGTTCGGTCACCGCCTGGGCGATCGCGCCTTCGCGGTCCTCGTGGCCACCGCCGTAGCGGATACCGACATGGCAGTGCGCGTCCACCAGGCCGGGCACGATCCACCCTGTGTCACACAGGGTTTCGGCGCCGGACACCGGCTCGAAGGACACCAGCCCGTCGTGCACCCAGAGATCGCGCACCTCGTCGTCCGGCAGAACCACCCCGCGTAGATGCACAGCGACCTCCTGGACCTGCTCGGCTGGTCTCCCAACCTACCTTCGAGCCGTCGCCCGTCGAGAGCGCGTACGCCTACTTCTTGGGGAACTTGAGCTTGGACAGGTCGAAACCGTCGAGGCCAGGCGGCAATTCGTTGAGCCCGGCGGGCATGTTCGACAGGTCGGGCATGCCCGCGGGCATTCCCGGCATCCCCGGCATGGGCATGCCGGGCAGACCGCCGCGCACCTTCGGCGGGGTCGGGCCGCGTCCGCCCTTCTTGCCTTTCTTGCCCTTCTTGCTGCCGCCGCGCCGCGCGCCGGGCAGGCCCATCTGGCGGCCCATCATGGCCATCATCTTCTTGGCCTCGAAGAAGCGGTCGACGAGCTGGTTGACCTCGGAGACCGCGACGCCGGAGCCGTTGGCGATGCGCAGTCGGCGGGAGGCGTTGATGATCTTCGGGTTGTCCCGCTCGGCCGGGGTCATGCCGCGGATGATGGCCTGCACCCGGTCCAGCTGCTTGTCGTCGACCTGGGCGAGCACGTCTTTCATCTGGCCCGCGCCGGGCAGCATGCCGAGCAGGTTGCCGATCGGGCCCATCTTGCGGATCGCCAGCATCTGCTCGAGGAAGTCCTCGAGGGTGAGCTCGCCGCTGCCGATCTTGCGCGCGGCCTCCTCGGCCTGCTGCGCGTCGTAGACCTGCTCGGCCTGCTCGATCAGGGTGAGCACGTCGCCCATGCCGAGGATGCGGCTGGCCATGCGGTCGGGGTGGAAGACGTCGAAGTCCTCCAGCTTCTCGCCGCTGGAGGCGAACATGATCGGCTCGCCGGTGACGTTGCGGACCGAAAGGGCCGCGCCACCACGCGCGTCGCCGTCGAGCTTGGTGAGCACGACGCCGGTGAACCCGACGCCGTCGCGGAACGCCTCGGCCGTGTTGACGGCGTCCTGACCGATCATGGCGTCGAGCACGAACAGCGTCTCGTCCGGCTGCACCGCGTCGCGGATGCCCGCGGCCTGGCGCATCAGCTCCTGATCGATGCCGAGGCGACCGGCGGTGTCGACGATGACCACGTCGTACTGCTTGACGCGCGCCTCCTCGACACCGGCGCGCGCGACCTCGATCGGGTCGGCGGCGGAGATGCCGAGCGGGTTGTCGCCACCGCCGACGGAGGTGCCGGGATGCGGGGCGAACACCGGCGCGCCCGCGCGCTCGCCGACCACCTGCAGCTGGGTGACGGCGCCGGGGCGCTGCAGGTCACAGGCCACCAGCAGCGGCTGATGTCCTTGTCCCTTCAGCCATTTCGCGAGCTTGCCGGCCAGCGTGGTCTTACCGGAGCCCTGCAGACCGGCGAGCATGATCACCGTCGGCGGGTTCTTGGCCAGGTTCAGCCGCCTGGTCTCGCCGCCGAGGATGCCGATCAGTTCCTCGTTGACGATCTTGACGACCTGCTGGGCCGGATTCAGCGCCCCGGAGACCTCGGCGCCCTTGGCGCGCTCCTTGATCTTGGCGATGAAACCGCGCACCACGGGCAGCGCGACGTCGGCCTCGAGCAGCGCCAAGCGGATCTCACGGCACGTGGCGTCGATGTCGGCCGGTGACAGACGCCCCTTACCACGCAGATCCTTGAGGGCACCGGTAAGCCGGTCGGACAGGGATTCGAACACCGATCGCGCTCCTGATCTCGAGTGACGTCAACTTCCTCCCAGCGTAATGGGATCGCCTGCGTGTTCGCGCAGGCGGTGCGTCCTTCGAGCGGAGCGCGGTATTTATTCGAGTGCGCGACGGCGTGGTTTGGAAGTCTTGCGGTAGTCGTGGTTCTCCAGCCGGACCATGTACGCGGCCTCCCGGCCGGTCAGTCCGAGCTCGAGCGCCAGATCGTCGAGCATCGCCCAGTCCGCGCCCTCCGGCGCGTCGGGCGTGGTGGAAACCGTGGAGGCGATGGTCATCGCGGTCACGGCCTGCCGTCCGGTCAAGGTCCGGCCGGGCAACCAGGAAACGACCCATCGATCTCCGCCGACACACCGCGCCATGTGCGTGGTCTCGTCGCTCGTCATCATCGAAGCCGAAACAACCTCAATTGCCACCGACCTGCTCCCCTCGTGCTCGCGATAGCCAGACGCTCTGATAGTAGGGTGCGTCACGGCGCACGGAGCGAAGATCCAGCAAATCGCGTGCAACGCCGTCGTCCGCGCCGAGGCACGGCCCGTCGCGGCTCAGGAAACGTTGTCGGGAAGCGCCGGGTCCGGCGTCTTCGGCGCGGGTCGCGGCACCACGTCCAGCACCGCCTTCTCGATCGCGCCGCGGCGCTGCGGCGCGTCTTCGCCGCCCAGCTCGAGGCAGAACGAGTCGACCACGGCCGAACCCATGGTGACCACCTTCGCCCAGCGCACGTTCGCTCCGCAGCCCGCGAACGCCGCGGCCAACCGGCTCAGCAGCCCCACGCGATCCTCGGCGCGCAGCTCCAGGATCACCTGGCCCGGCGTCGAGGTCGACGACCAGATCATCCGCGGCTGGGCCTGGGCGTACGGGCTCGGGCCCACTCCGCTCGCCTCGCGTTCGCGCTTGGCGAGCAGCGCGGGCAGATCGAGGTCCCCGGCGATGGCCCTGATCAGTTCCTGGCGCAGCAAACCCGCGTCCGGCGGGTCGCCGAACTTGGGCGAGACCACGAAGGTGTTGACGGCCGACGCTCCCTCGCCGCCGAGCGCGGCGGAGAGCACCCGCAGCGAATGCAGCGCGAGCACGCCCGCGGCGTCGGAGAGCAAACCGGGCGTGTCCGGCGCGATCACCGTCACCACATAGGTGTACTTGCCCTCGCCTGGCTTCAGGTCGACGTGAACGCCGCCCGCCGCCGCCTTGGCCAGCAACTCCGGCGCGATGGGCTCGGGGGTCGGCAGTTCGAAGCCCGCCATGACCGTGCGGCAGCGCCGCACCAGATCGCCGATGAGCGAGGCCTTCCAGTCGCCCCAGACGCCGGGGCCGGTGGCCAGCGAGTCGGCCTCGGCCAGCGTGTGCAGCAGTTCCAGCAGCTGCACGTCGCCGTCGAGCGCGTCGACGACGAGCTGCACCGTGTCCGGGTCCGCGAGGTCGCGGCGGGTCGCGGTCTCCGGGAGCAGCAGGTGGTGGCGGACCACGGCGCTGAGCGTGCGCACGTCGGAGGGCCACAGCCCGAGCCTGCGGCCGATGTGGGTGGCCAGCTCGGCGCCGACCACGCTGTGATCGCCGGCGCGGCCCTTGCCGATGTCGTGCAGCAGCGCGCCGAGCAGGAGCAGGTCGGGGCGGGCCACCCGCGTGCTGAGCGCGCTCGCGTACGCGACGCTCTCCATCAGATGACGGTCGACGGTCCAGGTGTGCAAGGCGTCGCGCGGCGGCAGATCACGCACCGCGCCCCATTCCGGCAGCAGCCTGCCCCACAGCCCGGTGCGATCCAGCGCCTCGATCGCGTCGATGGTGCCGCGCCCGGCGCCGAGCAACACGAGCAGATCGTTGAGCGCGTCCTTCGGCCACGGCTCGCGCAGCTCGGGCGCGTCCTCGGAGAGGCGGTTCAGCGTAGTGGCCGACATCGGCAGCCCGGTCTGCGCCGATGCGGCGGCAACCCGCAGGATGAGCCCCGGATCGCGTTGCGGCCGCGCGTCTCTGGCCAGCACCACCTCGCCCGCGTGTTCGACCACCCCCTCATCGAGTGGTCGTCGCACGGGCATGCGGCGCAGTCGAGCGAGGCCGCGGCGCGGCAGCGCGTTGGCGGCCGTGCGCAGCCCGACGTCGACGGAGTAGCTGACCGTCCGCGCCGAATCGCTCAGCGTGCGAGCGAGATCGAACCGATCGCCGATGCGCAGGGCGGCGCCGATCTCGTCGGCGTCCTGCGCGCGCAGCTGATCGCGGGATCGTCCCGCGACACGGTGCAGCTCGGTGCGAACGTCGAGCAAACGACGCTGCGCTTGTTTCACGCCGCCGCCGGGCACATCAGGACCCAGCCCCGGCATGGCGTCGGTCAGCTGGGCGACGGCCAGCGCGTCCAGCAGTTGGATGTCGCGCAGACCGCCGCGGCCGTTCTTCAGATCGGGCTCGGCGCGATGCGCGATCTCGCCGCTGCGCTGCCAGCGGGCCTGTGCCTGGGCGATCAGCTCGTCGAAGCGGTTGCGGATTCCGGTGCGCCACTCGCGGCGCACCCCGCCGATCAGCAGGTTGCTCAACTCCACGTCGCCGACGATGTGCCGGGCCTCGAGCATGCCGAGGGCCGCGATCAGGTCGTCGTTGGCGACCCGCAGCGCTTGGGGGACGGTCCGCACGCTGTGGTCGAGTTTGATGTGGGCGTCCCAGAGCGGATACCAGAGCTGGTCGGCGACCTCGGCCACCCTGGCCGGATCGACGTCGTCGTGCAACAACACCAGATCCAGATCCGAGTAGGGCAGCATCTCCCTGCGCCCGAGCCCGCCGACCGCCACCACCGCGAGACCGCTGTCGGCGGTGATACCCAGCTCGGCGCCCTTGCTGGTGAGCCACAGTTCGAAGAGGTCGACCAGCGCCGACCGGAGGGACTCGGCGTCCAATCGCGGATTGCGCGGCATGCCGCCGTCGAGCAGCTGATCTCGCGCGGCGACCAGATCGGCCGCCCCGTTGGAGACCCGTTCGCCGTTGTCCTGCTTGCCGTTTCCGCTACTGCTGCCCACAACCCACCGCCCAATTCAATGCGTGCGGCCCCGCCCCTACCGGTCTCCGGTGGGAGCGGGGCCGCCGCTCGTTGTCCCGTATCGCATGCGCGCCGCTCACGGGCCCTTCGTGGTCACGCTGCGCTACCGCCTCCGGGCCCGATGCTCACGCCGCGGTTACAGCGCGTCGGTACCGCGTTCGCCGGTCCGCACGCGGATGATCGACTCCACCGGAGTGACCCAGACCTTGCCGTCACCGATCTTGCCGGTGCGCGAGGCCTCGACGATCACCTCGACGACCTTGTCGACCGACGCGTCGTCCACGACGACCTCGACGCGCACCTTCGGCACGAAGTCCACCGAGTACTCGGCGCCGCGGTAGACCTCGGTGTGGCCCTTCTGCCGCCCGTAACCCTGCACCTCGCTGACGGTCATGCCGAGCACGCCAGCCTGCTCGAGCCCGGACTTGACGTCCTCGAGCGTGAACGGTTTGACGATTGCGGTGATCAGTTTCATGTCGTCATGCCTCCTTGACGAGCGAGCGTGCCGTGCCACCCACAGCAGCGAAATCGTATGCGGTTTCCGCGTGCTCGGACTCGTCCAGGCCCACCGACTCGCCCTCGTCCGTCGCGCGCAGACCGATCGTGAACTTCACGATGTAAGCGATCACCGCCGTCGCGACCAGGGAGTACGCAAGCACGGTGAACGCACCGACAGCCTGCAGCTTCAACTGCTCGATCCCACCACCGTAGAACAAGCCTTCGACCGCCGCCGGAGCTTCGGGCGCGGCGACCAGGCCCACCATCAGGGTGCCGACGAGACCGCCGACCAGGTGCACGCCGACCACGTCGAGCGAGTCGTCGAAGCCGAACTTGAACTTCAGGCCGACCGCGAGGGCGCACAGCGCACCCGCGACCACGCCGATGGCCAGCGCGCCGACGACGTTCACCGAGGAACAGGCCGGGGTGATGGCCACCAGACCGGCGACGATGCCCGAGGCCGCACCCAGCGAGGTGGGGTGGCCGTCGCGGATCTTCTCCACCAGGAGCCAGGCCAGCATGGCGGCGGCGGTGGCGATGGTGGTGGTCAGGAAGGTCGCGCCCGCGATGCCGTTGGAGCCGACCGCCGAACCGGCGTTGAAGCCGTACCAGCCGAACCACAGCAGACCGGCGCCGAGCATGACGAACGGCAGGTTGTGCGGGCGGAACGGCGTGCCCGGCCAGCCCTTGCGCTTGCCGAGCACGATCGCGAGCACCAGACCGGCGGCGCCGGCGTTGATGTGGACCGCGGTACCACCGGCGAAGTCGATGGCCTTCAGGTTGTTGGCGATCCAGCCGCCCTCTTCACCGGTGTAGCCATCGAAGGCGAAGACCCAGTGCGCGACCGGGAAGTACACGACGGTGACCCAGATACCGGCGAACGCCAGCCAGGAGCCGAACTTCAAGCGGTCGGCGACCGCGCCCGAGATGAGTGCGACGGTGATGATCGCGAACATGAGCTGGAACGCGACGAACACCGACAGCGGAATGGTTCCGTTCAGGGGAACCGCGGCCGGGGCCGCCGGGTCGGTGGAGGCAAGGTAGCTACCGCCGAAAACGCTCTTCAGGCCGAAATACTGTCCCGGGTCACCGATGAGGTTCGCTTTGTCCTCACCGAAGGTCATGGAGAAGCCGTACAGCGACCACAGGATCGTTACCAGTCCCATGGCGCTGATGCTCATCATGATCATGTTCAGCACGTTCTTGCTGCGGACCATGCCGCCGTAGAAGAACGCGAGTCCGGGTGTCATCAGAAGCACGAGTGCTGAACTCGCCAGCATCCATGCGGTGTCACCGGCGTCCGGCGCGCCGATTACGGGAAATGCCACCTTAATGTCCTCCTCATCTCGGGCCCAGCCGCCTTCGGCAAATGGACCTGCACAGAAGGGTCGCCATTCGGTGTTTCATCCGTTGAGCTGTCGTGTTGCGCCTGCGTGAACGGATAGCGCCGTTGTGTTGCTACCACGTTTCGTGGTGTACACCACACGTTTCCCGCCTGGTGTGAGGTTTGTGTCGGCGCACCGCGGCGACCGGTTACCTGCGAGTAGGACACCGCAAACTTTCCGTTCACCGACCTGCGCGGCGGAACTCTCGAGATCGATGGCGGAATGCTCGAGAGAAAGGGCGTGAAAGCGGCCTGAAAGCGGCCTCGGACCTCGATCGTCCGCTATCGATGCGCAAACGTCGGACGGCCGAGCGGTGTCCGCTCGACCGTCCGACGTGATGCCGAGCCCGGGCTCAGCCGAGGAGCGCGTCCACGAAGGCGCCGGGCTCGAACGGCGCCAGATCGTCCGCGCCTTCGCCGAGACCGACCAGTTTCACCGGCACGCCGAGCTCGTGCTGCACCTGGAAGACGATGCCGCCCTTGGCGGTCCCGTCCAGCTTGGTCAGCACCACGCCGCTGATGTCGACGACCTCGGCGAACACCCGCGCCTGCATCAGGCCGTTCTGCCCGACGGTGGCGTCCAGCACCAGCAGGACCTCGTCGACCTCGGCCTTCTTCTCCACGACGCGCTTGACCTTGCCGAGCTCGTCCATCAGGCCGGTCTTGGTGTGCAGGCGGCCCGCGGTGTCGACGAGCACCACGTCGACACCGCGCTCGATGCCCGCGCTGACCGCGTCGAACGCGACCGCGGCCGGGTCGGCGCCCTCCTTGCCGCGCACCGTCTCCGCGCCGACCCGCTCGCCCCAGGTCTGCAACTGGTCGGCGGCCGCGGCACGGAAGGTGTCGGCCGCGCCGAGCAGCACCCGGCGGCCGTCGGCGACCAGGACCCTGGCCAGCTTGCCGGTGGTGGTGGTCTTCCCGGTGCCGTTGACGCCGACGACCAGCAAAATCGACGGATGGTCGGCGTGCGGCAGCGCGCGGATGGAACGGTCCAGCTCGGGACGCAGCGCCTCGACCAGCACGTCGCGCAGCACGGCGCGGGCCTGGTCGGTGGTGCGCACGCTGCGCGCGGCCATCTCCTCGCGCAGGCGGCCGACCACGGCGCTGGTGCTCGCGGTGCCGAGATCGGCGAGGACGAGGGTGTCCTCGATCTCTTCCCAGGAGTCCTCGTCCAGGTCGCCGCCGCCGAGCAGTCCGAGCAAGCTCTTGCCGACCGCGTTCTGCGAACGGGATAGTCGGCCGCGCAGACGGACCAGGCGGCCCGCGGTGGGCTCGATCTCCTCGAGTGCGGGAGCGGTCTCGGCGGCGGCCGCGGTGTCGGGCACGACCGGGGCCGGTCCGACGGTCGTCTCGGGCTCGGCGACCGCCGTGTCGGACGGTGCGGGCGGCTCGACCGAAGTCGCCGGCTCGTCGACGGGGAGCTGCTCGGCCGGGGCCTGGTCGGTCGCTTGCGTATCGGCGAGGGTCTCCGGATCGGCGGGAGCCTGCGATTCCGGAGCGGCCTGCGTCGCGGCGGACGTGCCGTCCTGCGCCGATTCGACCGGCTCGGCCGTCGGTCCCTCGGGTTCCGCGAGGACGTCGGCGTCCGGCAGCGCCACATCGGTGATGCCGCGCCGCGGGGCGTCGCGCGGGACGGCCGCGTCGTCACCGACGTGCGGTTGCCCCTCGGTGTCGGTCCGTTCCAGGTTCGGTTGCGGGCTCGGTTCCGGGCGTGTCGCGGTCGCCGCGCCGCCCTGACTGAAGTTGAACCCGCCCGCCGCCGTGTAGCCGCCCGACCGATCGGTCAGCTCCTTCTCCGGCGCCTGCGCCGTGATCGAGACGCGGCGGCGCCTGTGCAGCACGAATCCGCCGACGAACGCCACCAGTAGCAGGGCGGCGATCGCGGCTATCAGAATCCAGACTTCGGAACTCACGCCGACCATCCTTGCAGAACGTCGCATCGCCGCTGATAGGCGCGGTCCGCCGACCGCGCCCACGCCGGGCTCGCGCCGACGCGCCATGTGAGTCCGATCACCGGCGCGACCATCCCATGACACGCGCGGCCCGAGACGGTCCCGCCACGGTCCGCACACGGCGGGAGCGAAGGCGGCGGCACGCGACCGGCGCGGTCGCACCCGGTCCTCCGGACACCCGCACCCGGCCGGAGCAGCGGCGCAACCGCGCCTTATCACGCCACGCGCGAGACCGAGACACAGCCCCCGAGATTTCTTGTCCTGCGGAACTTCTCGCGAACTGACAATAGGATCGGCGACGTGACCGATCGAAACGTGCTTGGGGGGCCGCTGGAAGAGTGCGGCACCGATCCTCTGACCGGTTTCTACCGGGACGGCTGCTGCAGCACCGGGCCGGAGGATCTGGGCAGCCATACCGTGTGCACCGTCGTCACGGCCGAGTTCCTCGAACATCAGGCGTCCATCGGCAACGACCTCAGTACGCCGCGCCCGGAGAACAACTTCCCCGGCCTGCAGCCGGGTGACCGGTGGTGCGTGGTGGCGGTGCGCTGGCTGCACGCCCACGAGGACGGCGTCGCCGCACCCGTGGTGCTCGCGGCCACCCACGAGAACGCCCTGGAAGTGATCTCGATGGACATCCTGCGCAAGTACGCCGTCGACGTCCCCGACGATGTGAGCGATCTGCTGTAGGCCTGCCCGGGGCTATCCCGGTCCTTCCTCGCACCACGCGTCCGATCGCGGCTACCCGTTCCTGATCGATCGGCGGTGAACGGCAACCGCAGCCACCGTCGGCCCGAATGTCTCTCGCGGCCGGGCTGTTTCCGCGCCGAGCCCCGCCTGGTGGGCGCTCGGCAATCCGCGCCGGTATCGCGCCACCGCGTCGATCACGATGCCGGGTGACGCCACCGACATCCTGTGCTTCGACCGCCATCGGTCGTCGCGGACTTCGGCATCGCACGATTCGCGCGGTGCGATGTCGCGGCCAGTTCAGCCCATGGCGCGGGCGGCGGCACGGGAACGGTGCGCCTTCTGACGGCAAGCCGCCGAGCAGTAGCGACGGGGACGACCGGTCCCGGGTGCGGCCAGTGCCGAGCCGCAGACCGGGCAGCGCGAACCCCCGGCAGTTTCGTTATGAGCCTCTGTTTCGTCACGCGAATCCGGGACAGCGCGGAGTTTCGTTACGCTCGTGCCGCCGGGGGTGGCGCGCAGCGCGTCGAGCAGGATCACCGCGGCGCGCGCGAGTTCACTCCCCGCGGGCCTGTTCCGTTGGATGGCAACGCATCCGGTGAAGACGTCGAGCACGTCGGCCAGCACGATGTCGGCGCGGACCGCGCCCTGCCGCTGCGCCGCGAGCAGCAGCGCCTCGAGCGCGCGGTGGAATCGCAGTCCCGCACCGCGCATCAGCGTGCGCGGCCACCCGTCGTCGGACTGCACCACCTCGCACAGCGCCTGGTTACGCGGCGTGGACAACACCACATCCACGCAGAACTCGAAGAACGCCGCGCCCGGATCCCGCGCACCCACCTGCGCGGCGGCGAGCCGGGCCAGCCGGTCCACCCGCTGCTGCATAACCGCTTCCAGCAGATCGGATTTCGTCGGGAAGTGCCGATAGACCGTGCCCGCGCCGACACCGGCTCGGCGCGCGACCTCGGCGAGGGACACCGCGAGTCCGCGCTCGGCGAAAGCCCGCTGCGCGGCGGCGAGCACGAGCGCGCGATTGCGCTGTGCGTCGGCCCGCGCAGCGAGGGTCGAAGGTGCCACGGGGACCGTCATTTCGTTACGCACCTTCCATATATGGCCTGGCCAACCGGGTGGGGTCACCCGTAACGTCCGAAAACGGGTCGACCGACCCGATTCTATCGAGACGATTCACCAGAAGAAGGCGAACATGTCCTCTCAGCACGACCCGATCCTCGTCACCGGCGGCACCGGAAAGCAGGGCGGCGTGACCGCCCGCAGGCTCCTGGCCGACGGCATCCCGGTGCGCGTCCTGGTGCGCGACCCCGACGTGCCCGCCGCGCGAGCGCTGGCCGCGGCAGGCGCCGAACTGGCGATCGGCGACTTCGACGCGCCCGACACCCTGCTCGCCGCGGCGGCCGGAGCCCGCGGCGTATTCGCCGTTCCCCCAGCGACTTACCGCGTCGCGGGCTGGGACGGCGACCTGGAGGCCCGGCGTGGCATCGCGCTGATCGAGGCCGCGCGCACCGCGGGTGTCGACCACGTCGTCTTCACCGGCGTCGGCTCGCTGGGCGACGACATCGCGTGGGGCGCGCACGGCAAACAGCGCATCGAGGAGGCTTTGGTCGCCAGCGGCCTGCGCTACACCGTCCTGCGGCCGGTCCGTTTCATGGAGAACTACCTGCTCCAGGGTTCTCCGGTGGACGGCATCGCGCACGGCGTGCACCGCCATCTGTTCCCCGCCGACCGGCCGCTGCAGATGATCGCGGTCGACGATATCGCGGTCTTCGCCGCGCTGGCCTTCGCAGATCCGGACCGATTCCACGGCCAGATCCTCGAATTGGCAGGCGACGCGGTCACTCCCGTCGCCGCCGCGGCGGCGATCGCTCGCGCCACCGGACATCCGGTGCGGTACGAAGAGGTGAGCGAGGCCGAGGCGGAGGCGATCGGCCCCGAGATCGTCAACGTCTGGCGGGTGACGCGCGAGACCGGCGGTTGGCACGCCGACCTTCCCGCGCTGCGCGAACTCCACCCGGGGCTGTGGACCCTCGACACCTGGCTCGCATCCGGCGGGGCCGACCGGATCGGGGCGCTGCTCGATGCCCAGAAGGCCAGCGCCGCACGCTGATCCGCCGGGCTTCGGCGTCCGGTACGACCGGGATACTCGGACCATCACGCCACACGGGCGAACTCGGCACACGGGCGAACTCGGCACACGGGCGAACTCGGCACACGGGCGAA